>CAMVAV010000101.1 GCA_947165595.1 uncultured Clostridia bacterium | reverse complement strand
CAGGCGGACATGCACGCGCTCTACGGCGGCGTCGTGCCGGAGATCGCGTCGCGCAGACACGTCGAGGCGATCGCCGCGCTGACGGACCGGGCGCTCGCGGACGCGGGCATCACGAAGCGGGACGTCGACGCGGTGGCGGCGACCTGCGCGCCGGGCTTGATCGGCGCGGTGCTCGTGGGGCTCAACTTCGCGAAATCCGCCGCCTACGCGCTGGGCGTGCCGCTGATCCCGGTGCACCACATCCGCGCGCACATCGCGGCGAATTACCTTGCCTTTCCGGAGCTGGAGCCGCCGTTCCTCGCGCTATGCATGTCGGGCGGAAACACCCTGCTCGTCGACGTGGCGGGCTACACCGAATTCAAGCTCCTCGGCGCGACGCGCGACGACGCGGCGGGCGAGTGCTTCGACAAGGCGGCGCGCGTGCTGGGACTTCCGTACCCGGGCGGAAAGCCGATGGACGAGCTGGCGCACGGCAGCGCGGGCGGCGTCTACGAGCTGCCGCGGGCAAAGATCGAGGGCCGCGAGCTGGACATGAGCTTTTCCGGGCTCAAGACCGCGGTGGTCAACCTCGCCCACAACGCGGAGCAGACCGGCAAACCGCTGGACCGCGCCGCGCTGGCGCGGGATTTCACGCAGGCGGTCTCGGACGAGCTTGTGCCGCGCGCGATCCTCGCCGCGCGCAAGTGCGGGCGCAAAACGCTTATCGCGGCGGGCGGCGTCGCGGCGAACTCGTTCCTGCGCGCCGATTTGCAGACCGCCTGCGACAGGGCGGGCATCCGGCTCTGCCTGCCGCCGCTCTCGCTGTGCGGCGACAACGGAGCGATGGTCGGCGCGCAGGGATACTACGAATATCTTGCCGGCGCGCGGGCGGACTGGTCGCTCAACGCGTGGGCGACCCGCGAGATCGACGATCCCGTCGCCGTCTACGCGCGATAAATCAGAGAAAGAAACGTGTTGTTCTGGGAGGAAAACCGCAATGAAACCGAAGGCAAATCCCCGCGCGCTGCTGCCCGTTCTGGTATTTCTGGTGCTCTACCTCGGGCTGGGCGTTCTGTTTGAGTATGTGCTGAAGATCGAGATGGGCTTCTACTCCATCCCCATCGTGGTCGTCTTTCTGATCGCGCTGCTGGTGGCGTGCCTGCAGAACAGGGCGCTCAAATTTGACGAAAAGCTTGCCGTCATGGGACAGGGCGTGGGCGACAAGAACATCATGACAATGATCCTGATCTTCCTCGCCGCGGGCGTGTTCGTCGGCGTGACGGGACGCTCGAGCGCGGAGGCGGTGGCGTACTTCCTTCTCTCCGTGACGCCCGCGCGCGCCGCGGTGGGCGTGCTGTTTGTCGCGGCGTGCTTCGTCTCGACGGCGATGGGCACCTCCGTCGGCACGATCTCGCTCATCACGCCGATCGCGGTGGCGGTGGCGCAGATCTCCGGCTTCCCGCTGCCGCTGTGCATCGCCTCCGTCATGGGCGGCGCGATGTTCGGGGACAACCTCTCCTTCATTTCGGACACAACCATCGCCGCCTGCAACACGCAGGGCTGCGAGATGCGCGACAAGTTCCGCGCCAACTTCAAGGTCGCGCTGCCCGCGGCGGCGGCGACGCTGCTGCTGATCCTGATCTCGGGCAGCGACGGGCTCAGACAGATCGAAATTCCGCCTTACAATCTGCTGCTGCTCGTACCCTATGTGCTGGTGCTCGCCGGCGGGATCGCGGGCGTGAACGTGTTCCCTGTGCTGATCGCGGGCATCCTCGCCGGCGCGGTCATCGTCCTCGCCACGGGGACGGTCGGCGCGCTGGACCTGCTCGGCAGCATGGGCGCGGGCGCGTCCGGCATGTTCGAGACGATCATGGTCACGCTGCTCGTCTCCGCCATGTGCGCCCTGATGCGCGAGTACGGCGGCTTTGAGGCGCTGCTCTCCTTCATTCGCCGCGCGTTCCGCGGCGCGGTGGGCGGACGCCTCGGCGTGGGGCTGCTGGTCGGCGCGATGGACATTGCCACCGCGAACAACACGGTCGCCATCGTCATGGCGGGACCGATCGCCAGGCAGATCAGCGACGAGTACGGCATCTCGCCCAAGGAGTCGGCGTCGCTGCTGGACACCTTTTCCTGCATATTCCAGGGCGTCATTCCCTACGGCGCGCAGATGCTCGTCGCCATCTCGCAGGCGGCGGTGCTGGGCGCGTCGGTCTCCGCGTTTGAGATCATCCCGCGCCTGTACTATCCGTATCTTCTGCTGCTCAGCTCGCTGGTGTTCATCTTCATCGGAGCGGGCAGGAGGGCCAAGTGATGCACGGGCTTGAGCGGCTGCGGCAAAAGCGTCTGTTCCTGCTGGACATGGACGGGACGCTGTATCTGGACGAGAAGCTGTTCGAAGGCGCGGCGGAGTTCCTGCGGGAGGTCCGCGCGCGCGGCGGACGCTATCTCTATCTGACGAACAACTCCTCAAAGAGCGTCGACGCGTACGTCGAAAAAATGCTCCGCCTCGGCGTGGAGGCGGAGCGGAGCGATTTTCTTACTTCCGTGGACGCGACGATCGAGTATCTGCGGGCGCACGGCGGGCAGGACAAGCGCTATTACGTCTGCGGCACGGCGTCGCTCAAGGAGCAGCTCCGCGCGGCCGGGTTTTCCGTGACGGAGGACCGGGACGACGCGGTGGACACGCTGCTGATGGGCTTCGACACGGAGCTGACGTTCCAAAAGCTGGAGGACGCCTGCATCCTGCTCGGGCGCGGCGTCGAATACGTGGCGACGAACCCGGACTGGGTGTGTCCGACGTGGTACGGCTATGTGCCCGACTGCGGCAGCGTGTGCGAGATGCTCAAACGCGCGACGGGGCGCAGCCCCTACGTCGTCGGCAAGCCGAAGCCGGACATGGTGTACCACGCGATGCGCCTTGCCGGGGCGACACCGGAGGAGACCGTCGTCGTGGGCGACCGGATCTACACCGATATCGCCTGCGGGGTCAAGGCGGGCGTCGACACGGTGCTGGTCCTCTCGGGCGAGAGCTCGGCGATGGACGCGGAGGAGAGCTATATCAAGCCGTCGTTCATTCTGCGGGACGTTGCGGAGCTTCTGGCGATCCTGCGCTCCGGCAGCTGATGATCGAGATTGCGCTGCCCGCGGCGCAGGCGGCGCAGCCGATCCAGAGCGTCGCCGTCACGCTCAGCGCGTCGTACAGCCGCCCGGCGATCAGGCTCGCGAGCACCGAGCCCACCGTCGTCATCGTGAAGGCGAGGCTCTGCGCCTTGGCGGAGTCCTCGTGCGGGATCGTTTTGCTCACATAGGGGACGATCGCCGCAGTGTAGAGCGCGAAGGACGGCGCCTGCAGCACGAACGCCGCCCCCAGCAGGGGGACGCTCGGCGCGAGCGCGATCGCGGCGGCCTTGAGCGTGAAGAACACGAAGGAGGCGCGCAGCAGGGCGGCGGCGTCCCGCTTTCCGAACAGGCGCGTGTAGAGCAGCATCACCGGGATCTCCACCGCCGCCATAAAGCCGTTGAGGACGCCCATGGTGCGCGTGTCGCCGCCGACGTTGCGCACGATGTTGATGAGAAAGCTGCAAACCGCGTTGTGGGAGTAGAAGATCAGCGCCGTGCCGAACAGCAGCGCGCAGAAGCGTCCGTTCTTGCGCGCGAACGCGGCGAGGGACGAACCGCGCGCCTCCTCCCGCCGCGCGGCGGGGGCGGAGGGCATCGAGCGCGAGAGCGAGAGGAAGGCGGCGAACTGGAGCGCGCACAGCACCGCCCCCGCGAGCGGGACGACGCGGGCGGGATCGCGCTCCGCCAACGCGCCGAGCGCCACGGAGACCAGCACATACGCGGACGAGCCCATGCCGCGCGCAAAGGCGTAATCCACGCGCGCTCCGCGGCTGATCGCGTCGGTGTAGAGCTTCAGGTTCAGCGAGTTGACGGACATGGCGAACGCGATGTAGCACGCGAAGCCCACCGAGACAGAGATCCCCTTTACCGGGTGCGCAAGCAGCACAGCGATCGCGATCGCCTGCGCGGCGAGGACGGGAGGGGTCAGCCCTCCGGCGGTGCAGCGCGCGTCCCGGTCGATGCGCGACGAGAGCGCGGGACCCAGCAGCGAACCGAACAGGCTGCCCGCCGCCAGCACCGCGCCGAGCTCCGCGTTGGAATAGCCCAGCGCCTGCAAATACACGGCGGCGAAGCCGATGAAGACGCAGTAGCTCATCCAGAACGTCGCCTGTACGGCGGAATACGGCAGGGTCAGGGTTCTTTCCCTGTGACCGGAGCTTTGCAAAACGGACATGGCGGCCCTCCTGATACTATAAAATGCAAGATAACGTCCTCGCCTCTTGCAATAAGGTGAAAAAGAAGATATAATCAGATATCAGGGAATGGAAGCGAACAGACGGGACAACGGCGGCGATGAGGAGGTTCTCCCCATGATCGAGAAACTGAAGGCGGCGTTTGCATCCGGGGATTGGGTGTTGGTCGTCGACGACGACCCGAACAATCTGCGCATGGCGAGCCACATCCTCTCCGCACATCAGATGAGGACAAGCTGCGTCCGCTCCGGCGAAGAGGCGCTCAAGCTGCTGGGCAGCGGCGTCGGGATGCCGGATCTGATCCTGCTGGATATTCACATGCCCGGGACGGACGGCTTCCAGACGATCTCGATGCTGCGCGAGAACGAGGCATTTCGAAAGGCTCCCGTCATCTTTCTGACGGCGGACGACGATGTGGAGGCGGAGGTGCGCGGGCTGGACGCCGGCGCGATGGACTTCATCCGCAAGCCCTTTATCCCCAAGGTGCTGCTCACGCGCGTGCGGCACACCATCGAGCTGACGCGCCTGCAAAGCGACCTCGCCGCCCAGGTGGAGGAAAAGACGCGCGCCGTCATCGAGCAGGAGAAGCGCATTTCCCGCATCAACATGCAGGTCGTTCAAACGCTCGCCGGCGCCATCGATGAAAAGGACACCTACACGAACGGCCACTCCGAGCGCGTCGCGTCCTACGCGCGGGAGATCGCGCGGCGCAGCGGCTATTCCGAGGAGCGCCAGCAGAGCATCTACCTCATCGGACTGCTGCACGACGTCGGCAAGATCGGCATTCCGGACACCATCATCAACAAGCCCGAGCGCCTTGACAACAAGGAGTACGCCATCATCCAGTCGCACCCCGTGAGGGGGGACAAAATCCTGCACAACATCCCCGAGTTTCCCGAGCTGGCGATCGGCGCGCGCTGGCACCACGAGCGGTACGACGGCACCGGCTACCCGGACGGTATCTCCGGCAAGGATATCCCGGAGGAGGCGCGCATCATCTCCGTGGCGGACGCCTACGACGCCATGTCCTCCATGCGGAGCTACCGCGGCATCCTGCCGCAGGAGACGATCCGCAGGGAGATCGAAAGAGGGAAGGGAACGCAGTTTGACCCCGTCTTTGCGGATATCATGCTGCAAATGATCGCGGAGGATACGGAGTACCGGATGCATGAAAAGTGAAAGAGAAAACCCCGGCGGCGTATGCGCAGGCATACGCCGCCGTTTTTGTTTTCGGCAGAGCCCGCCGGGTCACCGGCGGAGCACTTCGGTAAGCGTATCCGTCATTTTCTTTACGTCGATCGGCTTGGCGATGTGGGCGTTCATCCCGGCGTTGTGCGCCTCCTGCACGTCCTCCGCGAACGCGTTCGCGGACATGGCGATGATGGGAACGGACGCGAGCGCCTCGTCCGGCAGCGCGCGGATCGCCCGCGCCGCCTCGTAGCCGTTCATGACAGGCATCTGAATGTCCATGAGCACCGCGCGATACTCCCCGGGACGGGAGGCGGCGACCGCGTCGAGCGCGAGCTGCCCGTTCTCGGCGGTGTCGATGGCAAAGCCCATGTCCTCGAGCAGCATCGTCGCGATCTCACGGTTGATCTCATTGTCGTCGACCAACAGCAGCTTCATCGTCGAGAAGTCAAGGTCGTTCTTCGCAAGCTCCTCCGTCTGGCGAAGCTCCTCCTCGTTCGCCTCCGGGGCGAAGGGGAAGTAGAGGCGGACGAGAAACTCCGTGCCCTTGCCCGGTTCGGTCTCGACCTCGATCGTGCCCTGCATGAGATCGACGATGTTCTTGGTGATCGCCATGCCGAGGCCGGTGCCCTGAATACTGCTCGCCGTGCGTTCGCGCGAATAGGCGTCAAACACGCGCTCGGCAAACTCGGGGCTCATGCCGACGCCCGTGTCGCGCACGCGCAGCTCGTAGCGCCCCGCCGCCTCCAGCGAGTCGGACTGCGTCAGCGTCACGTTGACCTGCCCGCCGTCCGGCGTGAATTTGCAGGCGTTGCTGATAAGGTTGAGCAGCACGCGGTTGAAGCGGTTGCGGTCGCACAGCACCATCCGGTTGACGATGTGTTCCGCCTCGACGGTGTAGGTGATGTGCTTCGCCTGCATCTGCGCGGCGAACAGGTCGCGCACCTCGTCGAGCGTTTTGAGAAGGTCGGTTCGCTCGACCTCCAGCTCCATCTTGCCGCTTTCGATGCGGCTCATCTCCAGCACGTCGTTGATCAGCGCCAGCAGATGCTCGCTGGACGATTCGATCTTGTCGAGAAATTCCATCTCCTCCGCCGGAACACCCTCGACCTTCTTCGCCAGCGCCGTGTAGCCGATGATGGCGTTCATGGGCGTGCGGATGTCGTGGCTCATGTTGGAGAGAAATACGCTTTTTGCGCGGTTTCGCTGCTCCGCCTCGATCTTTCGGCTCTCCATTTCCCGCTCGCGCTGCATCATGCTGTTGTAGAGGCTGAACATGATGAACAGCGCCGCCATGATCAGGATCGTCTGGATCATGCCGCTGCGCCCGAGGGAGGCGTTGACGATCTCCATGCGCTGCTCCAGATAGTATTCGGAGTCGGCGCGCTCCTGCTCGTTCATCTCGACGCCGTATTCCGCGAGCTCTCTCTCGTTGTAAGCGTTGAGGTCCTCCAGCACCTCGCGCGTGGTGCTGCGCGTGGACTGGCGCACCCACATCATGGAGGCGAAGAAGATCAGAAACAGCAGCACGATCCACACGACGGTGGACTTGCCGAGACGGCGGTGCGTATCGCGCAGATAGATGTAGCGGAAGAAGCCGAAGCCGAGGATGCTCCACGCGATCAGGATCAGGTAGGACTCCGCGGAAAGCGCGCTCGCCGACCAGAGGTTCGGCACCATGAAGTACAGGAAGAACAGCACGGAAACGACCATGCCCACGCCGCCGGTGAGGCGGTACAGCCCGCTGTGCTCGTCCTGTGCGCGCCGGTATGCCGCGGCGGAGGTGTAGGCGTAGGCGATCGTCGCGCCGATGGTGTTTACGTCGACGATCCAGCTGATGGCGGTCCTGCCGAGAAAGGGAATGGGCAGGGAGAGCAGCATCACGAAGAGAATGGCGTTTTTCGGCGTGTTCGTCCCGTTGAGCTCGGCAAACCACCTGGGAAGCAGATCGTCCTCCGCCAGCGCGTAGATCAGGCGGCTGGCGGCAATGTAGTTGCCGACCAGCCCGGTGACGACGCCGGCGACCACGGTGACGCCGAGGATGACGAGCCCCGGCTTCCCCAGATACACGTTGACCGCGTGGAAGGTCGGCAGCCCCTTCAGCCCGGACAGGAAACCGAGGTTGCCGATGTAGTCCACCCAGCTCTCATAGCTCTCCGGCGGCGCGGAGACCGCCATCAGGGAGAGAAAGCAGTAGGCCGCGGCACTCGTGATCACGGCGAAGAGCATGATGCGCAGAGAGCGCCTGGGAGAAAAGGCAAACTCCTGCGTGGAGTTCGAGATGGATTCAAAGCCGGAGAACGCCCACGGGGCAAGCGCCACAATGTTGACGACCGCGAGGGCGTGCATCTTGCGCGGGACAAAGCCCGGCGAAACGGCAAAGAGGTTTCCGTTGTAGCCGCGGACCGCCGCGCCGAAGCCGATCAGGACGCCGACAATCAGAATCAGCGCCATCACCGTCTGCACGCGCGCGGCAAAGCGTCCGCCGTGAATGCAGACGACGCCGAAGAGCAGCAGCGCGAACAGGGACAGCAGCGCCTCGCCGAGATAGACGTCGAAGCCCGCGACACGGTAGTGGAAGCCGAACTGGAAGGTGTCGCCCA
>CAMVAV010000100.1 GCA_947165595.1 uncultured Clostridia bacterium | reverse complement strand
GGCCTGTACGCGTCGGCATGGCGCGAGATCAAGCGGCGGCTCGGCGGCGGAGAATAAACGCAGCGGCGGATACCCCCGCGAACGGTCACACATCCCGCCCTCCAGGCGCGCTTGCGGCAACGCACAGCGCCGCGCGCGAAAAAACGCAGCGGCAGCGGAAGAAGAGAATACCCGTATCAACAAGATGCGCCGGATGGTTCGCACGGCACCTCGTGCAGCCATCCGGCGCTTTTCTTCTTTGACGGGCGACACCGTTTCTTCTTTTCAAGAAAAAGAAGAAATGGGGTCGCGTTTCGTTCCTTGACAGGAAACGGTGTCAGAAACCGTTCCCCCGGCAGGACGCGGCAAACGAAGCCCCGCGCTCAGCGCAGCGGGAATTCAACGCCCATCGCGCTCAGAACGGCGAGCGTCTCCGTCATCTCCGCCGTCAGGCGCGGCGTGAACACGCGGTCGCGGCGTCTCGGCTCGCCGCTGTAGTCCCTCGTGTCCAGATACGTCGCGTAGAGCTCCAGATCGCCGAGGAGCGTCTTCGACTGGCTGAAGAGCGAGCCGTGGACCCGCCCGGACTCCACGTCGCGCAGGATCGTCTCATAGACCTGCTTCGCCTCGGCGGGGCTCAGCTCGTGCGCGTAGGACTGCTCGTACATGCCGTTTCCGTCATAGGAGTCGATGCTGACGGTGCCGCCGGTGAAGCGCAGGTCGACCAGCTCGCGCGGATCTCCGCTGTTGGAGGCGCCATAGCTGCCCAGCGCGCGCTGAAGCACGACGTTGGGCGCGTCGCACAGCGCCGTCATCGCCGCCGCGGGCGAGGACGGGTCGCCCAGCTCGTCCGCCCAGAAGCGGACCCTGGCGTAGCGGCGGCTGACCGTGGCGCCGTTTTTCATCTGATACGTCACGCCGATCCAGCTCAGGTTGATCTCGCGGTCGGTGTCCGCGTGGAAGAAGTCGCCGTCCCCGCGGAGCAGGGAGAGCTGGCGCTGCTTGTCGCGCGCGATGGCGCGGTGGGCGTCGGTCACGAGGCGGATCGTCTCCGCGTCGGACACGACGGCAAAGATGTCGCTGCCGCCGGCCTGCCCGTACCACTCGACGCTCGCCGAGCGGACCTGCTCCGGATCGGGGACGTAGCCCTCATAGCCCGTGAGGTCGAGGGACATGACGAAGCCCATGGCGATCAGCACCGCCGTCACCGCCGCCGCGCCCTTCCAGCCGGAGCGCAGCACGCGGAAGCTCTTTTTCAGCAGCATCTCCGCCGCGAAGTAGCCGATCAGGCCCGCCGCCGCCATGCACAGCAGCGTGCTGACGAGCGAGTAGTCGCCGCTGGAGCGGTACCGGCCGAAGAACAGGTAGTAGAACAGCTGCCCCAGCGCCAGCGCCGCGCAGAACGTGACGCCGTACTTGAACACGGGGCGCGCCCAGCCGACGGCGACGATGCTGCCCGTCGCCTCACTGTGGCGGCTGCGGTAGACGAGCAGCCCCAGCGCCGCGAGCACGAGCCCCGCGGCGGCGTAGATCAGCAGCCAGTCGAGGCCCAGCAGAGCGAGCCCGCCGTCCGCGTCAGGCGAACGGAACTCGCCCGTCGCGCGCACGCCGTTGTCCACCAGCTGGACGATGGGCGAGAACGCGGTGAGGCACGGGTTCGTGCCGTCCGCCCAGCCGTAGAGATAGTTGCCCGCGAACACGCGCAGCAGCGTCTCCACGCCCACCACGACGACGTTCAGCACACCGTAGAACACCGGCGCGGCGAGGATCTGTCCGGTGAAGATCATGCACAGCACGCCGAAGGAGTAGAAAAACAGCGTCGGCAGCACGAGCGCGAGCAGCAGCAGCCCCGTCACGCGCAGGTCGATCGCGTTGTGCGACGAGAGCACCAGCCAGGTCAGCACCGTCGCGGCGAGCTGCGCCGCCAGCTGCGCGCAGAGTCCGGAGAGGTAATGCGTGAGGTACAGCGTCTCCCGCCTCGCGGGAAGCGCGTGCAGCCCGTTGGTCGCGCGCGGGTTCGTCAGGTACGAGAACGCCGCCATCGCGAAGAAGATCGCCGTCAGGAACGCGACCCAGTAGCCGCCGGTGCCGGCGAGATTGAGCGTCTCGCGGCAGATATCCGCCGCCTCGGGCGGCGCGAAGCTGTAGCTGTACTCCGACAGGCGCGAGAACGGCAGGAGCAGGAACCACAGCAGCGCGAAGCCCGCCGTCAGCGGCCAGAAGCGGCGCTGGTCGCTCCAGAACACGGTCGGATTAAAGAATGATGTCCTTGACTGCATAGTCGGCACCTCCCAGCTCATAGATGAAGATCTCCTCCAGCGTCAGCGGAACCGCCTCCATAAACACCGGCCTGTACGCCGCGAGACGCGCCTCCGCCTCGCTCTGCGTGCCGCGGAAGATGATGGTGTGCACGCGCCCGACGGCGCTTTGATGCAGCACGCGCAGCCCCTCCGACGCGCCGAGCGCCTCCGCCGTGGGCGCGTCGCCCTCGAAGACCGTCTGCATCTTGACCGTGTTGTCCTGCAGCTCCGAAAGGCTGCGCTCCAGCAGCACCCTGCCGCGGTTGAGGATGCCGACGTGGTCGCACACGTCCTCCAGCTCGCGCAGGTTGTGGGACGAGACCAGCACCGTCGTTCCGCGCTCCGCCACGTCCTGCATGATGAGCCCCCAGACCTGGCGGCGCATCACGGGGTCGAGTCCGTCCACCGGCTCGTCGAGGATCAGGCAGTCCGGCATACAGCACATCGCCAGCCAGAACGCCGCCTGCTTCTGCATGCCCTTGGACATCCGGCGCAGCGCCTGCGTCTCGCTCAGCTCGAACACCTTTTTGAGCTTTTCGTAGCGCTCCATGCTGAACTGCGGGTAGAAGCCCCTCAGATACCGCATCATGTCGCGCAGATTCGCCTGCATAAAATAGAACCAGTCGTCCGGAATGGACGCGACGCGCATCTTGACGGCGGGGTTCTCCCACACGTCCTGCCCGTCGATGCGCACCGTGCCCTCGTCCTGCCGGTACACGCCGGTCAGATGGCGCAGCAGCGTGGTCTTGCCCGCGCCGTTCGGCCCCACGAGGCCGTAGATCGCGCCGCCGGGCACGTTGACCTCCGCTCCGTCCAGCGCGCGGAACCCGTCAAAGCTCTTGACGAGACCTTTCACTTCGATCATAGCGTTTCCTCCTCCTTGCACAGCGCTTCGATCTCGCCCTGCGGCACGCCCATCGCGCGCAGCTCGGCGGCGGTCTCCCGCAGGCGTCCGCTCAGCTCCCGCACGCGCGCCTCGTTCTGCCCGCGCTCGGCGCACACGGCGAAGCTGCCCTTTCCGGGCACCGACGCCGCCCAGCCCTCCGCCTCCAGCTCGTTGTAGGCGCGCTGGATGGTGTTGGGGTTGATGGCGAGCTGCATGGCCAGCCGGCGCACGCTCGGCAGCCTTTCCCCGTCCGCGATCGCTCCGCTGATGATCAGCTTGCGCAGTCCGTCCTTTACCTGCTCGTAGATCGGACGCGCGTCGCGGTAGTTCAAGTTGATCACGACGTCACCCCTTTCGCAATCCTTGCCATACTGTATTAACTGTATTAGCTGTCTTAGTACGGTTAGCATACACCGCGGTTTTGGTTTTGTCAAGTTTGTTCAAGAATTGGTAACAATTTCGTCAAAATAGATATTATGCAAAATAAAATAACACCTATCTATTGACAAATCTGTCAAGATTTGCTATCCTACTTCTGGATTTTTGAACGGGGCGTTCAGAAATTTTAATCTTGAAATTGGGGAGTGGAGGTCTTTATGGAAGCAATCAATCAAATCAACAGCGCGATCAACGGCTTCGTATGGGGCCCGATCATGCTGGCGCTGCTGGTCGGTACCGGTGTCTACATCAGCATCATGACCGGCTTCAAGCAGTTCACCAAGTTCGGGTACATGATCAAAAACACCCTCGGCAAGATCTTCCAGAAGACGGAGGCGGGCAAGGGCGAGATCACACCCTTCCAGGCGGTCTCCACGGCGCTGGCGTCCACGGTCGGCACCGGCAACATCGCGGGCGTTACGGGCGCGATCGTCCTCGGCGGCCCCGGCGCGGTTTTCTGGATGTGGATTTCCGCCATCTTCGGCATGATGACCAAGTTCACCGAGGTCACGCTGGCGGTCAAGTACCGTGAGCGCAACGAGAAGGGCGACTGGGTCGGCGGCCCGATGTACTACATCAAGAACGGCCTGGGCAAGAACTGGAAGTGGCTCGGCACGGTCTTCGCGGTGCTCGGCATGATCTGCGCCTTCGGTATCGGCAACCTGACCCAGATCAACTCCATCGCGGGCTCGGTCAACAAGATGGTCCTCGCGTTCAATCCCGCCGCGGAGAGCGCGTCCTTCACGATCAACCTCGTCACGGGCATTGCCATCGCGATCTTCTGCGCGGTGGTCCTGCTGGGCGGCGTGAAGCGCATCGGCCAGGTCACGGAGAAGCTCGTCCCCTTCATGGCCGCCATCTACATCGTCTGCGCGCTGATCGTCATCATCGTCAACGCGGGCAAGCTGCCCGCGGTGTTCGGCTCCATCTTCTCCGGCGCGTTCAACCCCAGCGCCGCGGTCGGCGGCATTGCCGGCTTCACCATTGCCAACGCGATCCGTCGCGGCGTGTCCCGCGGCGTGTTCTCCAATGAGGCCGGTATGGGCTCCGCCCCGATCGCGCACGCCTCCACCTCTGAGAAGGATCCCGTCAAGCAGGGCCTCTACGGTATGTTCGAGGTCTTCATGGACACCATCGTCATCTGCACCCTGACCTCCCTCGTGGTGCTGTGCGCCGCGAACCCGGAGTTCGGCAACGCGGACAAGGCGGGCGCCATGACCACGATCGACGGCTTCTCCGCCGTGTTCGGCGCGAAGTTCGGCTCCTCCCTGCTCGCCATCGGCCTGCTGCTGTTCGCGACCTCCACCATCCTCGGCTGGTCTCTCTACGGCGTGCGCTGCGCCGAGTATGTCTTCGGGCCCAAGGTCATCCGCCCCTATGAGATTCTCTTCTGCATCATGGTCGTGGTCGGTTCCGTCACCAAGCTGACGCCGGCGTGGGATATCGCCGATACGCTCAACGGTCTGATGGCGATCCCGAACCTGATCGCGGTGCTGATGCTCAGCCCCGTCGCCTTCAAGCTGACAAAGGAACACTTTGCCGGCGTCAAGAAATAGGAACAACAGCGATTGATCGAAACGGCGCGGCTCTGAAGGGGCTGCGCCGTTTCATTCTGGGCGCGATGTATATGGCCGGCCGCGGCGTGCCGTCGGACGGCGCAAAGGCGATCGAATGGTTCAACAAGACTCTGGCGGCCGGGGACGATCCGAACGCGGACGGCGCCTACCCAAGGTATCTGGCGTATATCAATCTGGGCCGATGCCATGAAAAGGGCTTCGGCGTTGCGCAGAGCTGCGAGAAGGCGGCGGAATATTATCAGAAAGCGCTCGCCACGGGCTTTGACACGGAGCCGAAGCCTCGTTACTATCTGGGGATGCTGTATCTCAACGGGCAGGGCGTCAGCAAGGACGCTTCCGCCGCGGCGGAGCATATCCGCAAGGCCGCCGAGCTCGGATACGCCCCGGCGCAGCTCCGGCTGGGCGAGTTCTATGACAACGGCACGGGCGTGGAGAAGAATCCCGAGGAGGCGCAGCGCTGGTACAAGCTCGCCGCGGAGCAGGGCAACGAGCAGGCGCGGGCGCGGCTGAAATAACGGGACGCGCCGCGGCTCCCGAAAAAATCGGAAAAAATCGCGAAATACATCTTTACATTCCGGGAATGCTATGGTAGAATACTCCGGTATGTTCCCCGGCCTCGTTTGCGGACGGTCCGCCTGTCCCTGACGCAGCCGCGGGAGAATTGTAAAGAAAGGTGGAAACTACCCATGATGCTCAAAGACCAGAAGACCTCCATCATCGAGGCCAACCGTACCCACGAGAACGACACCGGCTCCCCCGAGGTGCAGGTCGCCATTCTCACCGAGCGGATCAACCAGCTCACCGAACACCTCAAGGTCCATCCCCACGACAACCATTCCCGCCGCGGCCTTTATAAGATGATCGGCAAGCGCCGCAGCCTGCTCGACTATCTGATGAAGAAGGACATCGAGCGCTACCGTGCGCTGATCGCCAGGCTCGGCATCCGCAAGTAAAAACCAAAAAGGGTGGCGGAGGGAACTCCGTCACCCTTTTGTCGGTTAAAACCGGCACACCCGCCGGGAGCGTCGGCTTTTGTGTTTGAAACTGTGCCCGAGATTCGGACATGCTTTCAAATGCGAAAGCGCGCTCCCGAGTATCAAAACAAAGGAGCAATGACATGTCAACCATCATCACCAAAAGACAGTTCCCCAACTACCGCAAGTATGAGCTCGAGGTCGCCGGCCGCCCGATGTTCCTCGAGGTCGGCAAGCTGGCGGAGCTCGCCAACGCCGCCGTCATGGTCGGCTACGGCGACACGCGCGTGCTGGTGTGCGTCACCGCCGCGCCCCGTCCCCGCGACGGCGTGGATTTCTTCCCCATGTCCGTCGACTTTGAGGAGAAGCTCTACGCCGTGGGCCGCATCCCCGGCAGCTTCAACCGCCGCGAGGGCCGTCCCGGCGAGAAGGGCATCCTGACGAGCCGCGTCATCGACCGTCCGATCCGCCCGCTATTCCCCTACGACTTCCGCAACGACGTCAGCATCATGGCGACGGTCATGGCGGTCGATCACGACTGCTCGCCCGAGGTCGCGGCGCTCATCGGCGCGTCCGCGGCGCTGGCGATCTCCGACATCCCCTGGAACGGGCCCGTCGGCGCGGTCAAGGTCGGCATGGTCGACGGCGAGCTGGTGCTCAACCCCAACGCGGAGCAGCGCAAGGTCAGCGACCTGGACGTCACGGTCGTCTCCACCGGCAAAAAGGTCGTTATGATCGAGGCGGGCGCGAACGAGGTGCCCAACGACAAGATGCTTGAGGCGATCAAGCTCGCGCATGAGGAGAACCAGAAGCAGGTCGCGCTCATCAACCGCATGGTGGAGGAGATCGGCAAGCCCAAGTTCGACTATCCGCACGCCGACTTCGACCAGGAGCTCTTCGACAAGATCTGCGCCGACTTCATGGACGAGGCGAAGGCCGCCATGGACACCGACGACAAAAACGTGCGCGAGGCGCGCTGGAACGAGATGATCGAGCACTGGCACGAGAAGTATCTCGCGGACCATGAGAACATGGACCAGTACCTCGAGGAGATCACCTACAAGCTTCAGAAGAAGATCGTCAAGGCGTGGCTGCTGGAGGGCCACCGCGTCGACGGGCGGCAGAGGAACGAGATCCGCCCGCTCTCCGCCGAGGTCGGCGTCCTGCCGCGCGTCCACGGCTCGGGCCTGTTCACCCGCGGGCAGACGCAGGTGCTCTCCGTCTGCACGCTCGACACGCTCTCCGCCAACCAGAAGCTCGACACCATCTGGGAGGAGACCGAGAAGCGCTATATCCACCACTACAACTTCCCCGGCTACTCCGTCGGAGAGGCGAAGCCCGCCCGCAGCCCCGGCCGCCGTGAGATTGGCCACGGCGCCCTCGCCGAGCGCGCGCTGCTGCCCGTGATCCCGTCGGAGGAGGAGTTCCCCTATGCCATCCGCGTCGTCAGCGAGGTCGTCAGCTCCAACGGCTCGACCTCCCAGGGCTCCGTCTGCGGCTCGACGCTGGCGCTGATGGACGCGGGCGTGCCCATCAAGGCGCCCGTCGCGGGCATCTCCTGCGGCCTCATTCAGGACGACGAGGGCGGGTTCACCACCTTCATCGACATTCAGGGCGTGGAGGACTTCCACGGCGAGATGGACTTTAAGGTCGCCGGCACGAAGAAGGGTATCACCGCCATCCAGATGGACCTCAAGAACGACGGCCTGACGATGGAGATCATCGAGAACGCGCTCGACATGACCTACGACGCGCGCTGCCAGATCCTCGACCAGGTCATGCTGCCCGTCATCAGCGAGCCGCGCCCGGAGGTCAGCCCCTACGCGCCGAAGATGATCACCATGCACATCGACCCCGACCGCATCCGCGAGGTCATCGGCAAGGGCGGCAGCGTCATTCAGAAGATCGTCGCCGACACCGGCGCGAAGGTCGATATCGAGGACGACGGCACGA
>CAMVAV010000099.1 GCA_947165595.1 uncultured Clostridia bacterium | reverse complement strand
GTGCGCAGCACGCGCCTTTCAAATTAAATCTTTTAATTTGAAAGTAGTATTAATATCGTTTGTCCAGGATATCCACCACGTCGGCGATCGCGCCGTCGGCGCAGTGGGAGACGATGCGCATACCGGGCAGCGCCTTCATCTCGTCGATGGCGTTCGCGGGCGCGAAGCGGATCGCGCTGACCTCCGCCATCGAGACGTCGTTGCTGTGGTCGCCGATGCAGTAGACGTCGTCTCGCGCCACGCCCAGCAGCTCCGCGAGGCGCAGCACCATGCCGCCCTTCGTCGCGCCGCGCGCGGTCATCTCCAGCAGGTGATCGCTGGAGTAGATCAGCTCGTACTCTCCGCCCCAGCTCTGCGCGCGGATGAAGTCGTTGACCTCGTCCAGTCTGTCGCGCTCGTCCTCGAACAGCAGCTTGACGAGCGGAAAATCCACCTCGTCAAAGCTGTCGATCGTCACGGTTTTGGCGCGGGTCAGATGCTCGTGATTGACGATGAAGCGGTTCGGGTGCATCGCGTGGATGCGCCGGTCGGTGTGATAGATCTCGAAGGGCAGCGCCGGAAAGCGCTCGAGCAGCGCGGCGACATGGGCGCGCGTCTCCTCCCGGAGAAACGCGGTGAAGACGTACTCCTCCGTGCGGAAGTCGTAGAGCCCCGCGCCGTTGGCGATAATGCACGGCGCGTTGATCGGCAGCTCCGCGGCGTAGCGCGCGAAGGCGGGCAGCGCGCGTCCCGTGGAGACGGAGAAGCGCCCGCCGTTTTGCGTGAAGTACGCCAGCGCCTCGCGGTTGCGCGCGGGCATGGGCGGCAGATCCGGAAGCCCCGCGTCCAGCGCGCCCTGCGTGTAGACGAGCGTATTGTCGAAGTCGCTGGCGAGCAGCACGGCGTCAAACTTTCCCATGGCGCTCACGCTTCCGTTCCGCCGGCGCCGCCGGACGCCCCTCCGCCGCGGCGGTGTCCGCGTCCTCCCCGCCGATGACTGCGGCGGCGGGCGGCGCTCTTCGCGTCCTCGCCCTGCGGCGCAGCCTCGCCCTCGGGCCGGTCCTCCCTGTCGGGCCTGTCCTGCTTCTGCCTCGGGGGCCGGGGCGGCCTTTCGCCCCTGGGCTTTTCCGCCTGCGGCCTGTCGGCTTTCGGCTTCTCCGCCTGCGGCGCGTCGGTCCTCGGCTTCTCCGCCTGCGGCGCGTCGGCATTGGGCTTGTCTCCGCCGCGGCGGTGTCCGCGTCCTCCGCGGCGGCTGCCGCGGCGCTTCTCGCCGCCCTCCTCGCCGCCGGGGATTTCCAGCATCGCCTCCAGCTCCCGCGCTTCGCCGCGCAGACGCTGCTCGACCGCGTCCAGCTCCTCCTCGGGCGTCCGGTAGCGCTCGGGGCGCTCGCGCGGGATCTCGATGCCGTCGCGCGAGCCCTTGCCGTTGCGCAGGACGTTCAGCTCGCAGTTGTGATAGCGCCTGGGGCTCTCCGGCTGGTCGTCCAGCCGCACGACCGACTGCTCGCGCAGCAGGTCGACGTTGGTGATGTTGCCCGGCCCGTCCGGCGTGAGCACAAAGGAGTCCTGCCTGGGGCAGCGGCGCACCGCGTCCTCATAGGCTTCCTGCTCGTACTTGAGGCAGCACATCAGCCGCCCGCAGGTGCCGGAGATCTTCGTGGGGTTGAGGCTGAGGTTCTGCGTCTTCGCCATCTTGATCGACACGGGGATAAAGTCGTCCAGAAACTCGGCGCAGCAGAACGCCCGACCGCAGATGCCGACGCCGCCGAGCATCTTTGCCTCGTCGCGCACGCCGATCTGCCGCAGCTCGATGCGGGCGCGGAACTCGGCGGCGAGGTCGCGCACCAGCGCGCGGAAGTCGACGCGTCCGTCGCTCGTGAAGTAGAACACGATCTTGCTGCCGTCGAAGTTGCTCTCCACCTTCACGAGCTTCATGTCCAGCCCGTGGTTGGCGATCTTCTTCCGGCAGATGCCGAAGGCGTCCTTCTCGCGCTTGCGATTGAGCTGCCAGGTGCGCTGGTCGTTCTCCGTCGCGACGCGCACCAATCGGCGAAGCGGCTGCACGACCTCCGTGTCCTCCACCTCGCGGTTGCCGGTGACGCAGCGCGCGTACTCCGGCCCCTGCGCGGTCTCGACGATGACGTACCGGCCTGGCTCGACCGTCACGCCGTGCGGATCGAAATAGTATTCCTTTGGCCCGCCCCGAAAGCGGACGCCGATGATCTCAGTCATGGATGATCCTCTTTATTTCAGTACTTCTTCCCATTCGGCGGCAAAGCCTCCGAGCGTCATCCCGACGCCGACGTTGTAGTCGCAGTGCCGCCGGTACTCGTCCAGCAGCCGGAGCATGCCCATGAGCCTTGCCTTGCCCAGGCGGCGCGCCAGGACGGAGACGAGCTCCGGCTCCTCCCGCGCGCTCGCGCCGTAAAGTGTGCGCAGCGCCTCCGCGAGCACGAGCCGCGCGTCCTCAAACAGCGCGCCCAGCTCCTCGCGTTTGGTTTTCGCGGTCTCCAGACGCACGAGGAAGGACGCGCGCGCCGCGGCGTTCCCCTCCGCCGTGAGGCGGCAGAGCTCCAGCGCGTTCTCCCGCGCGGCGGCGTCCTCCTCTCCGCCGTCGGAGAGCTTGATCTCCACGCAGCGGGAGCGGACGGTCTGCAGCAGCGCGGAGCTGTTCTCCGCGCAGAAGAGGAAGGCGCAGTAGGGGGGGCCCTCCTCCACGGTTTTGAGCAGGATGTTCTGATCCCGCTCGTTGAGCGCGGCGCAGTCCTCGAAGATATAGACCTTGCGCTCGCCCTCGTTCGGGAGGACAAAGGCGTCCGAGCGCGCGGCGCGCACCACCTCGGCGGAGAGCTCCTTATGCTCGGGATCGCGCACATAGATCACGTCGGGGTGGATATCCGCAAGCACCTTGCGGCAGTGGGAGCAGGCGAGACAGGGGCGCTCCCCCTCCGAGACGCACTCGAACGCGGCGGCGGCAAAGCGCGCGGCGGCGGCACGGTCCCCCGCGCCGGAGAAGATCAGCGCGTGCGCCAGCGCCCCCCGCGACGCGGCGGAGCGGATGCGCGCGGCGGTATTCGTTTGTGCAAACGCCGTCAGATCGGACATATTCCCTCCCGCGGGGGTCAGTTGCTCCCCTTTGCCGCGCCGCGGCTTTCCAGCACCTTCAGCAGCGGCAGGCCCAGCGCGTAGCAGACGAGCAGCTCGCCCGCGCCGACGGTCAGCGCGTTGTAGACGAACGCGGGCAGGAAGCCGGCGCCGAAGCCCGTCTCGCACCACGCGATCATCGCGCCGACGAGCACCGCGTTGGCGATGACCGGCGGCATGGGGGCAAACCAGCGTTTGCCGCATTTCGCGGTCCAGACCGCGGCGAGCAGCGTCGCCGCCGAGCCGACGATCAGGTCGAGCGTCCCGTAGGGGCTGATAAGGTTGGAGACGATGCAGCCGACAAACAGTCCGGGGATCGCCTCGGGGAACAGGAACGGCAGCACGGTCAGCGCCTCGGAAAAGCGGAACTGGACCGGGCCGTACGCGAGGTTCATGATGCCCGCGAGATAGGTGAGCGCGACGTAGAGCGCCGCGATGACGCCCGCGCGGGCGAGGGTTCTGGTGTTGAGCTTGCCTGTGGTTTCCATGGTATGGGTTTCCTTTCTGTTTTGATGACGGGGGTTGGCAGCTACCCCGGTTTTATTTTTTGCAGTTACGCCAGCTGCGGCAGCCTGCCGACGACCTCCGCGCAGCGCGGGCAGAGGCCGTCCGCGTTCGGGGTCTCCGTGTGCTTCCAGCAGCGCGGGCACTTTTCGCCGGGGGCGGGCTTGACCGAGACGGACAGCGCGCCGATGACGGGCTCCACCCTGAGCTGCGAGACGATGAACAGGTCTCTCAGCTCCGCGTCGGGCAGGGCGTCGGGACGGTCGAAGTACAGCGTGACCGCCGCCTCGAGGCTCTTTCCGATCTGCTTGTCGGCGCGCGCCAGCTCCAGCTCGCCGTTGACCTGGTCGCGCAGCTCCTCCACGAGATCGTAGCGCGCCATTTCGTCTTCGCCGAGGGCGTAGTCCGCGAAGGGCTTGTTCATCTCGTTGAGCAGCACGTTGCGCGCGTCGTCGCCCTTGCGGTGCGGCATCGCCAGCCAGACCTCGTCGCAGGTGAAGCAGAGGATCGGCGCGAACAGCTTCGTCAGCGTGTCCAGCGTCAGATAGAGCGCCGTCTGCACGCCGCGGCGGGAGACGCTGTCCGCTCCGTCGCAGTAGAGGCGGTCCTTCGCCACGTCGAGATAGAACGTCGAGAGCACGCCGACGCAGAAGTCGTTGACCGCGTGGGTGATGATGTGGAACTCGTAGTCGTCGTACGCCCGCAGGACCTTCTCCGTCAGGGCGTTGAGCTTTGTGAGGAGCCAGCGGTCGAGCCCGCGCAGCTCATCGGGGCGGACGAGCTGCGTCTCCGGGTCGAAGTCCACGAGGTTGTCGAGCATGAACTTGCAGGTGTTGCGGAACTTGAGATAGTTCTGCGAGAGCTGCTTGAAGATATTCTCACCGCAGCGCACGTCGGCGTGATAGTCGGCGCTCGCCGCCCACAGCCGGAGCATGTCGGCGCCGTAGCGCTTGAAGATGTCCTGCGGATCGACGCCGTTGCCCAGCGACTTGTGCATCGCCCTGCCCTGCTCGTCCACGGTCCAGCCGTGCGTGACGCACTGGCGGAACGGCGCGCCCTTGCCCAGCGCGCCCACGGCGGTGAGCATGGAGGACTGGAACCAGCCGCGGTACTGGTCGAGCCCCTCGATATACATGTCGGCGGGCCAGAAGCCCTGATCCTTCTGCATGGAGGCGAAGTGCGTGGAGCCGGAGTCGAACCAGCCGTCGAGCGTGTCCTCCTCCTTCGTGAACGGGCCCTTGCCCCCGCACTCGGGGCAGGCGAAGCCGGCGGGCAGGAAGTCGGCGGGCTCCTTCTCGAACCACGCGTTCGAGCCTTCCTTCGCAAACAGCGCCGAGATCGCTTCAATACTCTCCTCCGTGCAGATGGGCTTGCCGCAGTCGGGGCAGTAGACCACCGGGATCGGCAGGCCCCACCTGCGCTGGCGGGAGATGCACCAGTCGCTGCGCTCGCGGATCATGGACTTCATGCGGTCAATGCCCCAGTCGGGCACCCAGCGCACGTCGTCCGCCGCGGCGCAGGCGTCGTCCTTGAACGCCTCCACCGAGCAGAACCACTGCGGGGTCGCGCGGAAGATGATGGGCCCCTTGCAGCGCCAGCAGTGCGGATAGGAGTGGGTGATGTCCTCGGACGCGAAAAGCGCGCCGCTTTCCTTCATGTCCGCGAGGATGACGGGGTTCGACTCGTCGGTGGTCATGCCGGCGTACTTTCCGGCATAGTCGGTGTGGCGGCCGCGGTCGTCCACGGGCACGACCATGTCCATGCCGTAGCGCTTGCAGGTCTCATAGTCGTCCGCGCCGAAGCCGGGGGCGGTGTGGACGCAGCCCGTGCCGCTGTCCATCGTGACGTAGTCCGCCAGCACCATGCGGGAGGTCTTGTCCAGGAAGGGATGCTTCGCCAGCATGTTCTCGAAGAAGCGGCCGGGGTGCGTCTCCACGGTCTCATAGTCCGCGACGCCGCCGACGCGCATGACCTTGTCCGTCAGCGCCTCGGCGAGGACGTACAGCTCGCCGTTCGCGTTGTTCCTCACGACCGCGTAGCTCTCGTCCGGGTGCAGGGCGATGGCGAGGTTGCCGGGCAGCGTCCAGATCGTCGTCGTCCAGATCAGGACGCTGAGCTTGTCCTTGTCCAGATGGCCGAGCTTGCCGGAATCGTCGAACATCGGGAACTTGACGTACACGGTGGTGACGGGGTCCTCCTGATACTCGATCTCCGCCTCAGCGAGCGCCGTCTCGTCCCTGGGGCACCAGTACACGGGCTTGAAGCCCTTGTAGATATACTTCTTGCGGAACATCGCGCCGAAGACCTTGACCTCCTCCGCCTCGAAGCCAGGGTCCATGGTCTTGTAGGGATGCTCCCAGTCGCCCACGACGCCCATGCGCTTGAAGCCCTCGCGCTGCACGTCGATGTAGTGGTCGGCGAACTCGTGGCAGGCGGAGCGGAACTCGGGCACGCTCATCGCCTTGCGGTTCAATTTGTTCTTCTTGATGATGGCGCTCTCGATGGGCATACCGTGGTTGTCCCAGCCGGGGATGTAGGGCGTATAGTATCCGCGCATGGCGTAGGAGCGCACGATGAAGTCCTTGAGCGCCTTGTTGAGCGCGTGGCCCATGTGCAGCTCGCCGTTGGAGAACGGGGGGCCGTCGTGCAGCGAGAAGCGGGGCTTGCCCTCGTTCCTTTTGAGCAGCTCGTGATAGAGGTCGAGCTCCTCCCACTTTTTGAGCATTTCCGGCTCGCGCTGCGGAAGTCCCGCGCGCATCGGAAAGCCGGATTTCGGCATATTGAGCGTCTGTTTGTATTCCATTGCGTTCTCTCCCGTGCTGTCGTTTCCGACAAATTTGCATAACAACCACATATATTATTAGATTGCCGCGCGTTTGTCAAGCTTGAAACCGCGCGTTTTCCCTGATAAAATGAGGAAAAACAGACAGGAGGCCCCTTTTATGATGATCCAGGACATCGCGCCGCACCGTTTCGACAATCATTACGACCCTGCCGCGCGCCCGTCGCCGGAGAGCGTCGTGCTGCACTTCCTCGGCAAGCGCCTGCTCTGCCGCGTGCGCTCCGGCGAGCTGGCCTTCCCCACCGCGGCGGAGCTGGGCGAGGGGGAGGACACCTACCTCTTCCGGCTGGACGACACGGCGTTTTTCCTCCGCTCCGGGGACGGCGAGCTTGCCGCCGAGGGCTGTTCCTACGAGGATATCGCCCTCTTTCGCACGGCGCGGCCGCAGGAGTACGCCTTCGCCGCCGTGACCGCGTACCACCTCGCGAGCTGGTACGCCGAGGCGCGCTTTTGCGGCAAATGCGGCGCGCGGGCGGTGCACGACGCGGCGGAGCGCATGATGAAGTGCCCCGAATGCGGACACATGGCGTTCCCGAAGATCATGCCCTCGGTCATCGTGGCGGTGACGCACGGCGACCGGCTGCTGCTGACGAAGTATGCAAACCGCCCCGGCGCGTCCCGCTTCGCGCTGGTGGCGGGCTTCACCGAGATCGGCGAGACCGCGGAGCAGACCGTCGCGCGCGAGGTCATGGAGGAGGTCGGGCTGAAGGTCAAAAACATCCGCTACTACAAGTCGCAGCCCTGGGGCATCAGCGCCGGCGGGCTGCTGCTGGGCTACTGGTGCGAGGTGGACGGCGCGGACGAGATCCATCTCGACCGCATGGAGCTCGCGGAGGGCGCGTGGGTCTCGCGCGACGAGCTCAAGCGCGTCTATGAGGACCGCGGCGTCAGCCTCACCAACGAGATGATCGTGCGGTTCATCAACGAAGAGATGTGAATTGGCCGCTGCCGGAGAACCGATGCGGCGGCGTTCCTCGATCAAGTACGAACGCGACCCCATTTCTTTTTTTGAAAAGCTTGCAAACGCATCAATGGGGAAACGTTTTCTGACACCGTTTCTTCCTTTTGTCCTGCCAAAAGGAAGAAATGGTTTCAGACTTCCGTAGAAGGAAAAGCGCCGGATGGCTGCACGAGGTGCCGTGCGAACCGTCCGGCGCATCTTGTCGATACGGATATTCTCTTCTTCCGCTGCCGTTGCGTTTTTGCGTACGCGGCGTTGTGCGCTGCCGCGGCTGCGCCTGCGGCGGGATAAAAGGGTAAGCGGCGCGACTCTGCGCGTCCTCCGTCGCCCGTTATCATCAAAGGGTCAGCCGTCCGGCTGATCCTTTTTCAAATATGGCTTCGGATCGTCGGTGCGCCCGACCAGATAATCCAAAGATACCTGATACCGATCGGCAATCCGTATCAATATTTCCAGCTTGGGCTCTCGTGTCATCAATTCATAATTTTGGTAGGCCTTTTCTGTAATGTTGCAGTAAACGGCTATTTCCCATTGTGTCAAACCCGCCGCTTTTCTGCATTGCCGCAGACGCCTTGACAAAATCTCTTTTATGCTTCTCACCTACAATCGTTCTTGACAAGGCGAGTATGCATGATATGATTTCTTATTATACCAACAATCGTTGGTTATTACGAACGGAGGGCAAAAAATGGTCGACTACTCAAAGCTTTATCACATCATGCTCGACGGCGCGGAAAAGGCGATCGCCGCTTTGGACGCGCAAAACTTCGGTACGGCGAGGGAGATTCTGATCCGCGCCGAACAGGAGGCGGAGGAACGGTATATCGAAACGGACGAGAGCGACGGGGAAGCCGAATGACCCTTTGAGAAAGCATGTGCCATAAGCCGCTCGCATCCGCCGCTATATCCCGCCGCAGGCGCGCTTGCGGCAACGCACAGC
>CAMVAV010000098.1 GCA_947165595.1 uncultured Clostridia bacterium | reverse complement strand
CGCCACTGCGAGATGGACGACTTCCAGATCCGCACCGTCACCGAGGGACACGAGGCGATGGGCGAGACCGTCGTGCGCCTGCGCTCGAACGGCAAGCTGTATCCGGGGCGCGGCATCTCCACCGACATCGTCGGCGCCAGCATCCACGCCTACGTCAACGCGCTCAACAAGATCGTCTACGAGGAAGAAACGAACTGACCGCGCGATCGGGCACGGATTCTATAAATGAAGGAGGATCGTGATGAACCTCTCCTTTTCCACCCGCGGCTGGGACCTCGGCTGGGACGAGACGCTGGAGCTGGCGCGCGAGATGGACTTCTCCGGCGTCGAGCTCTACAACCTCCACGCGCAGCCCGCCCTGACCGGGCGCGGCGGGCCGTTCCACAAGTACAACGTCGCCGCCACGGTGCGCGCGCTGCGCGACAGGCAGCTCACGCTCGCCTGCCTCGACACGTCCTGCGACCTCTCGGAGGCGGAGGACCCGCTCCCCGCGCTGCGCGAGCTGCTCGCCGTCGCGGCGGAGGCGCGCGCGCCCTATGTCTCCGCCCTCGCGCACCGGGACGACGAGGCGCTTGTCCGCGCGCGCCTGGACGCGCTGCTGCCCCTGGCGGAGGAGCACGGCGTGACGCTGCTGCTCAAGACCAGCGGCATCTACGCCGACACGGCGCGCCTGCGCGCGCTGCTGGACGGCTACGCCAGCGACAGCCTCGGCGCGCTCTGGCACATGCACCACCCCTGCCGCGACCGCGGCGAGAGCCCGGACACGACGATCAAAAACCTCGGCGCCTACGTCCGCCACGTCCATCTGCGCGACAGCGACGACGCAGGACACTACAACCTCGTCGGCGAGGGGACGCTCCCCATCGCGGAGCTGGTGCGCGCGCTGGGCTCCATCGACTACGACGGCTTCGTCTCGCTGGAGTGGAAGCCGGAGTGGATGCCGGACCTGCCCGACGCCGAGGTTATCTTTCCCCACTTCGTCAACTATATGTCGCGCTTCGGCAGCACGCGCGGCAAGAAAAAGAGCCTCTACTTCAACCACGACGGCACGGGCCAGTACATCTGGAAGAAGGACGAGCTGATCCCGCTGACCTTTTCGCAGGTGCTCGACCGCGTCGCGGAGGAGTTTCCCGACCAGTACTGCTTCAAGTACACGACGCTCGATTACACGCGCACCTACGCGGAGTTCCGCGACGACGTGGACCGCTTCGCGCGCGCGCTGCTGTCGCTGGGCGTGCGCGCCGGGAGCAAGGTCGCGGTCTGGGCGACGAACGTGCCCGCGTGGTACATCAGCTTCTGGGCCGCCGCCAAGCTCGGCGCGGTGCTGGTGACGATGAACACCGCCTATAAGATCCACGAGGCGGAGTACCTGCTGCGCCAGAGCGACACCCACACGCTCGTGATGATCGAAGGCGCGCTGGATTCCGACTACCGGGGCATCATCAACGAGCTGTGCCCCGAGCTCGCGAAGGCGCGTCCCGGCGAGGCGCTTCACTGCAAGCGGCTGCCGTTTTTGCGCAATGTCGTCACCGTCGGCTTCCGGCAGGCGGGCTGCCTGACCTTCGACGAGGCGATGGCGCGCGCGGACATGGTCCCGCCCGAGACGCTGGAGCGCGCCGCCGCCCGCGTGCGCCCGGACGACGTGTGCAACATGCAGTACACCTCCGGCACGACGGGCTTCCCCAAGGGCGTCATGCTGACCCATTACAACGTCGTCAACAACGGCAAGTGCATCGGCGACCGCATGGGCCTGTCCACCGCGGACCGCATGATGATCCAGGTGCCGATGTTCCACTGCTTCGGCATGACGCTGAGCATGACCGCGAGCATGACCCACGGCGCGACGATGTGTCCCATGCCCTATTTCTCGGCGAAATCCTCCCTCGCCTGCATCCAGCAGGAGAAGATCACCTGCTTCAACGGCGTGCCGACGATGTTCATCGCCATGTTCAACCACCCCGACTACCGCAAGACGGACTTCTCCCACATGCGCACGGGCATCATGGCGGGCTCCGGCTGCCCGCCGGAGCTGATGCGGCGCGCGGCGCAGCCGGATGAGATGAACATGACCGGCATCGTCTCCGTCTACGGGCAGACCGAGTGCGCCCCCGGCAACACGATGTCCGCGTGGACGGACCCGCTGGAGCTGCGCACGGAGACCGTCGGCTACGCCTTCCCCCACGTCCGCTGCAAGGTCGTCGACCCCGAGACGGGCGCGGAGGTCCCCGACGGGCAGAACGGCGAGTTCTGCTCCAAGGGCTACAACCAGATGAAGGGCTACTACAAGATGCCGGACGCCACGGGCGAGACCGTCGACGCGGACGGCTGGCTCCACTCCGGCGACCTCGCCTGCCGCGACGAAAACGGCTGCTACCGCATCACGGGGCGGCTGAAGGACATGATCATCCGCGGCGGCGAGAACCTCTACCCCAAGGAGCTGGAGGAATTTCTCTACACCCACGAGGCGGTCAAAGACGTGCAGGTCATCGGCGTGCCGGACGAGAAGTACGGCGAGGAGGCGATGGCGTGCGTCATCCCCCGCGAGGGCAGCAGCGTCACCGTGGAGGAGCTGCGCGAATACTGCGTCGAGCGGCTGGCGCGGCACAAGGTGCCCAAGTACATCGAGTTCGTCGATTCCTTCCCGATGAACGCCGCCGGCAAGGTGCTCAAGTACAAGATGCGCGAGGAGGCCGCGGCGCGCCTCGGGCTGAAAAAGGGCTGAATTTGTCAACAAACAGTAATATTTGTCATACATCGTCCCATTCGGAATCAGAAAGCAGGAGAGAAAGATGGAGCTGCACAAGAATTTTGTCACGATGGACGGCAACGAGGCCGCCGCGACCATGGCGTATCCCTTCACGGAGATCGCCGCGATCTACCCCATCACGCCGTCGAGCCCGATGGCGGGGATGACCGACGCGTGGAGCGCGAAGGGGCGCGAAAACCTCTTCGGGCAGACCGTGACGCTGACGGAGATGCAGAGCGAGGCGGGCGCGATCGGCGCGGTGCACGGCGCGCTGCAGGCGGGCGCGCTTTCCACCAGCTTCACCTCGTCGCAGGGGCTGATGCTGATGATCCCGGTGCTCTACCGCATCGCGGGCGAGCGCCTGCCCGCCGTGCTGCACGTGGCGTCCCGCACGGTCGGCACCCACGCCATGAGCATCTTCGGCGACCACAGCGACGTCATGGCCTGCCGCGAGACCGGCTTTGCCCTGCTTTCCACCGGCAGCGTGCAGGAGGTAGCGGACCTCGCCTCCGTCGCCCACCTCGCGGCGATCGAGAGCAGCATCCCCTTCCTGCACTTCTTCGACGGGTTCCGCACCTCCCACGAGATCAACAAGCTCGAGCTGCCGGACCGCGACGCCATGCTCGCGCTGCTGGACCGCGCGGCGCTGCGCCGCTTCAAGGACCGCGCCCTCAACCCCGAGCATCCGACGCTGCGCAACACCGTGCAGAACGGCGACGTGTACTTCCAGGTGCGCGAGGCGAACAACCCCGACTACGCCGCCCTGCCCGATATCGTGGAGCGCTACTTTGACAAGGTAAGCGCCTTGACAGGGCGCGAGTATCATCTCTTCAACTACTACGGCGACCCGGAGGCGACCGACGTTGTCATCGCCATGGGCAGCGTGTCCGGCGCGGCGCATGAGGCGGTCGACGCGCTGCGGCGCGAGGGGCGCGCCGTGGGCTATTTGCAGGTGCATCTCTACCGTCCGTTCTCCATCGACCATTTCCTGCGCGCGCTGCCCGCGAGCGTGCGGCGCGCCGCGGTGCTGGACCGCTGCAAGGACATGGGCGCGCTGGGCGAGCCGCTGTGCGAGGACGTGTGCACCGCGCTCGCGCGCGCGGGGCGGGACATCCGCGTCGTCGGCGGGCGCTACGGCCTGTCCTCCAAGGACACCGATCCGGCGCAGCTCGTCGCCGTGTTCGACAACCTCGCCGCCGAAAAGCCGGTAAACGGCTTCACCATCGGCATTGAGGACGACGTGACGCATCTCTCCCTGCCCGTCAGACCCTTCGCGCATCCCGACCCCGACACGGTCTCCTGCAAGTTCTGGGGACTCGGCGGCGACGGGACGGTGGGCGCGAACCACCACACGGTGCGCATCATCAACGAAACCACGGAGAAGTACGCGCAGGCGTATTTCGAGTACGACTCGAAGAAGTCCTTCGGCGTGACGAAGTCGCATCTGCGCTTTTCCTCCCATCCCATCGAGAGCAGCTACTACGTCAAGCGGGCGGACTTCGTCGCCTGCCACAACCCCACCTTCATCAATCAGTACGACGTGGCGGAGGAGCTGAAGGACGGCGGCACGCTGCTGCTCAACTGCCCCTGGACGCCGGAGGAGCTGGAGGAGCACCTCAGCGCGAAGGTGAAGCGCACGCTGGCGGAGAAGCACGCGAGCCTCTACATCATCGACGCCATCCGTCTCGCGGAGGAGCTGGGACTCGGCAGCCACACGAACACGGTCCTGCAGTCGGCGTTCTTCTCGCTTTTGGAGATCATCCCCAAGGGCGAGGCGCTGGACGAGATGAAAAAGGCCGCCCGCAAGGCGTACTTTGCCAAGGGCGACGAGGTGGTCTCGCGCAATATTGCCGCCATCGACGCGGGCGCGGACGCGCCGGTGCGCGTGGAGATCCCCGAGCGCTGGAAGACCGCCGCGGACGCGCCGGAGGCGGAGGCGGAGCTGCCGGACGTGGTGAAGAACATCCTCTATCCCATCAACCGCCAGAAGGGCGACGACCTGCCGGTGAGCACCTTCCGCGACTATCGGGACGGGCACATCGACATGGGGCTCACGGCGTGGGAAAAGCGCGGCATCGCCACGCACATCCCGCGCTGGGACGCGGAGAAGTGCATCCAGTGCAACCGCTGCGCGCTGGTCTGCCCCCATGCGGTCATTCGCCCGTACCTGCTGACGGACGCGGAGCGCGACGCCGCCCCCGCGGGCTTTGAGACCGTCCCCGCGAACGGGAACGCCAAGGGATATCACTTTACGATGCAGGTCTCCGCGCTCGACTGCACGGGCTGCGGCTCCTGCGCGTCGGTCTGCCCCGCGAAGGAGAAGGCGCTGACGATGGTGCCCGCCGTCTTTACCGACGAACAGCGCGCGTGCTGGGACTACGGCCTGCGCCTCTCCGACAAGGGGGACGTGTTCGAGCCGTACAGCGTCAAGGGCAGCCAGTTCCGCCGCCCGCTGGTGGAATTCTCCGCCGCCTGCGCCGGCTGCGGCGAGACGCCCTACGCCAAGCTGCTCACGCAGCTCTTCGGCGAGCGCGTCTACTGGGCGAACGGCACCGGCTGCTCGCAGGCGTGGGGCGCGCCGATGCCCGGCATCCCCTACACGCTGGACAAGCGCGGCTTCGGCGTGGCGTGGACGAACAGCCTCTTCGAGAACAACGCCGAGCTGACGCTGGGGATGTTCCTCTCCGTGCGCCAGCAGCGCGAGTATGTGCGCGCGAAGGTCGAGGGCTATCTGGCGGAGACCGGCAGCGCCGCCGCGCGCGCGTGGCTGGACGCCTATGACGACTTCGACGCCTCCCGCCCCGCCAGCGACGCGCTGATCGCGGAGCTGGAGCGCTCGGACAGCGGCCTTGCGGGCGAAATTCTCGAGCGGCGCGACCAGCTCGCCAAAAAGACGTTCTGGATGTTCGGCGGCGACGGCTGGGCGTACGACATCGGCTTCGGCGGCCTCGATCACGTGATCGCCAGCGGCGAGGACATCAACGTCTTCGTCATCGACACGGAGGTCTACTCCAACACCGGCGGGCAGAGCTCGAAGGCGACCCCGCTCGGCGCGGTGGCGCAGTTCGCCTCCGCGGGAAAGAAGAGCCGGAAGAAGGACCTCGGCGCGATCTTCCGCACCTACGGCAACGTCTACGTCGCGCAGGTGGCGATGGGCGCCGATCCCAACCAGCTCCTTCGGGCGATCCGCGAGGCGGAGGCGCACAAGGGTCCCAGCGTCATCGTCGCCTACACGCCCTGCTCCGCCCACGGCATCAAGGCGGGCATGGCGAGCGTGCAGCAGGAGATGAAGCGCGCGGTGGACGCGGGCTACTGGCTGCTGTACCGCTACGACCCGGAGAAGGCGCGGCCGATGACCGTCGACTCCAGGGCGCCGAGCATGGCGTACGAGGATTTCCTGGACGGCGAGACGCGCTACGCGGCGCTGCGGCTCACCTTCCCCGAGAACGCGAAGACGCTCTTCTCCGCGGCGAGCCGCGAGGCGGACGAGCGCTACCGCGAGTACAAGCAGCAGGAGCAGTTCAACAAAGAGGCAGACGGCTGACGCCGCCCGCCTCTTTGGCTGTTTATAATAGTTTTCAGCACGCGGACAGCGCTTCCTCGTCCGCCACCAGCGTGAAGTTCCGGTGCAGCTGGAGGATCGACGCCGGCACGCGCGGCGTCACGGGGCCGAAGAACGCCTCGTGCACGATCTTCGCCTTGCCCGCGCCGCTGACGACCATCACCACGCGCTGCGCCTGCATGATGTCGAGGATGCCCATGGTGTAGGCAAAGCGCGGCACGTCCGCCTCGTCGTCGAAAAAGCGGCGGTTCGCGCGGATGGTCGCCTCGGTCAGCTCGACCCGGTGCGTCCCCTTGGTGAAGCAGTCCGCCGGCTCGTTGAAGCCGATGTGCCCGTTCGGGCCCAGCCCGAGAAGCTGGAGGTCCACGCCGCCGAGCCCGCGGATCAGCGCGTCGTAGCGCGCGCACTCGTACTCCGTGTCCGGGTTCGTCCCGTCCGGAATGTGCGTGTTCTCGCGCGGGATGTTGACGCGGTCGAAGAAATTCTCGCGCATGAAGCGCGCGTAGCTCTGCGGATGCTCCGGCCCGAGCCCGACGTACTCGTCCAGGTTGACCGTGTGCACGCGGCGGAAGTCCACGTCGCCCTTGTCATACCACTCGATCAGCTGCCGGTAGGCGCCGATCGGGCTGGAGCCGGTGGCGAGGCCCAGCACGCTCTCCGGGTGCAGGATGACCTGCGCGGAGAGAATGTTCGCCGCCTGACGGCTCATGTGGTCGTAATCCCTTGCCCGGATGATCTCCATGTCCGCCTCCTATCTTCTGTGCAGCGCCGCGCCGGCGATCTGCCTGCCGTTTACGAACACCGCGCGCAGCTTCAGCTCCGCGTCCAGCAGCACGAAGTCCGCGTACCGGCCCGGTTCGATCGCGCCCACGTCGGCGCGTCCCGCGATGCGCGCGGGCGTGGCGGTCACGGCGGTGATCGCCCGCTCCGGCGGGATGCCGAAGGAGATTGCGCGGTGCAGCGCCTCCATCAGGTCGATCACGCCGCCCGCGAGCGTGTCCGTGTCCCGAAGCGTCGCGCGTCCGTCGCGCAGCATGACGAGCTGCCCGCCGAGCATATAGGTGCCGTTCGGCATCCCCGCGCAGCGGATCGAGTCGGAGATGATCGCCAGATCGTCCCCGAACAGCCGGACGGCGAGGCGCACGACCGCCGGGTGGACGTGCAGCCCGTCCGCGATCAGCTCCGCCGTCGCCCCCGCGTCCAGCGCGGCGGCGATCAGCCCCGGCTCGCGGTGGCGCAGCGGCGGCATGGCGTTGAACAGATGCGTCACATGCCGCGCGCCGGCGGCAAACGCCCGCTCCGCCGTCTCATAGTCGGCGGCGGTGTGTCCGAGGGCAACCGTGCAGACGCCGCTCGCGTGCCGGATGAACTCCGTCGCCCCCGGCAGCTCCGGCGCGACCGTGACCAGCCGCACCAGCCCGCCCGACGCCGCGTTGAGCCGGTCGAACAGCGCGGCGTCCGGCGCGTGGAGATACGCCGTGTTCTGCGCGCCGCACTTTTCACGGCTGACGAACGGCCCCTCCAGGTTCACGCCGAGCAAGCGCGCGCCGTCCGCCGGGCGCGCATAGCTGCCCAGCACCCGCATGGCGCGCGTCAGCTCCGTTTCGGACAGCGTCATCGTCGTGGGGCACCAGCTCGTCACGCCGTGCGCGGCGTACCAGCGCGCGAGGCGGAACAGCCCGTCCAGGTCCTCGTCGCTCGCGTCGGCGCCGGCGGCGGCGTGCGTGTGGATGTCGACCAGTCCGGGGATCAGCAGACAGCCCTCGGCGTCCAGCCCGCCCCGCAGCTCCGCCCCGACGTCGCGGATCGTATCGCCGTACTCGACGCCGCCGTTCAGAAACATGCCGCCGGTAAAGATTTTCGCATTTGTGATTCTCATTGTGTTTCGGTCCCGCTCTTTATCCGTAATTGCGTGCCCGTTGTGTCCAGACAGTATACTCTTTTTGCCGGCGGAAATCAACCGGGAATCGCCTCCGTCGATAGCGCCGGAAACACAAAGGAGCACCCGCCTGACGGCGGGTACTCCCGTTTTTCCGGATTTCCGGGGCTGTTTTTCGGTTTTGCGCGCCGCGTCAGCCCTTGACGGCGCCGCTGGTCATGCCGCTGATGATCTGCTCCTGAAACGCGACGTAGCCCAGGATGGAGGGCACGATGGAGATCACGATGGCGGCGTACATGGAGACGTAGTCCGTGGAGAACTGGTTGGTGAAGTAGCGGATGCCCACCTGGATCGTGCGCAGCTTTTCGGAGGACACGATCAGGTTGGCGAAGACGAACTCGTTCCAGCAGGTGAGGAACTCAAAGGTCGCGGCGGTGACGATGCCCG
>CAMVAV010000097.1 GCA_947165595.1 uncultured Clostridia bacterium | reverse complement strand
CGTCCTGCGCCGCCTCCAGCGCGTCGTCCTCGTCGCGGCACATGCGGCGGCAGAGCGTGTAAACCTTCTTCTCGTGGAGGCGGATGAGCGCCTCGAACGCCGCCTCGTCCCCCGCCTGACAGCGCAGGATCAAATCTTTCTCTTCCATCTCGTCCCTCAGTCGCGCAGGTCGCGCCGCACGCCCTCCGCCACGCGGCGGAGATCGTCCAGCGTCTCCATTCTGACGATCTGCTCCTTATAATAATTCGCGTAGGGAACGCCCTTGAGATACCAGCAGCAGTGCCGCCGCGCCTCGAGCACCGCCGTCCGCTCGCTGCGATAGCCGGCGCTGAGCTCGATCTGGCGCACCGCGACGTCGAAGCGGTCCGCCACCGGCGGCAGGGGCGGGACCGGCTCACCCGCGAGCAGCGCCTTCGCCTGCGTGAAGATCCACGGGTTCCCGAAGGCGCCGCGCCCGATCATCGCCATGTCCGCGCCGGTAAAGTGCAGGATGCGCGCCGCGTCCTCCGCCGAAAAGACGTCCCCGTTCGCGATCACGGGGATCGACACCGCCTCCCTGACCTGCCGGATGGTCGTCCAGTCCGCCTGCCCGCCGTACATCTGCGCGCGCGTGCGCCCGTGGACCGTAACCGCGGCGACGCCCGCCTTTTCCAGCCGCACGGCAAGCTCCACGGCGTTGATGCTGCCCTTGTCCCAGCCGCGGCGCAGCTTCGCCGTCACCGGCACGTCCACCGCGTCCACCACCGCCTCCGCGATCGCGACCGCCCGGTCCGGGTCCTTCATCAGCGCCGCGCCGCTGCCGTGGGCGGCGACCTTGTGCACGGGGCAGCCCATGTTGATGTCGAGGAGGTCCGCGCCCGAGACCGCGACCGCGACCTTCGCCGCGCGCGCCATCTCCCCGGGATCATTGCCGAAGATCTGCACCGCGCCGGGCTTCTCGTTCGGCGCGAGGAACAGCAGTCGCTTGCTCTTCTCGTCGTCGTAGCACAGCGCCTTCGCGCTCACCAGCTCCGTGCAGGAGAGGCCCGCGCCGTGCTCGCGGCAGATCTGCCGGAACGCCGCGTCGGTCACGCCCGCCATCGGCGCGAGGTACAGCTTCGAGTCGATCTCCACGCTTCCGATGCGCACCGCGTCCCCTCCCCTCGAATGAATGGATGCTTAGTTGGGTATTATATCACAGGCAGCAGCCGCTCAACAAGCCTTAAACGCCGCTTTTTCCATGAGAGCGCGCCGTTATTATATTACACTTTCTCATGGAATTGTAATGTTTTGTGCGAAATGACCATTCCGCCGCAAATATGTGGGAAATCATTTGTTTCAGGCGTCTATTGACTTTAAAGTGTGAGCATGTCAAAATAAGCACAACTTTCGGGAAAGGAGCCTTCGACCATGACGACGCTGCGCAAGATCGACAGATTCGGCATTGCTTCCGCGGGTCTCGCGGAGGTCCGCTCGATTATTGCCGGCGTAGGGGTAGAAGGCGGGGTCAGGGCTCCTTTTTGATCGCGGATGAACGCAGTCGCCGCATTAAGAAGGGCGATCGGCTCCGTCTCAAAGGGGAGGCGGAGTTTTTTCATCCCCGGCCCCGCTCCCGCGCGGGAGGAAATTCCGTTCATGCGCCGCGAAGGACGCGGTGTTTGATAAAGAAGCAGTCAACCCAAATTTATTGAAGGAGAAAGATGAAAATGAAGAAAGCATTGTCTCTCATGCTGGCGCTCGTCATGGTTCTCGCCCTGGCGGCGTGCGGCGGCGGCACCCAGCCCGCCACAACGACGCAGCAGCCCGACTCCGGCTCTGCCAGCACCTCCACCGGCTCCGGCACCTCCACCGCCTCCGCCTCCGCCTCCGGCGCGTTCAAGTTCGGCGCCTCCGGCCCGCTGACCGGCGACGCCGCCATCTACGGCAAGGCCGTGATGAACGCCGCCCAGATCGCCGTTGACGAGATCAACGCCAAGGGCGGCATCCAGATCGAGTTCAACCCGCAGGACGACGAGGCCGACGGCGAGAAGGCCGTCAACGCCTACAACACCCTGATGGACTGGGGCATGCAGGTCATGGTCGGCCCGGTCACCACCGGCTCCGCGATCGCGGCCTCCGCCGTCGCGTACAACGACCGCACCTTCTGCCTGACGCCCTCCGCCTCCTCCACGGACGTGACAGCGAACAAGGACAACATGTTCCAGCTCTGCTTCACCGACCCCAACCAGGGCACCGGCTCCGCGGACTATATCGCCGCCAACATGGCCGGCCACAAGATCGCGGTCATCTACCGCAATGACGACGCCTATTCCCAGGGCATCCGCGACACCTTCGTCAAGGAAGCCGCCGCGAAGGGCCTGCAGGTCGTCTACGAGGGCACCTTCACCAAGGACACGCAGACCGACTTCTCCGTCCAGCTCGGCAAGGCGCAGTCCGAGGGCGCCGACCTGCTCTATCTCCCCATCTACTATCAGCCCGCCTCCGTCATTCTCCAGCAGGCGAAGAGCATGAACTACGCGCCCATCTTCTTCGGCGTGGACGGCATGGACGGCATCCTGACCATGGAGGGCTTCGACACCTCTCTGGCCGAGGGCGTCATGCTCCTGACCCCGTTCGCCGCGGACGCTGACAACGACATGACCAAGGCGTTCGTCGCCGAGTATCAGAAGCGCTACGGCGAGACCCCGAACCAGTTCGCGGCCGACGGCTACGACGTGGTCTACGTCCTCTACAACGCGCTCACCGCCTCCGGCTGCACGCCCGACATGAGCTCCGCCGAGATCTGCGAGAAGCTCATCGCCGAGATCCAGAAGACCACCTACAACGGCCTGACCGGCGAGAACATGACCTGGAGCGCCAACGGCGAGGTCTCCAAGATGCCCACCGCCGTGGTCATCAAGGACGGCGTGTACGTTTCCGCCTGATCGCAAACCAACTGGATAAAAACAGCTTCCACAAAGCGCGGTTTTCGGGGGGAGAGACGCCGGTCGTGCGGCGTCTCTCCCGCCCGCTGTGTTGTGTAAAACGAAAGTGAGGCGGGAATATGGAATTTCTCTCCTACCTGATCAGCGGCATCAGCCTCGGCAGCGTGTACGCGATCATCGCGTTGGGCTATACCATGGTCTACGGCATCGCCAAGATGCTGAACTTCGCGCACGGCGACGTGATCATGGTCGGCGGCTACATCTCCTTCTGCGGCATGATGTACCTCGGGCTCAACGGCTGGGTCGCGCTGCTGCTCGCCATGGCGGTGTGCACGGTATTGGGTATCATCGTCGAGGGGCTGGCGTACCGCCCCCTGCGTCAGGCGACCTCCCTCGCCGTGCTCATCACGGCGATCGGCGTGAGCTATCTGCTCCAGAACACGGCGCTGCTCGTCTGGGGCGCGACGCCCAAGGTCTATCAGTCCCTCATCCCCCTGACGGACGCCTCCGGCGCGCCGAACGCGCTGCGGCTGATGGGCGGGCGGCTGTCGATCTCGTATATGTCGCTGCTGACCATGGCGGCGTGCATCATCATCATGGTGGGGCTGACGCTCTTCACCAGCCGCAGCAAGATGGGCAAGGCGATGCGCGCCTGCTCCGAGGACAAGGACGCGGCGCGGCTGATGGGCATCAACGTCAACACGACCATCTCCGTGACCTTCGCCATCGGTTCGGCGCTGGCGGCGGTGGCGGGCGTGCTGCTGTGCTCGTTCAACCCCACGCTGATGCCGACCACCGGCTCCATGCCCGGCATCCGCGCGTTCACCGCGGCGGTGTTCGGCGGCATCGGCTCCATCCCCGGCGCGTTCCTCGGCGGCTTGCTCATCGGCGTGATCGAGGCGATGGCGAAGGCGTATATCTCCACGCAGCTCGCCAACTCCGTCGTGTTCGCGGTGCTGATCGTGGTGCTGCTGGTGCGTCCGGCGGGCCTGCTGGGCAAGTACGTGCCCGAGAAAGTGTGAGGTGGAGCGAATGAAGAATCTGAAGCCTCATACCAGGCGCAATCTCATCACCTTTATCGGCCTCGCGGTCGTGTGGATCGTCGTGACGGTCCTGCGCGGGCAGGGCGTTCTGGGACGCTCCGCCTCCGGCCTGCTCGTCCCGATCTGCTGCTATGTGGTCATGGCGCTGTCCCTGAACCTGACGGTCGGCATCATGGGCGAGCTTTCGCTGGGCCACGCGGGCTTCATGGGCATCGGCGCCTTTACGGGCATCATCGTCTCGCAGAGCCTGATGCGCGCCGTGCCGTCCGTTCCGCTGCGCCTGATCGCCGCGATGCTCGTCGGCGCGGTGTTCGCCGGCATCTTCGGCTTTTTGATCGGCATTCCGGTGCTGCGCCTGCGCGGCGACTACCTCGCCATCGTGACGCTCGCCTTCGGCGAGATCATCAAGGAGCTGATCACCTGCCTGCTCGTCGGCGTCGATGAGCACGGGCTGCACATTATCTTCAACTACAAGGGCCTCAAGGGCGTGGAGGACCTGCATCTGTCCGAAACGGGGCAGGTCATCATCAAGGGCGCGCAGGGCGCGACGGGCACGCAGCCCATCGCCACCTTCAACGCCGGCATGATCCTGATCTTCCTGACGCTGTTCATCATCCTCAACGTGATCTACAGCCGCACGGGACGCGCCATCATGGCGATCCGCGACAACCGCATCGCCGCCGAGAGCGTGGGCATCGAGATCACCAGGCACAAGATGATTGCCTTCGTGATGTCCGCCGCCATGGCGGGCGCGGCGGGCGCGCTGTACGGCCTGAACTACTCCAACCTCGTCGCGGCGAAGTTCGACTTCAACACCTCGATCCTCGTGCTGGTGTTCGTGGTGCTCGGCGGCCTGGGCAACATGCGCGGCTCCATTATCGCCGCGGTGCTGCTCTACGTTCTGCCCGAGGCGCTGCGCAGCATGCACGACTACCGTATGCTGATCTACGCGGTCGTGCTGATCGCCGTGATGCTGGCAACCAACAGTCCCATCGCGCAGAGCTTCTTCGCCCGGTTCCGCTTCGGGCGGAAGGGAGGCGACGAAGAATGAGCGAACAGAAAAAGCGTCCCGCGACCAAAATGGTGCCGGTGCAGACCCACGCCATCGTGCCGGACCGCGACGCGGACAAGAGCCCCATTCTCGAGTGTCACCACCTCGGCATCGACTTCGGCGGCCTGACCGCCGTGAACGACTTCAACCTCATGATCGGGCGCACGGAGATCGCGGGTCTGATCGGGCCCAACGGCGCGGGCAAGACCACCGTGTTCAACATGCTCACGAAGGTCTATCAGCCCACGCGCGGCGTCATTCTGATCGACGGGCACGACACATCCAAGATGAGCACCGCCCAGGTCAGCCGCATGGGCATCGCGCGCACGTTCCAGAACATCCGCCTGTTTAAGGAGATGTCCGTGGCGGACAACGTGCTCGTCGGGCTCCATCACGAGATGGACTACCGCCTGCCCAGCGCGATCCTGCGCCTGCCGGACTTCTGGCGCGGCGAGCGCATCGCCCGCGAGCGCGCGCTGGAGCTGCTGTCCATCTTCGACATGCAGGACATGGCGGACGCGAAGGCGGGCTCCCTGCCCTACGGCGCGCAGCGGCGTCTGGAGATCGTGCGCGCGCTGGCGACGAATCCGAGCCTGCTGCTGCTCGACGAGCCGGCGGCGGGCATGAACCCCAGCGAGACCTCCGACCTGATGGACAACATCGTCAAGATCCGCGACCTGTTCCACATCGCGATCATGCTCATCGAGCACGACATGAACCTCGTCATGGGCATCTGCGAGGGCATCTGCGTCCTCAACTTCGGCGAGGTCATCGCCAAGGGCTCGCCCGACGAGATCAAGCAAAACCCCGTCGTCATCGAGGCGTACCTCGGCAAGAAGGACAAAAAGGAGGCGCAGTGATGGCAGAATTGCTCAACGTCAACGACATCAACGTCTACTACGGCGCGATCCACGCCATCAAGGGCGTCTCCTTCCACGTCGACGAGGGCGAGATCGTCACCCTGATCGGCGCCAACGGCGCGGGCAAGTCCACGACGCTGCACACGGTGTCAGGCCTGCTGCACTCCAAGACCGGCTCCATCTCCTTCGAGGGGAAGAACATCGCCGGCGTCCCGGCGCACAAGCTGGTCGAGCACGGGCTCGCCCACGTCCCGGAGGGGCGGCGCATCTTTTTGCAGATGACGGTGGAGGAAAACCTCGAGATGGGCGCCTTCACCCAGCCCAACGCCAACACCCCCGCCTCGCTCGAGCGCGTGTACGAGCAGTTCCCCCGCCTCAAGGAGCGCCAGCGCCAGATCGCCGGCACGCTCTCCGGCGGCGAGCAGCAGATGCTCGCCATGGGGCGCGCCCTGATGAGCAAGCCGAAGCTGCTGATGCTCGACGAGCCGTCCATGGGCCTCGCGCCGATCCTGGTCGAGCAGATCTTCGACATCATCCGCCAGCTGCACCAGGCGGGCACGACGATCCTGCTCGTGGAGCAGAACGCGCAGATGGCGCTCTCGGTCGCCGACCGCGCCTACGTGCTCGAGACCGGCAAGATCACGCTCTCCGGCACCGGCGACGAGCTGATCCACAGCGACGAGGTGCGCAAGGCGTATCTCGGCGGATAAGGGAACCGTTGAATCGATCAGCGGTTTCTGATAAATTGCCTATTGACTTGATAGGGTTACTGTGCTATTATTGCGCAAAGGCTGAAAGGCCACCCGTTCAGAAAGGAAGATACACCATGAAAAAGCTGATTTCTCTTGCGCTTGCACTGGTACTTGCGCTCGCGCTGGCCGCCTGCGGCGGCGGCAAGAAGAACCTCACCATCGCCGTGCCGAACGACACCACCAACGAGGCGCGCGCCCTGATGCTGCTGGAAAACCTCGGCTACATCAAGCTCAAGGAGGGCGCGGGCATCACCGCCACCAAGCTGGACATTGCCGAGAACCCCCACAACATCGAAATCAACGAGATCGAGGCGGCGCAGCTGCCGAACGTCCTCAAGGACGTGGACTACGCGGTCATCAACTCCAACTACGCGCTCGACGGCGGACTGAACCCCGCGAAGGACGCGCTGGGGATCGAGGGCTCCTTCTCCGCCTACGGCAACATCCTCTGCGTCAAGGAGGGGCGCGAGAACGAGCCGATCATCCGCGCGCTGCTCGCCGCTCTGGAGAGCAAGCAGGTCGCGGACTACATCGCGGGCAAGTATGACGGCGCGGTCATCTCCGTCGTCGACAACCCGACCGACGGCTACGATCCCTCGATCGACTACGCCGCGCTCAGCGGCCAGACGGTCAGCGTCGCCGCGACGCCCACCCCGCACGCCGAGATTCTCAACGACGTCGTCAAGGGCATCCTCGCGCAAAAGGGCATCGCGCTCGACGTCAAGGAGTTTACGGACTACGTCCAGCCGAACAACGTCGTCGACAGCGGCGAGATCGACGCGAACTACTTCCAGCATCTGCCGTATCTGGAGGACTTCAACAAGGAGAACGGCACCAGGGTCGTCAGCATCGGCGCCATCCACGTTGAGCCGATGGGCCTCTACGGCGGCAAGCAGGCGAATCTGGACGCGCTCAAGTGAGCCTTGACGCATTAAAGTAATTGGTTTATATTCAAAAGGAGCGGCGAAACGCCGCTCCTTTTGAGGTGAATGAGATGATAGAAATCAAAAACCTGTCCAAGACCTTCCGCACGGCGGACGGCGAGGTGGAGGCACTGAAAAACGTCTCCCTCTCCATCCCGGACGGAGACATCTTCGGCATCATCGGCATGTCCGGCGCGGGCAAATCGACGCTCGTGCGCACGATCAACATGCTCGAGCGCCCCACGGAGGGCACGGTCGTAATCGACGGCGTCGACATGGGCACGCTCAGCGACCGCGAGTTGCGCGAAAAGCGGCGCGAGATCACGATGATCTTTCAGGGCTTCAACCTGCTCATGCAGAAAAACTGCCTGGAGAACATCTGCTTCCCGCTCAGGCTCTCGGGTCTGCGGGGCGAGAAGAAATGGCGCGAGCGGCGCGCCATGGAGCTGCTGGAGACCGTGGGGCTCGCGGACAAGGCGAAGGCGTACCCCGCGCAGCTCTCCGGCGGACAGCAGCAGCGCATCGCCATCGCCCGCGCGCTGGCGACGGACCCGAAGGTGCTTCTGTGCGACGAGGCGACCAGCGCGCTCGATCCGACGACGACCTCCTCCATTCTCGAGCTGATCCGCTCCATCAACGAAAAGACCGGCATCACGGTCGTCATCATCACGCACCAGATGAGCGTGGTGGAGAGCGTCTGCCGCCACGTCGCCATTCTGGACGGCGGCGTGATCGTGGAGCAGGGCGAGGTGAGCCGGATCTTCTCCTGCCCGGCCTCCGCCGCGGCGAAGCGGCTGGTCTATCCCGAGGGCGACGCCATCGCCGCCTCCGCCGTGCCGGGCGAGCGCACGATCCGCGTGGTGTTCAACGGCTCGGAGGCGACCAGCACGCCGCTGATCGCCCACATGGCGGTGGAGAAGGGCATCGAGGCGAACATCGCCTACGCGTCCACCCGCACGATTGAGGGGCGCGAGTACGGCTCGATGCTGCTCGGCATCCGCGACGGCGAGGAGGCGCTCCGGGAGGCGATCGAATACCTGAACGGCGCGGAGGGCGTTTCGGCGGGGGAGGTGACGTTTTGATGGCTGAGAAATTATTCGCACCCGAGGTGCTGCAGGAGGCGGGCGAGATCATCCGCTCGCAGTTCCCGCTGGCGATCTGGGAGACGGTGTACGTCACCATTTTGTCCACGGCGTTCGCCATCGTGATCGGGCTGCCGCTCGGCGTCGTCCTCGTCGTGGGCGAGAAAAACGGCATACGCCCGCTGCCCGCGTGGCTGATGCGGACGCTCAACGTCATCATCAACCTGCTGC
>CAMVAV010000096.1 GCA_947165595.1 uncultured Clostridia bacterium | reverse complement strand
ACGCAGCCGTGCGTGCAGCCGCGGTAGAGGTTCATGCCGCAGCGCCCGCCGCTCGCAGTGAGGATTCCTTTTGCATCGACAAAGTGCATGGTGATCTTGTCCTGCCGGCCCTTTCCCACAAGTGCAGGCGTCATAAAGCTGAGCTTGACGTCCACGCCGTCTTCCGCACTATCTGGCATGGAGGCAAAGAATTCGTTCACCGGTCGGGAGCTTTCAGCATCACCCTGCCGTTGACCGTTTCAAATCCGTATTTCCCGTACAATGCATGAGCGTCCCTTGTCACCAGTATTCCGCGCAGGCCGGCATATTCCGGCAGCGAAACGATATGCGATACCAGCGCCTTGCCAAGCCCTGCGTGCCGATGCTCCGGATCGATCACCACGTCGCTGAGATAATACATGGTTGCGTAATCGCTGATGACTCTCGCAAACCCGGCGAGCTTCTTTTCACCGTCAAGATAGATGCCGAAGCACGACGAATTGCGCATGGAGCGTTCGATCTGCTCCGCAGAGCGCTGATTTGCCCAATATGTCGTTCTGAGCAGCCGGACAACTTCGTCAAGGCCGATTTGATCCGCATCACTGACGATCTGGTAGCCCATACCGCTTCTCCTTAAAAAACGATTGCTCTCATCTCATGCAGACTATACCCTGCTGCTCCGTGACAAGGCGAACCGGGGGTCCACCTTTAGCGCTTCCCGAATGCGTCCGTGCTCACGCGCGCCCGCGGAGAGCACATAGAAGCGCTTGTTCCGCTCCTCGGGAGCTATCGTCTTCCGGGAGATGTTGACGTGCTCCTGCCGGCAGCCCCACAGCTCCCGCAGCGCCGCATTGGACCGCCCGGCGACCTTGCGCATGGTCTCGTCGCCCCTGGGGAAGCCTTTGACGGCAATGCGGGGCATGGGGTGACCTTATTTCAGACTACAGGGTGGAGGATCAGATGGCCAGCAGATCGCTGTAGGCGCGCAGCGCGCCGTCCGTCTCGTGCGCCAGCACGCGTTTGGCAAGCACCTTGCCGAGCTGCACGCCCTCCTGATCGAAGCTGTTCAGGTTCCAGCAGAAGCCCTGGAACATGACCTTGTTCTCAAAGTGCGCCAGCAGCGCGCCGATGCTTTCGGGCGTGACCTGCTCGCCGATGATGATGCTGGAGGGACGGCCGCCGGCGAAGCACTTGTTGGGATTCTCATCCTGCTTGCCGCAGGCAAAGGCCATGATCTGTGCGGCGACGTTGGCGCAAAGCTTCTGCTGGCTGGTCGTGCCCTGAATGACCACGTCGTTGCCCATCTGGTTCCTGCGGTAGCCGATGAACTGCAGCGGCACGATATCCGTGCCCTGGTGGAGGAGCTGATAGAACGAGTGCTGCCCGTTGGTGCCCGGCTCGCCGAAGATGACGGAGCCGGTGGCATAATGGACCGGCTCGCCGAAGCGGTTGACAGACTTGCCGTTGGATTCCATATCCAGCTGCTGCAAATGTGCGGGGAAGCGGCACAGCGCCTGTGAATAGGGCAAAACGGCGGTCATCGGATAGCCCAGCACATTGCGCTCGTACACGCCGATCAGCGCGTCCAGCATGGCGGCGTTCTTGAGCGGATCGGCCTCCTTCGCGGCTACGTCCGCGGCATGCGCGCCGTCGAGGAACCGCGCGAACACCTCCGGCCCGAACGCCAGCGACAATATCACGCCGCCCACGCAGGAGGAGCAGGAATAGCGCCCGCCGATATAGTCGTCCATAAAGAACGCCGCGAGATAGTCGCTGGACTTCGCCAGGGGGGAGGTCTCGCTCGTGACGGCGACCATGTGCTTCGCGGGATCGAGACCCGCCTTTTTCAGCGCGTCCTTGACGAACGTCTCGTTGGTCAGGGTCTCCAGCGTCGTGCCGGACTTGGAGACCAGCACGAACAGGGAGCGCGACACATCGACGCTCTCCAGCACGCTCGTCGCGTCGTCGGGGTCGACGTTGCTGATGAAGCGGGCGTTCATCTTCAGCGCGTCGTTGTGCCTTGCCCAGTTCTCCAGCGCCAGATACACCGCGCGGGGACCGAGGTCGCTGCCGCCGATGCCGATCTGCACGACTGTCGTAAACTTCTCGCCCGCGGCATTGGTGATCTCGCCGCTGTGGACCTTGCCGGCAAAGTCGGCCGCCTTTTTCTGCTCGTTCACGAAGAACGCGCGCTTGTCCACGCCGTCCGCCATAACGGCGTCGCCCAGCTGTCCGCGCAGCAGCTGATGCAGCACAAGGCGCTTTTCGCCGGTGTTGATGATCTCGCCGTTGTAGAGCGCGGCGTACTTCTCCGCCAGCTGCGTCTCCGCCGCCAGCTCGCCGAGGACCGCAAGAATTTCGTCGTCCACAGCCTTGGCCGCGTAGTTGTAGACAAGGCCCTCCGCTATGGGGACGCTGTACTTTGCCACACGCGCGGCGCCGCTCTCGTCGGACATTACTTCGGGCAGATCGACACGGTCCTTCAACGCCGCCAGCTTGCCGTAAGCGGTCAGAGTGTCCAGATTCTTCCACGTAATCATAGGTGAATCCATCCTTTCCTGTTTTTTGCGGTCTGATACACGAAACCGGGCTGAGTCAGGGATACCCTTGCCTGCCCGGAGGTGTCGTTCAGGCGAGCTTTGCACGATTGAATACAGTATAAAATAAATGCACCTGCGTTGTCAACCGCCGGGTTCGTATCCGGGCGGACGGCAAAAACAGCAGCGGGCAGAAGAAAGCACGCGCCTTCCCGTCTTCGAGAAGCGCGTGCTTAAAGGGTTTCCCCGATGGTGCCGGTGGCGGGAGTCGAACCCGCATGATGTCGCCATCGGCGGATTTTGAGTCCGCTACGTCTACCAATTCCATCACACCGGCGAAATACTTGAATTATTATACAGAAATCACGACAGATTTGCAAGAGGATTTTTCGTTGCATTTTCGGCAGCTTGTGCTATACTATATGCGGAATTTTATCGCCGGCGGCGGAAACCGCGGCTTCGGCACGGCGAAACGGGCGGAAAAACAGACGAAAAGGAGGAGGGGCGCGTGCGAAAAAACCTGATGTGCCGGATGCTGTGCGCGCTGCTGTGCGCGGCGCTGCTGAGCGGCTGCGGAGCGAGCTCCTCCGACGGAACGCTGTACCGTCTGCCAAAGCTGCCGGCGGAGTATGAGTCGCTGGAGACCCTGATCGACGCGCTCATCGCCGGCGGAGCGGAGTATGCCGCCCCCACCTCGGGCAGCAACCTGCAAAGCGTGCAGATGGTGGACCTGGACGGCGACGGCGAGGAGGAGGCGCTTGCCTTCTTCCGCCGCCAGAGCGACGAGCGGCCGATGAAGATCTACGTCTTCCGCGCCGCGGGGGAGAGCTATGAGCAGTACTGCGTGATCGAGGGCACGTCCAATTCGATCTACAGCATCAGCTATGTCGACCTCAACGGCGACGGCTGGCGCGAGATCCTCGCGGGGATTCGCGGCGACCTCGACGTGCAGAACCTCTCCGTCTGGTCGGTTGCCTCGCCAAAGCCGCAGCAGCTCCTGCTGACGGGGTATTCCCGTTACGCCGCGCACGACATGGACGAGGACGGGCGGCAGGAGCTGATCGTGCTGCGCAGCGACGAGGAGAGCAGCGCCGTCGCGGACTACTACAAGTGGGACGGCACGGAGCTCGCGCTGGGCTCGTCGCTGCGGCTGACCGGTCCCGTCGCGGAGCTGAACCGCTTGACGGCGGGGGCGCTCGCCGGCGGGGAAAAGGCGCTGTATATCACCTCCGTCACGGAGGACGGAAACGCCGTCACGGACATCCTCACCGTGAGCGACGGCGCGCTGCACGGGATCGCGGGCGGCGCTTCGGGCGAGACGGTCCGCTTTCTCGACCTCTTCCCGAGCGACGTAAACGGCGACGGCGTGACCGAGGTGCCGGAGCCGACGCCCTTTATCTGCTCCGAGCCGGGCGGCACGACCTACTACCGCCTCCGCTGGCGGCAGTACGACGCCGACGGCATGTCCATGGTCGTACGCGAGACGTTTCAGGACACGCAGGGCGGCTGGAGCCTGATCCTGCCGGAGAGCTGGGACGAGGACGTGACCGTCGCGCGCGCCAGCGGCGCGGAGGGCAGCAACGTGACCTTCTCCGTCCGGGGCGAGCCTTTTTTGACGATTTTCGCCTTCACCGGCTACAACCGCACGGCGCTTGCCTCGCGCAGCGGGCGCGTCACGCTCTCGCGGCAGGCGGAGGCGACCTACGCGGCGGAGCTGCGCGACGAGGGCATGGGCCTCATCGACGAGCAGACCCTGCGCGAGAATTTCAGCCTGGTCAGCGCGGAGTGGGCGACCGGCGAAAACTAGTTGACTTGCTATCTGGAGAGACGATATGAGAAAAGTATTGGTCCTGGAGGACGAATCCAGCATCCGCAGCTTCATCGTCATCAACCTCGAGCGCGCGGGCTATGAGGTGATCGAGGCGGAGACGGGCGAGGAGGCGCTGGAGAAGCTTGCGGCAAACCCGGACACGCGCGCGGCGCTGCTCGATATCATGCTGCCGGGGATCGACGGCATCGAGGTCTGCCGCCGCATCCGGCTGAGCGATCCGCACATCGGCATCATCATGCTCTCGGCACGCTCGCAGGAGATGGACAAGGTGACGGGCCTGATGACCGGCGCGGACGACTATATCACCAAGCCCTTTTCCCCCGCGGAGCTGACCGCCCGCGTGGACGCGCTGCTGCGCCGCATGGGGGACGCGCCCGCGACCGGCGCGCAGGAGCCGGGCGGCGAGCTGTCGCAGCCGCCGTTCCGCCTGAACCTGACGAACCGCACGCTGGAGAAGAACGGGCAGCGCGTGCGCCTGACACAGGTGGAGTACGCGATCGTCAAGCTGTTCATGGAGAACCGGGGCAAGGCGCTCTCCCGCGAGGAGATTTTGGATACGGTCTGGGGCCACGGCTACTTCGGAGAGCCGAAGATCGTGGACGTCAACGTGCGGCGCCTTCGCATCAAGCTGGAGGACGACGCGCAGGAGCCGAAGCACATCCTCACGGTCTGGGGCTTCGGCTATAAATGGAATGTTGAATAAATTCAGCATTCCATTTATCTGATGCCATTTCGCTCGCCGCTTGCGCGGCAACCGCGAAACAGGACGGCGAAGCTCCGCGGGAGCTTCGCGGAAAAGCCTTGATGCGAACGATGAAGAAGGGGGGGCGGAGGCCGGTGTCGGTGATCCCGAAAAGCATACGGCGGGCCCTGCGCATCCGCGGCCTTCGCCAGCGCTGGCTCGTGAGCGCGGTGCTGCCGATCGTGCTGCTGGTCATGCTGGCGGTCGCGGCGTTCACGATCGCCTCGGCGCAATACTACTATAACGGCATGCGCTCTGGGCTGGAGGCGCGCGCGCGCGTCGCGGCGGAGACCTTCACCGGCTACGGTGTCAAGAGCTACAGCGAGTATTACCGCCTTGCGTCCTACTCGGTGGAGACCTTCGAGGAAAAGGACGTGCTGGAGCTTCAGTTTATCAACACGAACGGGCGCGTGCAGGTCTCGTCCTACGGGCTGACCGCCGGAACGAAGCCGGGCACCGCGGATATCGCCTCCGCCGTCGCCGGGACGATGGACAGCTTTCAGGGGCGCGACCCGCAGACGGGGGAGAGCATCCTCTCCGTGTCCTCACCGCTGTACTTCAACGCGCGCGTGGTGGGCGTTCTGCGCTATGTGACGAGCCTGCGCGCGGTGGAGCACCAGATCCTGCTGGACTTCTTCGCCGCGGCGGGGCTTGCGCTGCTCGTCGTCGCGCTCAGCGTGCTGTCGAACGCGATCTTCATCAACAACGTCGTCGAGCCGGTCGCCGTCGTGTCTGACGCGGCGCGCCGCATCTCCGGCGGCAGCTACGGCATCCGCATCGAAAACCGCTATCGGGACGAGCTGGGCGAGCTGGTGGACAACATCAACGACATGTCGCTCAAGATCTCGCAGGCGGAGCAGATCCAGCAGGAGTTTGTCTCCTCCGTCTCGCATGAGCTGCGCACGCCGCTCACCGCCATCAACGGCTGGGCGGAGACGCTGGAGGCGGACCCGCTGGGCAAGCCGGAGCAGACCAGACGCGGGCTCGCGATCATCGGCAAGGAGTCGCGCCGCCTGACCACGATGGTCGAGGAGCTGCTGGACTTCACCAAGATTCAGGACGGGCGCTTTACGCTGCGCATCGACACGGTCGACCTCGTTTCCGAGCTGGAGGATACGATCTACACCTACCGCGAGCTGTTCCGGCAGGAGGGCATCGAGGTGGACTACGACCCCGGCGAGGAGGACTACCCGCCCATTGCGGCGGACGGCGAGCGCATGAAGCAGGTCTTTTCCAACGTGCTCGACAATGCCAGCAAGCACGGCGGCGCGGGCAAGCGCATCGACGTCTCGGTCCGCCGCGCGGACGACGCGGAGGTCATCCGCGTGCGCGACTACGGCCCCGGCATCCCGCCGGAGGAGCTGCCCTTCGTCAAGCAGAAGTTCTACAAGGGCTCGTCCAAGGCGCGCGGCAGCGGCATCGGGCTCGCCGTGTGCGACGAGATCGTGAAGCTGCACGGCGGCTCGTTCGACATCGCCAACGCCGGCGACGGGCAGAGCGGCGCGGTCGTCACCATCACGATCCCCATGACGCCGCTGGGCGAGAGCGAAAAGGGAATAAAATAATTCGAACAACTGTTGCATTTATCGAACGGTTGTGCTAAGATAGCGAACAGTAAGGAGCAATCATTGTTATGGCGGAGGAAAAAAGCTGCGCGCCGAAGTTTCGCACGAGCATCGGCGGGCAGGCGCTGATAGAGGGCATCCTGATGCGGGGACCGGGGCGGCAGGCGATCGTGGTGCGCTCGCCGGACGGGCTGGTCGTCAGGGAGGAGGAGCTGACGCTGGTGCGGGACAAGTACCCCATCCTCGGCGTGCCGGTCATCCGCGGCGCGGTGACGTTTGTGGACTCGATGGTGCGCGGCGTGAAGGCATTGATGTTTTCGGCGGACTATTTCCCGGAGGACGACGCGGCGCAGCCCTCGAAGCTCGATCTGTGGATCGAAAAGCACTTCAGCGACGAAAAGGCGCAGAAGCTCATCACCGGCCTTGCCGTCGTGCTGTCGCTGGGGCTGACGATCGGGCTCTTTTTCCTGCTGCCGACGTTCCTCGCCGGCTTCGTCGATCCCTACATCAAAAGCGCGGCGGTGCACAACGTCGTGGAGTCGGTTTTGAAGCTGCTCATTTTCTTCGCGTACATGCTGCTGGTGTCGAAGCAGAAGGACATCCAGCGCGTGTTCCAGTACCACGGCGCGGAGCACAAGACGATCTTCTGCTACGAGGCGGGGCTTCCGCTGACGGTGGAGAACTGCCGCATCCAAAAGCGCTTTCATCCGCGCTGCGGCACGAGCTTCCTGTTCGTCGTGGTCGTCATTTCGATCCTGATCTCCAGCGTGGTGTTCAGCTTCGTCGAGTGGCGGAACCTCTGGGTGCGCTTTCTCATGCATCTGCTGCTGCTCATCCCGATCATCGGCGTCGCCTACGAGTTCAACCGTTACGTCGGCGGGCACGACAACCCCGTGACGCGGTTTTTGTCGCGCCCGGGCCTGTGGCTGCAAAACTTCACGACCAACGAGCCGGACGACTCCATGCTTGAGGTGGCGATCAAGGCGATCGAGCTGGTCATCCCGGAGGAAAAGGGCAAGGACGCGTGGTAGGGTATGGCATCGACGTATAACAATCTGTATCTCGACCTGCGGCAGCGCTTTCGCAGCGCGGGTGCGTTCGATCCCACGCGCGCCGCGCGGGAGCTGCTGTGCGCCGCCGCGGGCAAAACGCGCGAGGAGCTGGTGCGCGACGGAGCGCTCTACGCCCCGCCGGAGACGGAGCGGGCGCTCGACGCTCTGGCGGAGCGGCATCTGGCGGGCGAGCCGGTGGCGTACCTGATCGGGGAGTGGGAGTTCTACGGCCTGCCGCTGGACATTTCGAGGGCGGTGCTGATCCCGCGGCCGGACACCGAGGTGCTGGCTGCGCGCGCCATCGAGGCTGCGCAGGGCTTCGCGGAGCCGCGCGTGCTTGACCTCTGCGCGGGCAGCGGCTGCGTCGGCCTCGCCGTCGCGGCGCACGTCCCGGCGGCGCGCGTCCTGCTCGGCGAGCTGGACGAGGACGCGCTCAAGGTCTGCCGCCAGAACATCCGCCGCAACGGTCTGACGGCGCGGGTGAGCGCCGTGTGCGCCGACGCGCTGGAGAAGCCCGCGCGGCAGCTGGGCGAGTTCGACGTTATCGTCTGCAACCCGCCCTACATCCCGACCGCGGATATTGAGACGCTGGACGCCTCCGTGCGCGATTACGAGCCGCGCCTCGCGCTGGACGGCGGGGCGGACGGCCTGAATTTCTACCGTGCGGTCGTCGGAGGGTGGCGCGACGCGCTGCGGCGGAAGGGAAAGCTTCTTTTCGAGGTCGGGATCGGACAGGCGGACGCCGTGCTGCGCCTCATGCGCGCCGGCGGCTTCGGCGACGTGGAGATCGAAAAGGACCTGAACGATATCCCGCGCGTGGTGCACGGCACCCGCTGGGAAGAGATTTGAAAGAGTATTCAATTTGACGGAGGAGAGCAGACATGGCAGAGAAAAACACGACCAAGGCGGCCGGACCGTCGGAGGAGAAGAAGCGCGCCATCGAGACGGCGATGCAGCAGATCGAGCGCACGTACGGCAAGGGCTCCATCATGCGCTACGGCGACGGGCAGGCGTCGGTGAACGTCGAGTCGATCTCGACCGGCTCGCTGGCGCTGGATCTGGCGCTGGGCGTCGGGGGGCTCCCGCGCGGGCGCATCGTGGAGATATACGGACCCGAATCCTCCGGCAAGACGACGCTGGCGCTGCATGTGCTCGCGCAGGCGCAGAAGCAGGGCGGCGAGGTCGCCTTCATCGACGCCGAGCACGCGC
>CAMVAV010000095.1 GCA_947165595.1 uncultured Clostridia bacterium | reverse complement strand
ACGCCCTTGGTCTCGAGGTATTCCAGCGTCAGGCCGAGGTCGAGGATGGACTTCGCGCCCGCGCAGATAACCATGACGGGCGTCTCCGCCAGCTCCTCCAGATCGGCGGAGATATCCATGGTGGTCTCCGCGCCGCGGTGCACGCCGCCGATGCCGCCGGTCGCGAAGACGCGGATGCCCGCCATCGCGGCGATCATCATGGTGGTGGTGACGGTGGTCGCGCCGTCCATGCCCTTCGCCACCAGCACGGGCAGGTCGCGGCGGGACGCCTTGGCGATACCGCTGCCGGTCTTGCCGAGATAGTCGATCTCCTCCGCCGAAAGGCCCGCCTTCAGCCTGCCGCCGATGACGGCGATCGTCGCGGGGGTCGCGCCGCCGTCGCGGAGCAGCTTCTCCACGTTGAGCGCGGTCTCCACGTTCTGCGGATAGGGCATGCCGTGGGAGATGATGGTGGACTCCAGCGCCACGACGGGCTTGCCCGCCTTGAGCGCCTCGGCGACCTCGGGCGCGATGTCGAGATAGGGATTCATATTCATCTGTAAAACTCCTTTTTTTCCTATAGTCCTGTCAGCCGCGCCTATTGTAGCCCGTCGCGGCGAAAAAGTCAACCGCCGAACACAAGCCGCACCGCCAGCGCCGAGACGACGAACATCACGCCGTCCGCGACCAGCGCGGCGGGGATCGTCCAGCGCGTCTTTGTGATGCCCGCCGCGCCGCAGTAGACCGCGACGGTATAGAACGTCGTCTCGCTCGAGCCGAGCATCACCGCGACCGTGCGCCCGACGGGGGAATCGACGCCGCAGCGTTCCATCAGCTCGCTGCCCACCGCCAGCGCGCCGCTGCCCGAGACCGGGCGCACCAGCAGCAGCGGCGCGCACTCGGGCGGGATGCCGGCGGCGGAGAGCAGCGGCGCGAGCAGCCGCCCCAGAAATTCCGCCGCGCCCGACGCGCGGAACATATACACCGCCGTCAGCAGCCCCACCAGCGACGGCAGAACGCGCAGCAGTACGCCCAGCCCCTCCTCCGCGCCCCTGGTCAGCGCGGCGTAGACGTCCACGCGGCGGCACGCGCCGTACAGTCCCGCGAAGCACAGCAGCAGCGGGACGATCCATTCGCTCAGGCGCACCGTCAGTCCCTCCACACGCGCATGAGCAGGCGCGCGGTCAGCAGCCCCGCCGTCACGGACGCCGCCGACGAGAGCCAGACCGCGGGCAGGATGTCGAAGGGGTCCTGACAGCCCAGCGCCGCGCGCACGCCCGCCACGGTGGTCGGCAGCAGCTGGATGGACGCGGTGTTGAGCGTGACGAACAGGCACAGCTCGTCGGAGGCGGCGCCCCCGCCGCCACGCGACATCAGCCGCGCGGCGCGGATACCCAGCGGCGTCGCCGCGTTGCCGAGGCCCAGCAGGTTCGCCGAGATATTCGCCGAGACCGCCGAGAGCGTCTCCGGATCGCGGCAGGCGTTCGGCAGCAGACGGCGCAGCAGGGGGCGGAACGCGCCCGCGAGATACGCGGTCAGCCCGCTTTGCGACAGCACCTCCATCACGCCCGTCCACAGGCACAGCACGCCCGCCATCGACACGCACAGCTCCACGGCGCCGCGCGCGCCCTCCAGCGCCGCCGCGCCCAGCGCGGCGAGATTGCCCGTCGCCGCCCCGAACACGAGCGAAAGCGCCACCATTCCCGTCCACACCCACGTCATAGCCATCGTCCGCGCCCCCTCTATAAAGCCTCCTTCAGCCTATTTCATCCGACAACAAAAAAGAACCGCCGGAGCGGTTCTTTTCGTATTGCTTCGCGCCCTCGCGCGGGGAGCGGCCTTGCGCGGCGGCTGCCTGCCGGCGGTCTGCCTCACGCCTTGCGATGCGCCGCCTTCATGCGCTGCTCGTGGTTGAGGATGGTCTTGCGGATGCGCAGCGCGTGGGGCGTGACCTCCAGCAGCTCGTCGTCCGCGAGGAATTCGAGGCACTGCTCCAGGCTCATCTGCTTCGGCGGCACTAATCTGAGCGCCTCGTCGCTGCCGCTGGCGCGCATGTTGGTGAGCTGCTTCTTCTTGCAGACGTTGACGCTGATGTCCTCCTGCTTGGGGGAGACGCCGACGACCATGCCCTCGTACACGGGCACGCCCGCGCCGATGAACAGCTGCCCGCGCTCCTGCGCGTTGAAGAGGCCGTAGGTCACGCTCTCGCCGGTCTCGAACGCCACGAGGGAGCCGGTGTTGCGGCGGCTCAGCTCGCCCTTGAAGGGGGCGTAGCTGTCGAACACGGAGGCCATGATGCCCTCGCCCTTTGTGTCGGTCAAAAACTCGTTGCGATAGCCGAACAGGCCGCGCGCGGGGACGAGGAACTCGATCTTCATGCGGCTGCCCACGGGCGTCATCTCGACCATGTCGCCCTTGCGGGAGCCGATCTTCTCGATGACCGCGCCGACGGAATCCTGCGGCACGTCCACGACCAGGCGCTCGATGGGCTCGCACTTCTTGCCGTCGATCTCCTGATACAGCACGCGCGGGGGAGAGACCTGAAACTCGTAGCCCTCGCGGCGCATGGTCTCGATCAGGATGGAGAGGGACATCTCGCCGCGGCCCGCGACGTTGAAGGCGTCCGTCGCGCCCTCGATCTCGCTCACGCGCAGCGACACGTCCCGCAGCGTCTCGCGGAACAGGCGGTCGCGCAGCTGGCGGGAGGTGACGTACTTGCCGTCGCGCCCGGCGTAGGGCGAGTCGTTGATGGAGAAGGTCATCTCCATCGTCGGCGCGCTGATCTTGACGAAGGGCAGCGGCTCCACCGCCTCCGGCGCGCAGATCGTGTCGCCGATGGTGATGTCGCCGATACCGCTCAGGCAGATGATGTTGCCCGCGGTGGACTCGGTGACGGGCTTCCTGGCAAGGCCCTCGAACTCGTAGAGGGAGACCGCCTTCGCCTTTTTGGGCGCGGCGTCGGGATCGTGGTAGTTGCACACCGCGATCTCCTGATTCTGCCGGAGCGTGCCGCGCTCGATGCGGCCGATCGCCATGCGTCCGACGAACTCGTTGTAGTCGATGGAGGACACCAGCATCTGGAACGGCGCGTCCACGTCCGCCTCCGGCGCGGGGATGTACTCCAAAATGGTGTCGAACAGGGGCTTCAAATCCTTGCCCGCGACCTCGGGGGAGTAGGAGGCGGTGCCGTTGCGCCCGGAGCAGAACAGCATCGGGGAATCCAGCTGCTCCGGCGTGGCGTCCAGGTCCATCAGCAGCTCCAGCACCTCGTCCACGACCTCGTGCACGCGCTGGTCGGGACGGTCGATCTTGTTGACGACGACGATGACGCGGTGGCCCAGCTCCAGCGCGCGGGAGAGCACGAAGCGCGTCTGCGGCATGGGGCCCTCGGCGGCGTCGACCAGAAGAATGACGCCGTTGACCATCTTCAAAATGCGCTCCACCTCGCCGCCGAAGTCGGCGTGGCCCGGCGTGTCGACGATGTTGATCTTCGTGTCGCCGTAGCGGATGGCGGTGTTCTTGGCGAGGATGGTGATGCCGCGCTCGCGCTCGAGGTCGCCCGAGTCCATGACGCGGTCCACGACCTCCTGATTTTCGCGGTAGACGCCGCCCTGCTTGAGCATCTCGTCGACCAGCGTGGTCTTGCCGTGGTCGACGTGGGCGATAATGGCAATGTTGCGCAGCTTTTCGTTCTGCATGGTACATCAACTCCAAAATACAAGGATTATCAGCCGCGAAGGGCGGCCGGATATCACAGTCTTGTGAAATCGCGGGGGATCAAATCCTGAACTTCGTTAGTATATGACGGTTCGGCGGACTTTTCAAGACATTTTTTCCATGTTTTTATCTTTTTGTTGACTTTTATCCGGGTTATGGAGTAAAATAGCTAAGCTATCGATACGCCCTCGTAGCTCAGCCGGATAGAGCGTCCGCCTCCTAAGCGGACGCAACAGCGTCCACCTGCGGGACTCCAGGTGGATGACACAAGTGCAAAACAGTACAATCTAATACGCCCGCGTAGCTCAGCAGGATAGAGCGACCGCCTCCTAATAATCAGACGACCTATCACCGTACAGGACAATTTCATACTGGCCCCCGTAGCTCAGCTGGATAGAGCGACCGCCTCCTAAGCGGTAGGCCACCCGTTCAAATCGGGTCGGGGGTGCCAAAGATGCCGTGATTTTATGAAATTGCGGCATCTTTTCTTGCCCTTTTGTGCGGTGCCTGTTTCCCTTTATCAAGGCGCGATTTCTGAACCCCCCCCGTGAGGAAAAGAACGTGATTTTTGAACTCGAACGCTTTGCTAATGGGTTTGCTAATTGCTGCGACCTGTCGCCGCGTTCTAATCCCTGCCGCCTTGTTACGCGCCTTTCAGGAGTGCGGCAAGCTGACCGAGGACTTCCGGGCTTTGTTGGAGCTGTGCGAAAAGCTGCTGGAGATCGACCGCCGCTGCCTGCGGCTTGGCCCGCTCCGCGATTTCCCGCTCAACCTTTCGCATATCGGGATTGGCATAGAAGGCCGCTTCAAACCGCTGTGCGTTGATTTTTCTATCCTCGTCGAGAATATGGGCGTAGAGGTCTGTCACCATATCTGCCTGCGCATGGCCGGTGTCGCCCTGCGTTGCCTTGATGTTGCCGTGGTTGAGCTTCAGCTTGTAGGTCGTGCTGCTATGCCGGAGCGAATGAAAGACCACATCGGGCAGGCCGGCGGTCTTTTTCAGCCGTTCAAACTGATTGCCCAGCACGCGATCTTCGCACGGACGCCCGTTTTCCTGCGCCAACACAAGATTATAGTCGATGAAATCCTCTCCCATAAACTCTTTGAGCTTGTCCTGTTTCTCTTTCCAGTCCCGCAGGATCAGCGCCAGCGTCTTGGGTATCCAGACGCGCCGGATGCTGCTCTCGGTCTTGGGCTTTTTCAGAACAAGCCGCGTCGTGGACTTGCCGCCCATCAGCCGTGGAAACGTAAAGAGAATGTCGCTGTTGCCCAGCGCGTCGATGGATTGCTGGTTGACACGCGCCAGCTCTTTCTCCACCATCAGGTGGGCGTCGTCGTTGGCGATGTCTTTGTCCGTGATGTGAACGCAGTCCCATGTTAGGCCGGTGATCTCACCGAGCCGCAGAGAACAGGCAAAAGCGAGGTTGATCGCCACATAGAGCTTGCCATCCGTGCAGCTATCCAGCGCCTTGCGGATGGTCTCTGCCGTCCAGATTTCGCGCTGCTTCCTCTCGCGTTTCGGCATAAGTACATCTTCAAACGGGTTTTTCGGTATCATATCCCACCTCACCGCTTGCCGGAAAGCGCAATGCAGCAGCTTGATGATCTTTTCAATGGTGCAGGCCGTCACATACTCCGTTCGGGCATGGCGGTATGGGGTTTCTATCGGTGGTGTCTTTTGCAGCCTCATGACAAAGCTGTCCACCGCACGGCGGTTGATGTCTTGAATATTGGTGTTGCCTATAATCGGATTGATATAGTTTTCAATCAAGCTGACATTGCTGGAGTATGCCGAAAGCCCCCACCTCTTTGCCCCGTAGATTTCAACAAATTCTTTCAGGAAATCCTTGACACAAAGCTCATTAGGCGCAATAAAGACGCCTTTGTTGATATCATTTTCGACTTGCGCCTTTCGAGCAAGGGCTTCTTTCTTGGTCGTGAGCGTTTCCCATTTCTGGCGCTTCACGCCCTCGGTATCCTCATAAGTGTAGACTACCGCGAATTTTTTGCCTCGCTTTTGAATTGAAGCCATGATAAACCTCCTGTCTAATTCTGCTGTTTATCAAGCCATTCATCAAACGATGCTTTTGAAATACGTATAGCTGATCCGACCTTCACGATTTGAAATGCGCCGGAGTGAATGAGCTTATACGCTGATGTCCGTCCTATGGCGAGGATCTCGGATATTTCCCCGACCGTATAAGTACGCTTTCCAGCGTACCGTGTGGCGCTGCAATTTACCGTATCCATAATAGCCTCCTTCCTATAAGTGAAACAGCGCCGCGCTCTATAGATACAAGGTCTTCGTGTTGTCTACAATCACGATCTCGCCCGTTCCTGTGACCGGGACGATCACGCTGCCCTCGTAGCACTCCGTGATCCGCGTCAGATTTCCGTTCGCATCCTTTTCCTTTGCCACGACGCCGGGGCCGGTGTACGTCACCTGAATCTCGACCTTCGCCATTTCGGAAACCGTCACAACGCCGTCGCCGTCCTTGTCGTACAGCACGGCGGGCATATTGACCTGCACCGATTGCGCGTTGTCCTCCGCGGCTTCGGGAACCGGCGTGACCGTCAGCGGGGACTGCGCGGGGCGGCCCTCGTCGCGCGCCGCCTCCGCCTCCTGCTGGCTGATGGTGGTGGACTGCGAGAGGATGTTGCCGCTTTCATCCTTGACGATGGTGCCGGTGGAGCCGTCAGGCGTCTTGTTCTCCGTCGTGACGGTCTTTTCCACCGTCTCGTTGCCGTTGGCGTCCGTGGTGGTCGTGGTCGCGGCGGTCTCTGTCGTGACCATACCGTTCTCGTCGGTTTTGGCGGTGATCTCCGCCTCGGTAACGGCGGTGGACAGCATGTTGCCCTTGTCATCCTTGACCGTCGTGGTCGTGGTGGAGGTGCCCGTTGCCGTGCCGTCCTCGTTGGTGGTCATGTCGGTCTTGGTCTCGGTGGTTTTTTCGGTGAAGGTCTCGGACAGCACCTTGCCGCTCTCCGTCTTGACCTGCTCCGTGACCTTGATCGTTTCCGTGGTCTCGGTCTTTTCGGTCTTGCTGCCGTCCGCGTTGTCCTTCGTGGTGACGGCGGTATTATGATCCTGCTCGGTCTTGGTTTCGGTGATGGTCTTCTCGCCGTTTTGATCCGTCGTGGTCTGCGTGACCGTCTCCGTATTGTTGACCTTTGTGGTATCGGTCACGGAGCCGTCCGCGTTCTTCTTGCTGTCGGTGGTCTCGGCGTTGACCGTTTCGGTCTTGGTCTCCACGGCGGAGCCGTCCGTGTTCTCGGCCTTGACCGTTTCCGTCGCCTTGTCCGTCACGGTCACGGAGCCGTCTTTGTTCGTCGTCGTGGTGGTGGAGGTATCCAGCTCCGTCGTTACGTTGGAGCCGTCCGCCGCTGTCGCCGTCTCGCTGGTGTGCTGCTCCGTGGTGGGTGTACTCGGTGTACTCGGCGTGCTGGGGGTATAGCTGCTGCCGGAATCGTCGCTGCTGTCATGGGACGGTGTGACGGATTTTGCGCTGATGGTCAGCGTACCCGTTTGATAGGTGATTTCCTCGTTGTAATTGCCGCCGCTCGGTACTGCCGCGCCGCTGGGCGTGATGGTGTACGTTCCAGCCTTAGTAATGTCAGGGGTCGAGCTATAGCTCAGCGTCGGATCGGTCGCCAGTGCATCCTCGCCGACCAGCCCGGTGACGGTGTAGAAGTCCGCGCCGGAGAGCGTGGGAACCGCGTCGCCCACCTTGATGCTCTGATCCTTCGCCTTGATGGTAACTGTCGCCTTGCTGATATTCACGGTTACATCCTTGGTAGCCGCTGCATAGCCGTTGCCGTCTGTGCCGCCCGTGTTGGTCTCGGAGGCGGTGACGGTCACATAGGCTTTGCCGTCTGCCGGAACCGCTTTGATGGTCAGTGCACCGGTAGAAGCGTTCACATCAATGTAGTTCTCGCTGCCGGACTTCACGGCGTAGCTGATCGTACCGTTGCCGTCCGTCGTGGCGCTGACGCTCTTGTTCGTATCTCCGTAGGTGGCGGTCACATCGGATGCAGTGATGTTCTGCGTGTCTTTCGCCGTGATCGTCAGTGTGCCGTTTGTATAGCTGATGTTGTAGTTATCGCCCGCGCTTGCGCCGGAGGGAACAATGTCATAGGTGCCTGCCGTGGTGTTATCCGGAGTGGCTGCGCTGCCGTTCTTCTGATAGGCCAGCGTCGGAGCAGTCGTCAATGTATCCGTTCCTATCAGTCCGGTGAGCTTCACTGTCTGTAGCGGTACGATTCTCGTCGTCATAGAATACACATTTGGTTATTGTATATCCATCAGCTGGAGTGACAGTTGCAATCCAACCATATCCCCACCATCCCCAGTTAGCGAGGTATGCTGAGCTCCCTCCTGCAGTATAACTGAATGAAACGGTTGCTACATTCGCCGTACTGTAGCTGGCCTGTTCTATGCCAGTTGCCGTAATGGTAGTGAGCAGCGATTCTACGGCGTTCACCTTCACCGCCGCCGTAAAGGTCACAGTGTCGGTGTAGGTGCCCGCGGGCTTGGAGCTGTAATCCTCCACGATGATGCCCATATCTTTCTTCGTGCCGCCGCTGGCGTTCAGCTCAGCTGCGGAGAACTCCCAGGAAGCGGGCGTTGCAGTGCTGCTGTAAGCGCCCGTGGCCGTCGCCAGATTGTAGCCGACGGAATTGCTGCCGGACATCAGCGACCAACTATTTGTGGACGTTGCGGTCACGGACAGCTTCTTGCCGCTATCAAAGGTATCGCCGGATGTAACCGCTGCGGTGAGGCCGCTGGTTTCGTTCCAGCCCGCCGCGCTGACGGTCAGCGTCGAGGGGATTTGCAGGGTGTAGGTGCTGACGTTGTCCGCCGCCAGCGCCGGAGCTGAAAGCGCCGGGAGCAGCCCCAGCATCAGTGCGAGGCTGAGCAGCCAGCTCAGGGCTTTTGTTCTTGTTTTGTGCTTCATCAAAATTCTCCTTTCTCGCCGCCTGTCCGGGCGGCGATTACTTACGGTTTGAGTGCGTCTCACGGTGAGACGCAATTATCCATACGCTATGCGGGGCGCGGCTCTTGCTCCGCCGCGTTTGGGCAGCAAAAAACGCGCCAAGCCGGGCGGGGCGTTCCCCACCGGCAAGGCGCGCGGTTTACGGATATGGGCAGCAGAAAAGAGCGGAGTTACTCCGCTTGCTTGCTCGCTTGCTTGCTTGCTTGCTTGCTTGCTTGCTTGCTTGCTTGCTTGCTTGCTTGC
>CAMVAV010000094.1 GCA_947165595.1 uncultured Clostridia bacterium | reverse complement strand
CTGATCCCATTCACCGGGGCTGCAAACTAATTTGCGCATAATACTTGACAGTACCGCGGCCGCCGCAGGCAGGCAAATAAGCGATCGGGCAAATAGCGAAGCCCTGCCGTTCCGCCGCACAAGAGCACAGCGCCCCGCCGAAAGACGGGACGCTGCTTTTTTATCCTGTTATCTTCCGCTCAGCTCCGCCGCGTGACGCACAAAGCTCAGCGGGGGCACCGGACAGGGCAGCTTCATACGGAAACGGGTCCCGGGCGTGCGTATCTCGTCCCGCGCGGCGCCGTCCATGTCGTACAGCTCCGGCACGGTCATCGCAAAGGGGCGGCAGTCCGGTCCGACGAGCTCCACCGTATCGCCCCTGGCGAACTTGTTGCGCAGCGACAGCACGGCGTTCCCGTCCGCATCGCACGACTCCGCCACCGCCACCACCTGCCACTCGCGGATGTAGCGCGCGTCCTCGGTGAACTGGCCCGGCTCGCCGTAGTAGAAGCCGGTGGAGTAATGCCGGTGGCTGACGTGCTCCACCTCGTCGCGCCAGACGGGATCGACCGGCTCGCCCGCCCAGACCTCGTCGAGGACGTGGCGGTACGCGCCCGTGACAATGGCGGCGTAATACTCGCTCTTGGCGCGCCCCTCGAGCTTGATGCAGTCGATCCCCGCGTCCATCAGATCGTCCAGGTGGTCGATCATGCACATGTCGCGGGAATTCATGATGTACGTCCCCTTTTCGTCCTCGAAAACGGGGAAATACTCTCCCGGACGCTTCTCCTCCATCAGCGCGTACTGATAGCGGCAGGGCTGGGCGCACTCGCCGCGGTTGGAATCGCGCCCCGTCATGTAGTTTGAGAGCAGGCAGCGCCCGCTGTAGCTCACGCACATCGCGCCGTGGGCAAAGGTCTCCAGCTCCAGCTCGGGGGACACCTCGGAGCGGATCGTCCGGATCTCGTCCAGCGACAGCTCGCGCGCCAGCACGACGCGCTTCGCGCCGAGGTCGTGCCACGCCTGCGCGCAGGCGGCGTTGGCGACGCTCTGCTGTGTGGAGACGTGCCGCTCGCACCCGGGAGCGTATCGTCCCGCCATCGTAAAGACGCCGAGGTCCGCGAGGATCAGCGCGTCGACGCACGCGTCGTTCAGGTTTTCCAGATGCTCCGGCAGTCGTTTCAGCTCGTCCCCGCGCGGCATCGTGTTCACCGTGACGTGGACCCGCACGCCGTTCGCGTGGGCAAAGCGCACCGCCTCGCGCAGCTCTTCGGGCGTAAAGTTGCCAGCGAAGGCGCGCATTCCGAAGCTCGTCCCGGCGAGGTACACCGCGTCCGCGCCGTAGGCCACCGCCATTTTGAGCTTTTCCATGTCGCCCGCCGGAGCGAGCAGCTCACACTTGCGCCGCACCGTCATTTGAGGCTCTCAAGGAACGCGTTGTGCTCGTCAAGCGTTCTGGAGAAGTGGTGCTGGCCGTCCTTGCCAAGCGCGTAATAGTAGTAATTCGTCTCCGTCGGGTTGAGCGCCGCCTGGATCGCGGCAAGACCCGGGTTCGCGATCGGCGTCGGCGGCAGGCCCTGATGCATATAGGTATTGTAGGGCGTGTCGATCTCCAGCATTGCCTTCGTCAGCGGCGGCGTAAAGCTGTCGCCGAGGCCGTAGATCACGGAGGCGTCGATCTGGAGCATATAGTTCGTCTCGCCCGAGTGGTTCAGGCGGTTGTAGATGACGGAGGCGATCTCCTCACGGTCGTTGCCGGTGGTCTCCTTCTCGATCAGAGACGCGATCGTGAGGATCTGGTCGAGCGTGTAGCCGGAGCTCTCCACCTTTTCCCGCAGCTCCTTGTTCATCTTGGAGTTGAAGTTGGAGAGCATCTTGTTCAGCGCAGTCGCCGCGTCGCCGCCCACGTAGAACTCATAGGTGTCGGGGAACAGATAGCCCTCCAGCCGCGTAATGTCGCCCTTCTTCGAGCTGTCGAGGAACGAGTAGCTGAAATTGTGATTCTTCGCGGCCTCGGTCAGCTCCTCCTCCGAGCTGACGCCGTACTGCGCCAGCACCTCGATGATCTTGCGGACGTTGTAGCCCTCCTGGATCGTCACGCGCACCGTCGTGGAGTTCAGCGAGCCGCTGCTGCTGCGCATCCCGTTGATCAGCGCGTTGTAGTCCATCTCGGTGTTGAGCTCATAGGTCCCGATGCCGATCTTGTTCTCGGCGTGCGCGACCTTGCCGAAAATCTTGAAAAACCACTTGTACTCGATCAGCCCCTCCTGCTTGAGCATTTCGGCAATGCTGTCGAGGTCGTCGTCCTTCGTGATCTTCACCGTCGCGGTCAGCGGCTCCTTGTTGAGCGCCGCGAAATCGTTCGCCAACAGCCACCCGGCGCCGGAGAGCGCCAGCGAGGAAGCGATCACCAGGACAAACCACAGGAAGGTGCGCAGGAAAAAGCGGCGCACGCGCCCCTTGCGCCTGAGCGCCTCCCGCTGCGACGGGCTGATCCGCTGCCCGCCGCCGGAGCCGCTGTATCTGCGCCCCGACGCGCTGCGGTCCGCCTCGCGGACGCGCTGCGTATCATAGCGCGTGGTCTCAAATTGTCTGTCATCGCTCATATTCGGTCTCCTGTTTTTTTGGAGCGGTCAGGCTCCATTTTTGCTTTGCCCGCATAGAATAGAGCAGAACACGGCAAAGCGAGGTGAATGGCAATATGTGTTTCGGCAACAACAATAACTGCTCCTGCATGATCATTCTCCTGATCATCCTGTTGCTGTTCTGCGGCAACGGCAGCTGCAACAGCTGCGGCTGCAACGGCGGCAGCGTCGGCGGCACGAGCGACAGCGGCTGCGGCTGCTGCTGAGCAAAGCGATCCGCGCGCATCCTTCCGTGAAGAGTCGGGACGCCCAGCGTCCCCTTTTCACCGCCGTTTGGACGGACAGGCCCTCACAGAAGTTCCCGTACCAGCGCGTACAGCTCCTCATGGATCTCTTCGATCGGACGCATCGCGCCGCCGTGCGTGCAGTCCACGCGGCGCCAGCCATAGTCCGCGACCAGCTGCTCTCCCGTCTCGCGGCAGGCGCGAAGATAAGCCTCGTCCCTCTCGTGGATATCCGCGCTCGTGTGGCTTTCGCGCTCGCGCTCCCGCAGCATCCGCTCGGTCAGCTCCGTCGGGACCGCGAGATAAAACACCGCCGTCGGCTCCGGCAGGCCCAGAAGCCCGTATTCAAAGCCGAACAGCCAGTCCAGAAACGCCCTGCGCTCCGTTTTCGGCAGCTTCGACGCCTGATGCACGGCATTGGAGGTCGTATACCGATCGGCGATCAAAAGCCCGCCCTGCTCGTAATACGCGCCCCAGTCCTGCTTATAGGAGCAATAACGGTCCACCGCGAAGAAGGTGGAGGCGGCGTACCCGTTGACGTCTCCCGGCCTGTCGCCGAGCGCGCCGTGGAGATACAGCTCCACCGCGGCGGCGGAGGGTTCTCCGTAGCGCGGAAAGTCCAGCTTGCGGCAGTCGGCGCCCTCCCGCAGCAGACGTTCAAGGAGCAGCTTCGACTGCGTCGCCTTGCCGGAGCCGTCCGTCCCCTCAAACACGATCAGCTTGCCCATTTTTGCCTCTCCTCAGCCCTTTTTCTCCGCCGCGGCGTGGACGAGGAACAGTGGGAGCTTCATTATCCGTCCGATCCGGGACGGATTTTTTATAAGTCGATAGAACCATTCCAAATTGTGATCGACATAGAACTTCGGCGCCCGCTGCGCGACCCCCGCAAACACATCGAGCGAGCCGCCGAGTCCCAGCAGCAGCCGTGCTCCCGTCGCGGCTCCGTAACGCGCCATGAACAGCTCCTGCTTCGGCGCGCCCAGACAGACAAGCGCCATATCCGCGCCGCTCTCCCGCACCCAGCCGGCGGCGGCGGCATCGTCCTTAAAATAGCCATCATGTGTTCCAGCGACGATCAGTCCATTATAACGTGCTTTCAGCCGCTCCGCCGCCTGCTCCGCGACGCCAGGCTTCGCGCCCAAAAAATAGACTGATTTTCCTGTTTTTGCGCAGTATTCGATCATTGATGTGCCGAATTCGATGCCGGGAACCCGCTCCTTCAGGGGTGTTTTCCGAATTTTTGCGCCGTAAATGACGCCGATTCCGTCCGGCAGCACCAAATCCGCCCCGTTGACCGCCGCCATCGCCTCCGCGTTGGCGCGGCACGTCTCGACGATCTCGGGATTGGGCGTGACGACGTAATGCGTCCCCTCCGCGTCCAACAGCTCCCTGCCGCGCGCGAGCGCCTCCGCCATTGTCAGATTGTCAAAGCCGACGCCCAGGATGTTTACTCTCATACCCAACCTCTGTATTCATTTTGCCTGCGGAACGGCCACGATTGGCCGTATCGCGCAAGCCGCTTCTTATTATTATACTACAGATCGCGGTTCAGGTCAACTCGGCTTTGCTCTTTTTCTCCGGCAGCTGCACCAGCACCACGGCGCAGAGCATCAGCGCACAGCCGAGGTATTCGCGCGCCGTCAGACGCTCGTGCAGCAGCAGCGCGCCGCTGACCACGGCGAAAAACGCCTCCAGGCTCAGCAGCAGCGAAACGACCGTCGGATCGCCGTCCTTCTGCGCGATGATCTGCAGCGTGTAGCCGACTCCGCTCGAGAAAACGCCGGCGTAGAGGATGTAGGGCAGGCATTCCCGGATCGCGGCAAGCGGCAGCCCCTCAAGGAACAGCGCGGCAACGAACAGCTCCGCCGCGGCGACAAAAAACTGCACGCAGGAGAGCGTCACGCCGTCGATGGTCTTGGTATAGTGGTCGATGGAGAGGATGTGCGCGGTGTAGCCGAAGGCGCAGAGCACCACAAAGACGTCCCCGCGGTTGAAGACCGGCGCGCCGTCCGCCGCGAAGCTCAGAAAGTACAGCCCCGCCACCGCGACCCCCACGCCGCACCAGACCAATAGCCGCACGCGTTTGCCGAAAAGCAGCCCCGCCAGCGGCACGAGCACGATGTAAAGCGCGGTCAGGAAGCCCGCCTTGCCCGCCGTCGTCAGTCCGACGCCGTACTGCTGCAGCGTGGAGGACAGAGCCAGCAGCGTGCCGACGACGAGACCGCCCCGCAGCAGCCCGCGCCGGTCCGCCCGGCGCTCCGTCTCCGTCTTCTCTCCCGTGCCGGAGCGGCGGTTGAGCACTCGGACGAGCACCAGCAGCCCCAGCGCCGCCACCAGCGAGCGCGTCCAGTTGAAGGAGAATGCGTCCAGCACCTCCGCGCCGCCCTTCTGCGCCACGAAGGCGGAGCCCCAGATGAGGGCCGTGAGAAGCGGCAAAACAATCTGTTTTGTTTTTCTGTTCATACTTGTCTGCTTTCCGATTCTATGTTATACTGAGTTTCAGCGGTCTTTCGCGGCGCAGAATATCCTAACAGAAGACGCGCGATTTCGCAAGAGGCTGACGCAAAAAAGATGCGGAGGGGGGCGAAAGCATGTATGTCATCGATCTCGACGGCACGCTGATCGACTCCAACGGCATCTGGGAGAATGTCGACCGCACCTTTCTCTCCCGCCGCGGCTTGTCCTATACCAGAGAGTACCGGGACGGCATGGCGCACATGATCTTCCCGCTCGCCGCCGAGTTCACGAAGCGGTTCTGCGGCCTTTCCGAGAGCTGCGAGGACATCATGGCGGAGTGGATGGCGCTGGCGAAGGACAGCTACGCCCACGTCGCGCTCAAGCCCCACGCGCGCGAGCTTCTGGAGGCGCTCCGGGCACGCGGCGAGCGCCTCGCGCTCTTCACCAGCGCCGTGCCGCAGCACTGCGACACCGCGCTTGCCGTCCACGGGCTCGCACCGTATTTCGAGCGCGTCGTCTACGCCCACGATCTCGGGGTCCCCAAGTCGACGCCCGGGGCGTTCCGGCTCGCGGCGGAGCAGCTGGGCGTCGCGCCCGAGGACTGCGTGCTGCTCGACGATTCGCTGCGCGCCTGCCGGGGCGCGAAGGAGGCGGGCTACACCGTGATCGGCGTCTACGACTCCGTTTTTGCCGACACCGACGCGGAAATGGCGACCGTCTGCGACCGTTTTATCCGCGATCTGGCGGAGCTAATATAGAATGAGCGAAATTTCGTAATAGAATTCAGGAGGAAAACATGGACATCAAGATCACCAACGACATCCGCTACATCGGCGTGGACGACCACAAGATCGACCTGTTCGAGGGGCTGTACGACGTTCCGAACGGCATGGCGTACAACAGCTACGTCATCCTCGACGAGAAGATCGCCGTCATGGACACCGTCGGCGACGGCTTTGGCGACGAGTGGCTGGGCAAGCTGGACGCCGCGCTCGCGGGGCGCAGACCGGACTATCTCGTCGTGCAGCACGTCGAGCCCGACCACAGCGCAAACATCGCCGCGTTCATGGAGAGGTTCCCGGACGCGACGATCTGCGCGTCGCAGCAGGCGTTCAAGCTGATCGCCGCGTTCTACGGGCGTGACTACGCCGACCGCCGCATGGTCGTCGCGCAGGACGCGAAGCTGGAGCTCGGGCGGCATACGCTCACCTTCTTCACCGCGCCGATGGTCCACTGGCCCGAGGTCGTCATGACCTACGACAGCGCCGACAAGGTACTCTTCTCCGCCGACGCGTTCGGCAAGTTCGGCGCGCAGGACTACGACGATCCCGAGGGCTGGTCCTGCGAGGCGCGGCGCTACTACTTCGGCATCGTCGGCAAGTTCGGTGCGCAGGTGCAGGCTTTGCTCAAAAAGCTCTCCGGCGTCGAGCTCAAAACGATCTGCTCGCTGCACGGCCCCATCCTGACCGGCGACCTCTCCGAATATCTGACGCTTTACAACACCTGGTCGGGCTACGGCGTCGAGACCGAGGGCGTCGTCATCGCCTACACGACTGTCTACGGACACACGCGCGAGGCGGCGGAGTACCTCGCCGAACAGCTCAGGAAAAACGGCGTGAAGCGCGTGGTCGTCAACGACCTCGCCCGCACCGACATGTATGAGGACGTGGAGGACGCGTTCCGCCACGGCAAGCTCGTCCTCTGCACGACGACCTACAACGGCGGCGTGTTCCCCGTCATGCGCGAGTTCATCGAGCATCTGACCGAGCGCGGCTATCAGAACCGCACCGTCGCCCTCGTCGAGAACGGCGCCTGGGCTCCGATGGCGGCGAAGGGCATGCGCGCCATGCTGGAAGGCTGCAAGGATATCACCTTTACAAATGCTTCCGTTAAGGTTCTCGCGTCGCTCACGGATGAATCCCGTGCGCAGCTTGACGCGCTGGCGAAGGAACTGGCGGAGTAACGATGTAAAGGAATTTCAGTGACAAAACAAATCCGGACAGCGCCGCTGTCCGGATTTGTTTTAACTGTCACATTGTGACCTTGTGATAGATTTTCTTTCCTTTCTTAATCATAAGTCCGTTTTCGGAGAGGCGGTTTTTGTCATAGCGCTCGTCGATGGACGCGACCTTTTGCTCGTCCACCGTGACGCCGTTCTGCTGCACGAGCCGGCGCGCCTCGCCGCGGGACGGGCAAAGGCCGGTTTTGACGAGCAGGCTCAGGATGTCGATGCCGCCGTCCGTGAGATCGGCGTCGGTCAGCGTGGTCGTGGGGACGTTCTCCGCGCTGCCGCCGCCGCCGAACAGCGCCCTGGCGCTCTCCTGCGCGCGCTTTGCCTCGTCCTCGCCGTGGACCAGCTTCGTCAGCTCGTAGGCGAGAATCTCCTTGGCGCGGTTGAGCTCGCCGCCCTCCCACCTGTCCATCTCGTCGATCTGCTCGAGCGGCAGGAAGGTCAGCATCCGGATGCACTTCATCACGTCCGCGTCGCCCACGTTGCGCCAGTACTGGTAGAAGTCGTAGGGGCTGGTCTTGTTCGGGTCGAGCCAAACGGCGTTGCCCGCGGTCTTGCCCATCTTGTTGCCGTTGGAATCGGTCAGCAGCGTGATGGTCATGGCGTGCGCGTCCTTGCCCAGCTTCTTGCGGATCAGCTCCGTGCCGCCGAGCATGTTGCTCCACTGGTCGTCACCGCCGAACTGCATGTTGCAGCCGTAGTGCTGGAACAGGTAGTAGAAATCGTAGGACTGCATGATCATGTAGTTGAACTCAAAGAACGTCAGTCCCTCCGCCATGCGGCGCTTGTAGCACTCGGCGCGCAGCATGTTGTTCACCGAGAAGCAGGCGCCCACCTCGCGCAGCACCTCCACGTAGTTCAGGCCGAGCAGCCAGTCGGCGTTGTTGACCATCTGCGCCTTGCCGGGTCCGAACTCGATGAAGCGCTCCATCTGGCGCTTGAAGCACGCGGCGTTGTGGTCGATATCCTCCTTGGTGAGCATCTTGCGCATATCCGTGCGCCCGGAGGGATCGCCGATCATCGTCGTTCCGCCGCCGATGAGCGCGATGGGCTTGTTCCCCGCCTGCTGCAGGCGCTTCATCAGCGTCAGCGCCATGAAGTGCCCCGCCGTCAGGCTGTCCGCCGTGCAGTCGAAGCCGATGTAAAACGTCGCCTTGCCGGCGTTGACCATCTCGCGGATCTGCTCCTCGTCGGTCACCTGCGCGATCAGGCCGCGCGCCTTGAGTTCCTCATAGATTCCCATGTCGATCGTCTCCTTTTCATTGTTGGGACAGAAAAAGCCCTCTGTCCCCGTTTTTTGGGACAGAGGGCGAAAAGACCAGTTTCGCGGTACCACCTCTGGTTCGCCGTCCCCTCGCGGAGACAGCCTCACGGAGTGCTTCCACACTCCCGCGCTGTAACGGGCGCGCCCGGAATACGCCTACTGGGCATACCGACTCCATGCCGTTCGGGTATCGGCTCCGCGGTGTAATTCGACGGCCGCCCTCTCCCCCTTCCACCGCCCGGGGGCTCTCTTGACAGGGCGCTTCCGCCTACTTCTCCGCATCATCGCTGTGACTGGGAGGTATTGTAGCCGAGGTTTTCGATTTTGTCAAGCCTGCGGCTGATATTTGTATGTGTCAAGCATGCGTTGGCAAGATATCCATCCGGTTAAGGACCTTGTTTT
>CAMVAV010000093.1 GCA_947165595.1 uncultured Clostridia bacterium | reverse complement strand
TGCCGGGGATGCAGAAGCCGCACTGCACCGCGCCCGCCTCGCCGAAGGCGTAGGTGAAGACCTCTTTTTCCCAGTCGGAGAGCCCCTCCACCGTGACGACGCTCTTGCCCTCGAGCTTGTCCGTCTGCGGCACGCACGCCTTGGTCGGCTTTCCGTCGATGAGCACGGTGCAGGTGCCGCACGCGCCCTCGCTGCAGCCGTCCTTGACGCTGGTGAGATGCAGCGTGTCGCGCAGATAGCGCAGCAGCTTTTGATTTTTCTCCACGGTTACGGTCTTGCCGTTTACGCTGAACGTCGCCATATCGCAGCTCCTTTACGCAAAATGCACCAAAAATTGTTAGGCGTCCTGACTAATTTTTATTATTATATCATAACCGGATAAAAAAGCAATCGGAAATCCCTTGCCTTCATTATACTTTATAAAATATAACGAAAGGGCTGCGCCCGACGGCGCGGCCCGGGGAATGAAGCAAAGGGGATGACGGAGCAGGGAAGGGAACACGGGACCAGATCGCGGGGGCGGAAGCCGCAGACGTTAGCGAAACGGTCAGCGAAGGAAGATGCGCTTTCCGCCGCGGTACGCCTCCACCGTCCCGATCCGCTGCGCGGAGGGGACGGAGCCTTTGAGCTCCGCGAAAAGCGCGTCCGCGTCCGCGGGATCGACGGCGATCAGCAGCCCGCCCGAGGTCTGGGGGTCGAACAGCACGTCCTGCCGTGCCAGTTCGACGCCGCCGGGGTCGACGTATGCCTCCGCGAAGCTGCGGTTGCGGTACATGCCCTCGGGCAGAAGCCCCTGCCGCGCCAGCTCCACCGCCTCGGGGAGCAGGTCGATCGCGCCCGTGTCCAGATGCAGCTCCGCGCCGCTGCCCTGCGCCAGCTCGAGCCCGTGGCCCATGAGAGAAAAGCCCGTCACGTCCGTGCAGGCGTGGACGCGGTATTTTACCATCGCGTCGCGCGCCCCCTTGTTGAGCGTCGTCATCAGGCGCACGGCGAGCGCCATGCTCTCCGCCGAAGCCATCCCGACCTTCGCCGCCGTCGTCAGGATGCCGATGCCCAGCGGCTTGGTGAGCAGCAGGACGTCGCCGGGCCTCGCGCCGCTGTTCGTCAGCACCCGGTCCGGATGCACGAAGCCCGTCACGGCGAGCCCGTACTTGGGCTCGTCGTCGAGGATGCTGTGTCCGCCGGTGATGATCGCGCCCGCCTCGTACGCCTTCTCATAGCCGCCGCGCAGCAGCTCGTGCACGGCGCCGGAGGGCATGTCCTTCGGCACCGCCATGATGTTGAGCGCCAGCTTCGGCTCGCCGCCCATGGCATACACGTCGGACAGCGCGTTCGTCGCGGCGATCTGCCCGAAGGTGTAGGGGTCGTCGTGGATCGGCGGAAAGAAATCGACGGTCTGCACCAGCGCGAGGTCGTCCGTCACCTTGTAGACGCTGGCGTCGTCGCTCTTGTCGAAGCCGACGAGCAGATTGGGGTCGCGCAGCACCTTCAGGTCGCCGAGCAGCTGCGCGAGCACGCCCGCGCCGACCTTCGCGCCGCAGCCCGCGCACTTCGCGAGCTTGGTGAGCTTCACTTCGTTTTCCATGCCTGCCTCCCGGAAAAGGATGCGAGGGGATGCGAAAAACTTGTTTTTTCACAGCCCCATCTCTGTGTCATTCTTCGTTCTTCGCGTGAAAATGCAGGATCGCCTCCAGCACGCCGCCGCCGACGGCGAGCGCCTTGTCGGAGACCGTACGGCAGTACGCCGCGTCGTCCCGCGGGTCCACGTCTCCCGCCTTCATGCCCTTGTGCACCGGCGTTCCGTCCGCCAGCAGGCCGCGCACCACGCCGTCGAGCGTGACAAACATTCGCTCCTCGCCCACCATGCCCGCGAGCTCTCCCTGCAGGACGTGGTCCCCGATCCGGACCCTTCCCTCGAAGATCCCGTCCGCGGGCGCGCGCAGGACCCGTTCGCCGGCATAGCCGCCGATGAGGCCGGGCACATTGGTGTTCGGAAGCGGCGAGCCCTCGTAACAGACGCGGCCGAGCGTATGCCCGCGCATGGTCTCCACCGCCGCGTGGCAGTCGACGCCCGCCGTGAAGCCCGGACCGACGCCCACGACGATGGGAGCGTCGGTTATTCTGGTGCCGAGGTTGCGCTTGGCGAGGATGGCGTCCACCAGCGCGTCGGGCCGCAGCTCCGCGAGGCAGGTGCAGTCGGGATCGACCAGCACGGGAAGATACCCGTCCTCCAGCGTGTCCAGCGCCTGAGCGGCGTTTCGCGCGTACAGCGCCGTCACATCCTCGACCGTCTGCTCTTCCCGCGTCACCGCGTCGGAAAAGGCAACCGTGCGGCGGATGGTCGTCGGGCGCGCGATCTCGGTCATCACGACGCGCATTCCCGCGTGCCAAAGGCGCAGCGCGATACCACTCGCGATATCACCCGCGCCGCGGATCAAAACCGTCATCGACATACCGTATATACCTCCTGTTTCAGGCTGCCCGCCACGACCGGACAGGCCAGCAGCCCGGCAAGCTTCTCCGCCGCTTCATAGTCCGCGGCGGATTCCACCTTGTTGATATAGACGCGGTCGCCGAAGCCCTCGGCGAGAATGACGCGCGCCTCGCCCTCCGGCGCGGCAGGATCGTCCGGAGATACGCCGGCGAGCGCCGCCCAGCGCTCCGGGCGGTGGCACGCCTCCGCGACCGGCCTGCCGAAGCCGTCCGCGCCGACGACCAGCACCGTGCGCTGCGCGTTCGGCGGGATCACCGGCTCGTGGGGCGCGTGCGCCTTGAGCGGGAGCCCACGGGAGCCGTCCGCCTCGACGAGCACGTAGTCCGCGAGAGCGGCAAGCTCCTCAAACGGGACGCCCGGCGCGGTCAGCTTGCCCTCCGCCGCCGGCGTGCCCGCGCAGACGGCGCCGTTTTCCGCGAGCGCCGCGCGCAGCGCGTCCGCGCCGCCCGTCACGAGCGGATACCGCTCCGGCGCGCGGATGTGCGTCGAGGTGCACAGCAGGACGGAGCCGCGCGCGCGCAGCTCCTCCGCCAGCGTGCAGAGCAGCGTCGTCTTCCCGCCGCCGCCGATGAGCGCGGTCACGCCGCGCCCGATGTGAAGAAGGGGTGCGATCCGCATGAAGACCGTTCCGTTCCTTTCGTTATTCTTCCTTGAATATCAAGAGCATTATAGCAGACCTTTCCGCACTTTACAAGAGGCGGCGGGGGGAGTATAATAACACACGCAATTTGAACGGAAAGAGGGGAAGCGCATGGATCGTGAGCTGCGCGCCGTGTCGACGGTACGGCTGTTCACCGACAGAAAGTGCTTCGGCCCGGGCATCGCGGAGCTGCTGCGCCGCGTGGACGAGCACCGCTCCCTGCGCGCCGCCGCGCAGTCGATGGAGATGGCGTATTCCAAGGCGTGGACGATCATGAAAAACGCCGAGGAGGCGCTGGGCGTCAAGCTGCTCGAATCCAGCACGGGCGGCAAAAACGGGGGCGGCGCGGTGCTGACGGAAAACGCGCGGCGCTTTCTGGAGGCGTACGAGCGCTACTGCACGCGCCTGCGCGCCTGCAGCGAGGAAATTCTGGCGGAGGAATTCGCGTTTTACCGGGACCTGTAATACTGAAATTTATTAAAACGATTGAAAATCGTTTTATAGCCGCGCAGCGGCGTTAAATTTCGCATGAGACGTGTTTTGCGCCTTTGGCGCAAAACCAGCGTGCGCAGCACGCGCCTTTCAAATTAAATCTTTTAATTTGAAAGTAGTATAAAACGAATACGAACGCCCCCTTCCGAAGCGGCTGCCTTGCCGAAGCGGAAGTGGGCGGTTTTATCGTTTTTTGGCTGAGGCGGAGCGCCGCTTATTCCCGGCGCGCGGCCTTTTTTCTCTGCTTGTCGCGGTACATCGCGTCGTCCGAGCGCTTGATGTACTCTTCAATGCGGCCGCTGGGGGAGCCCAGCGTGCTGTAGCCGACGGAGACGCTCAGCGGGTTGCCCTTGAGCACAAAGCCCGGAGCCGCCGCCTGCAGCTGCTCCACCAGCTCGGCGGCGCGCGCGGCGGGCGTGTTCGGCAAAAACGCCACGAACTCGTCGCCGCCCGTGCGGAACAGCACGCTGTCCTCGCTCAGGTTGCCGCGCATCAGGTCGACGGTCATCAGAATGTACTTGTCGCCCGCCATATGCCCGTAGGTGTCGTTGATCCGCTTGAGCCCGTCGCAGTCCAGCGTCAGGATGCTCAGCGGATAGTTCGCCTGGTCCGCGACGCTCTGCGCGTATTCCTCGTAGAAGGAGCGGTTGAAAAGACCCGTCAGCTTGTCGGTGATCGAGACGCGCTTGAGCTCCCGGCGCAGCAGCTCCTGATCGGTGACGTCGTTGATCAGCGCGATGATGCCGGTGATCCGGCCCTTCTCGTCCCGGAGCGGTTCCTTGATGAGCTGGAGAAACTCCTGAATGCCGTCCTCGTTTTCCTCAATGATGTAGGAGATGCCCTTGCCGGTGCGCAGCAGCCGCTCGTCGCTTTCCATCGCGAGCCGGGCGTTGTCCTGGTCGCGGCGGATGTCCAGGTCCGTTTTCCCGCGGATGGTCCAGTTCGGGTCGCCGCCCGTGTCCAGATGGTGCCACGTCTGCGAGGAGAAGACGTAGCGCCCCTTGTCGTCCTTGAGGTAGATGCTCGCGGGCAGCGCTTTGAGCATCTGCGAGAATTCGTTGAAGGAAACGGAATTCATCATCTGCACGCAGCGCTCGATCCGGTTGCGCAGGATCGCCGGGACCACGGGCTTGCCGACGCAGTCCGCCACCGCGCCGCCCAGATAGGCCGCGTCCCTCTCCGCCGTCTCCCGGTCGGAGAGCATCAGGATGGGCATGGCGAAGATGTAGCCGTTGCGCCTGGTCACATAGTCGATGATCCGATCGACGTCGCTGCGGCGGGAGGGCGCGTCGACCAGCGCCGCGATGATCGTGTCGTCCGCCTCCAGCAGCTCGACCGCCTTCTCCGCGTCCGGCGAGGTGACAAGCGTGCAGAAGCCCGCCAGCGCGTTCCGGATACTATCGACGTCCAGCGCCTTTTCATCACAGAGCAGCAATACTTTTTTCAAAGCGATTCGCCTCCATGAAAGAAGAGTGTCGGGATTTCGACCGTTTGCTCTTATTCCAAGTATTATAATATAAAGAGGCCCGTGATTCAACCATGGATTTTCATTCGTCCGGGCGGACGGCTCAAAGCTGGCGGAAGCGCATCAGAATGACCGCCAGCTCCGCGCGTGTGAGCGTTCCCTGCGGGGCGACGGAGCGCCGGGTCCGGCCCGTGATGAGCCCGCTGCGCACCGCCCACGCGAGCGGCTCGCGCGCCCAGTCGGAGACGCTGTCCCGGTCGGCGAAGGCGTCCAGCTCCGCCGTACCCTTGCCGCCCTCCGCCTTCGCGAAGCGGTAGAACATGGTCGCGAGCATTTCCCGGGTCACGGACTGCTCCGGCTTGAACCTGCCGTCGATCCCGTCGATGATACCCTGCTCCCTTGCCCAGACCGCCGCCTTTGCGTAGGAGGCTCCGCTTTTGACGTCGGGGAAGCTCTCCGTGCCCTTGGGCTCCGGCGAGCCGGCGGAGCGCCAGAGCGCCTCCGCGATCAGCGCGCGCGACGCCTCCTCGTTGGGGCGGAAGCCGTCCTCGAACGAGTCGATCAGCTTTTTGTTCACGCAGTACGCGACGCCCTCGTGATACCACGGCATGGCGGGCATCGGGCTCTCCGCGCCGTCCGCGAGAAATACCCAAGGATAATAGATGCGGTTGATCTCCCGCAGCCAGGTGCGCCCGCTGTTGCGCGTCATCTCCAGCGTGTTGAGCTGCACGTCGCGCGTGCGCTGCCCCTTGCCGTTCCACGGGGCGATGATGCTGCTGACCGCGTTGATGACGTAATATTTGCCGCCGTACTTGCCGAGGTACATCATCTGGTGCCCGGGAAAGCTGACGATCGTGCCGAGGGGCATTTGATCGAGAAGGGCGGCCTTCTCCGCCTCGCCCATGTAGCCCACGTCCAGCTTGGGGATGGAGAGGGGCCACTGCCAGTTGCCGTTGCGCGGAAGGTCGAGCCCGAAGCAGGAGTAGATGTTGCGCACATAGCTGGTGCAATCCTCGTTGTTGAGCCCCGCGCCCCAGCCGTAGACGTTGCCGAGGGAGTTGAACGCCACCATGGCGATGTTTCGCGCCGTCAGGGGCAGATAGTCCTCGCTGACCTTCTCCCGCGCGTTGACGAGCGCGGGGATCTTCGCGTAGCGCCCCGCCTCGTCGCGGATGGGAAGGTACACGGCGTAGTTGTGCAGCGGCAGCCGGTTCGTCACCAGCGCGCCGGACGCCAGGCTGTCCAGCCGCTCGAGCACCGTGCCCATCGTCAGCAGGCGGTTCGACGTGGAAGCGGAGGTGTTGGAGTATTCGGTGTACATCCGGTCGCCGTAGAACACCAGCCGCCGGTCGGCGGGAATGTCCCACGCCGAGAGCCACTCCTCCCGGTCGGCGCAGATCGCGATGTCCTCCGTGCGCACCCAGCCGGAGCAGCAGGAGGTGACCACCTGATAGAATTTCCCGTCCGCCGAGGTGGTGTAGATCGCCACCGGTTCGTTCACGCGGATGCCGACGAGCGCCTGATAGTCAAAGTCGGTGTCCGAGGGCGAGCTGAGGAGCCTGCGCTCGGAGGGAAAGGTGATGAGAAGCGCGCGGTTGACCGCGATGCCCCAGCGCACGGGCATCTCCTCCGAGGCGTTGGGATCGTCGCAGTTTTTCAGCATCGGGGCGAAGAACGCGTCCGTGGTCTTTTTCCCGTCCGCGGCGTAGGTCCAGCCCACATAGTAATCCGCGTCCGACGCCACGCTCCGGCGCAGGGCGGCGCAGCGCTCGACGCCGTTGAAGGTGTCGGGCAGATTGCGCAGGTCGTACATATTGCAGTCCTCGGTGGCAAGCGCGGCGGCGTTGACCGCGGCGATCCCCGCCGCGTCCGCCAGCAGACGGTCCGGCTCGGCCTCCAGCGCGGCCCAGAACGAGGGCTCCGCCATCTCCGGCGTCACGTCGGGCAGGTACTGGACCGGGGCGGCGGCGCCGGCGGCGGGGACGAGCAGCGCTGCCGCGGCACTGAGCGCAAGCAGGGCAGAGAGCAGCTTTTTCATAAAGGTGCCATCCTTTCTGGGTGTTTTTCGGCAGGTTCCGCCTTGATACGCCCTACTTTACCATATCCCGCGCAAAAGGGCAAGACGGGAGACATTGGCGAAAAAGACACGATCTTGTCTTGTGTCGGTCTGTTGACAAAACTGGCACATCGGACTATAATAAGAAAAACGCCCTGACCGCCCACTTTTTCCCTCCGGAAAACTTCCTCTCTTTGGATGCGCGGACGATCGGGGCGTTTTTTCGCCGCGCGGCTCTTGACAAGCGCGCCGCGCGGTGGTAGACTTCATCTGCTAAATGCGACGACGGAGAAGAAACCGCGAAACCCGCGCAGAGAGGGACGCAGACGGTGCGAGCGTCCTGCGGAGGAAACGGCAGTACCACTCCCGAGCGGCCCGCGACGAGCGGGACGGGACCTCCCGTTACAGAGGACACGAGCGACGGCGCGAGCCGTAAGCAGGGTGGAACCGTGGAATATGAACCGATCATATCCCACCCCTGAAATCACAATCAGGGGTGGGATTTCCTTATCTCCGCCCCAATCATCGAAAAGGAGAACGAAATCATGGCAGAAGAAAACTTCGCATTCAGCTGGGAGAATCCCGAGTACCGCAAAACCTACTGGCACACCTGCTCCCATGTGCTGGCGCAGGCGGTCAAGCGCCTCTATCCAGAGGTCAAGCTCGCCATCGGGCCGAGCATCGACACGGGCTTCTATTACGACATGGACTCGCCCTTTGCCTTCACGCCCGAGATCATGGACAAGATCGAGGACGAGATGCGGAAGATCTGCAAGGAAAAGCTCAGGCTCGAGCGCTTTGAGCTGCCCCGCGCCGAGGCGGTCAAGCTCATGGAGGAGAAGGGGGAGCCGTACAAGGTCGAGCTGATCAACGACCTGCCGGAGGACGCGGTCATCAGCTTTTACAGGCAGGGCGAGTTCACCGACCTCTGCGCCGGCCCGCACATCGACTCCACGGGCCGCATCAAGGGCAACGCGCTCAAGCTGACCGCCTGCAACGCCTCCTACTGGCGCGGCGACGCGAAGCGCTCGAGCCTCCAGCGCATCTACGGCGTCGCATTCCCGAAGAAGGAGCAGCTCGACGAGTACCTGACGAAGCTCGAAGAGGCCAAGGCGCGCGACCACCGCAAGCTGGGCCGCGAGCTGGGACTGTTCATGACCGACGAGCTGGTGGGCCGCGGCATGCCGATGTTCCTCCCCAAGGGCTACACCGTGTGGCGCATCCTCGAGAACTATATCCGCGACAAGGAGATCAAGCTGGGCTATCAGCACGTCCTGACGCCCTGCGTCGGCACCGTCGACCTCTACAAGACCTCCGGCCATTGGGAGCACTACCAGCAGAATATGTTCCCGGCGATGGAGGTCGAGGACGAGATGTACGTCCTGCGCCCGATGAACTGCCCGCACCACATGCGCATCTACGCCAACCGCCCCCACTCCTACCGCGACCTGCCCATCCGCATCGGCGAGATCGCGCACGACTTCCGCTATGAGGCGTCCGGCACGCTCAAGGGCATCGAGCGCGGCAGGCACTTCTGCCAGAACGACGCGCACCTGTTCTGCACGCCGGAGCAGATCAAGGACGAGGTCAGCAAGGTCTGCGACCTGATCTTCAGCACCTACAAGGACTTCGGCATCACCGATTACCGCTGCGTGCTCAGCCTGCGCGACCCCGCGGACACCCAGAAGTACCATCAGGACGATGAGATGTGGAACACCGCCGAGAGCGCGCTACGCGAGGTGCTCGTCGAGCTGGGCATCGACTTCACCGAGGAGATCGGTGAGGCGGCGTTCTACGGTCCGAAGCTGGACGTGAACGTGGTGCCCGCCGTCGGCGCGGAGTACACGCTCTCCACCTGCCAGCTGGACTTCTGCCTGCCGATGAAGTTCGACCTCAAGTATATCGACGCCGACGGCAGCG
>CAMVAV010000092.1 GCA_947165595.1 uncultured Clostridia bacterium | reverse complement strand
CTTCGATGAGCGGTTCCTCCTCGACGGGCGGTTCCTCTTCGACGGGCGGTTCCTCTTCGACGGGCGGTTCCTCTTCGATGAGCGGTTCCTCCTCGACGGGCGGTTCCTCTTCGACGGGCGGTTCCTCCTCGATGAGCGGTTCCTCCTCGACGGGCGGTTCCTCCTCAATGAGCGGTTCCTCCTCAATGAGCTGCCTTTCGGTCTTCGCGTCCTCCGGGTATTCAAGCCAGCGCTCGACCCTGTCGGGCCAGATCACGGTGCGGACCTTGGGCTGCTTCCACACGTTGGGATCGTGCTCGGGCAGGATCATGTTGAAGGGCTCCTCCCGCTGCTCAGGCTTCGGCTCCTGTGGAGGCGGCGCTTCCCGCGGAACGCCGGCAGGCTCAGGCTGCGCGGGTATCGGCTGCGCAAACGCAGGCTGCGCAACCGGCGGCTGTACAGGCTGCGCAGCCTGTGAGCCCTGCGAGGGCAGCGGCTGCGCAGGGGACTGCGGCTGCGGTGCCGAAGCTTTCTTTTCCGCGGGCTTTCGCGCCGCCCGTATGTCACCATCAAGCGGAATGTCAATGACCGGCTTGCCGCGGATGGGCTCCGCCCGTCTTGCCGGCGTACTCGGTATGCGCACGTTTTCCGCGGGCCTGGGCCTCTGCCGTTCGACCTCCCGGCGCTCTCCCCTCGCGGACGATTTTCTCCGCCTCGGCAGCAACAGCACAAAGCCGACCGCCGCCACAAGGCTGATTGCCAGCAGCGGAAGCCGCGCGTACGGCTGCTTCACAAAAATCGCCGCCGCAGCCGTCAGCAGCGTGACGGCGGCGCAGGCGATCTGTGTGCTTCTTCTCTGCTCCTCGGCGCGTCTGGACCGCTGCAGGCGTTCTGCTTCGCGGTTCCTCTCCGCGGGGCGCGCTTGATTGCTTTTGTTACCCGGCATGGTTCCCTCCGTTGTCTTCTTCCTGTTTGCCTTTTTTGCTCTGGCGCTTCTCCAGCGTCGGCAGCAGATAATCCTCATAGACGAAATCAAGGATCGCCGCGAACGGGATCGAAAGCAGAATGCCGACAATGCCGAACATATTCCCGCAAACGACCACCGCCGTCAGGATCAGCAACCCGGACACGCCCAGCGAATCGCCGAACAGCTTCGGCTTGATGATGTACCCGTCCAGAAACTGAAGGACCGCCGTAAAGATCAGGAAAAACAGGGCATGGAGCGGATTGGTCAGCAGCAGCACAAAGCCTCCGATCACAGCGCCGATCAGGGGTCCGAACGTGGGGATCAGGTTCGTCACCGCGACCACCATGGAGACGAGGCCAACGAACTGCATACCGAGCGCCGCCATGAAGATCGCGTTCGCCACGCCCACGATCAGCGCGTCCAGCAGGCTGTAGAGAATGTACTTGGATACGATCCTGTCGCAGCGGCTGAAGAACGTGCTCATCCTGCCAAGCCCCTTCTCGCCGAGGAGAGCCCGCAGCAGCCGCGCCATGCCGCGCATCAGGGACTCCTTGGAGGAGAGCAGGTACACCGACAGGATCAGCGCGATCAGCCAGTTGACGATGCCCTTCCCCGCCGAAGCGGAGGCGCTGAGGATCGTCTGGATGTTGTCGGTGACGAAATTCGCGATCTTTTTGATCACGTCCTCCGACGAACTGAGAAACTGCGAAAGGTTCAGCGCCTCCGAAACGCCCAGGCGCTCCGCCAGCGCGCGCAGCGACGAGACATAGCCGCCCATGTTCTCCACCAGCGTCATCACGCTTCCCACAAGCTGCGGGATCAGCGTGCCGAGCAGGAACGCGAGGATCAGCAGGACGGTCAGCAGCGTGAGCACAATGGAAAGCGCCCAGCGGATCCTTTCGCTGCCGACGCCCCGGAATACCCTTTGCTGATAGAACATCGCCAGCGGGTTCATGATATACGCCAGCACGCAGCCCAGCGCGAGCGGCGCGAAATAACCTCCAAAGGTGCGGAGCGCGGAGGTGATCACGCCCAGATGCGACAGCGCGACATACAGCAGCACCGCCGCGCAGCCGGCAATCGTATTGGGATACCACTTCTTATCCCGCATCTTTTCAGGCTTCATGACGCATTCCTCCCCTTCCGGCACACGCGGCGCATCGCGTCAGCGTCCGGCAACTGCCTCGATCTCGCAGAGGACTCCCTTGGGCAGCGCCTTCACCGCCACGCAGCTGCGCGCGGGCTTGGACACGAAATAGCGCTCATAAACCGCGTTGAAGGCGGCAAAATCGCCCATATCCGCCAAAAAGCAGGTCGTTTTCAGCACGTTTTCAAAGCCCATGTCCGCCGCCTCCAGGATCGCGCCGACGTTTTTGCAGCTCTGCTCCGCCTGCGCCTCGATCCCGGCGGGAATCTCTCCGCTCGCGGGATCGACGGGAATCTGGCCGGAGGTGAACAGCAGGCCGTCCGTCTGCACTGCCTGCGCATAGGGTCCGATCGCGGCGGGCGCCTTCGGGGTAGAAATCACGTTTTTCATGTCGGTAACCTCCATATCGCAATAGAATACGTACTTTTCCAGGGGCGTTCGAAACGTTTCACCGGTCACAGGACAAACCCGGAGGCGTCGATGTTCCGCTCGTCGCTGATGAGCATTTCAAAGTCTGTGACGGTCATCGGGCGGAAGAAGTAGTAGCCCTGCACGTAGCGGCACCCGAGGTTCCTGATGAACTCGGTTTCCTCCCCGGTCTCCACCCCCTCGACGATGATGGGCGCTTCCATCGACTTTGCCATCCCGACGATGGATTCGAGGATCTGCACGCCCTTCTTGTCGTTGCCGCCCATGCGCAGGAACTGCGCGTCCAGCTTGATAATGTCCACGTTGAGGTTTCGCAGCATGTTGAGCGACGAATAGCCGCTTCCGAAGTCGTCCATCAGGACGAGGAAGCCCTTTTCACGCAGCCGTCCCACCGTATCGACCACCGCGTCGTCGCCCACATAGGCAGACTCGGTGATCTCGATCTTGATCACATCCACGGGCAGGCTGTACCGATGGATCAGTTGGTCGAAATACGCGGGTACGTCGATGGCAAAGATGTCGATCTGCGAAACGTTGACGGACACCGGCAACGGGGTATGTCCGCTCTCGATCCATTTCTTCTGCCAGGCGCAGACCTCCTCCCAGACGAATTTGTCCAGGTCGGTGACGAAGCCGTACTGCTCCAGCACGGGAACGAATACGCCCGGAGAGACCATCGTGCCGTCCGCCTTTTTCCAGCGCGCCAGCGATTCCGCGCCCACGATCCTGCCGCCCTCGATCTCGCACTGGGGCTGAAGCTCGAAAAAGAGCTCTTTGTTGTGGAGCGCCTGCTGGAAGTCGGAGAGGATCTGATAGTCCTGCTCGGTCTTCTGGTACATTTCCTTTTCGAAGATGCGCACGCGCTGATGATAGTTCTCCTTCGCGTGCTGCGACGCCTGCGCCGCACGGTCGAACAGCTCCTCGATGCTGCTCCTCCCGTCCGCGAGGCACACGCCGACGGCGGGCATGAAGCCGACCGACGTGCCGTGCTCCATGATGAGCTCGTGGAGGTTGTTGTAGAGCAGCTTGAGCTCCTCTTCCCCATAGGGGATCACGAGCGCGAAGTCGTCCTGACCCAAATAGCAGGCAAGTCCGCCGACCGCTCCCGCCATCAGGGAGAGGCACTCGCCGATCTGCACGAGCAGCTCGTCGCCCGCCTCTCTGCCGTACCACTCGTTGAACAGCTTGAAGTGCTCCAGGTCGATTGCCACAACGCACCAGCCCACGCGGTGCAGCATCAGAAGCTCCCTGCCGCGCGGGGCAAGCGCAGCCTCCGTGTAGAGACCGGTCAGCTCGCTCCGCTCCTCGATGTTCTCGTCGTTGTTGACGCCGACGAAAATGTGCCGTTCGTCGTTCTGCAGGCGCGTTGCCCGCAGGCTGACATATTTGATCTCCCCGTCGATGATGTGGCGGTACGACATGGCAAACGCCTTGGATTCCGCCAAGCTTTTGAGGATGTTCTCCTTGGTAAACGTCTCCATAAAGGGGATCCTGTCGTCCGGATACACCAGCCACGCGGCGCGGTCCCTGCAGGTCTCAAAAAAGTCCTCGCCCTGCTGCTCTGTGCCCGGCTGCCCCTCATCCACGCTGTTGACGTATTCGACGAACTGCTCCGTCTCGATGTCCACATAGAAAAGATAGGCGTAGTTTGAGGACAGAGCGTGTGCGATGTGAGAATACATCACGCTGGTGCTCTGCGCCTTCTCGTAGGCGTCCCTCGCCTCCGCCGTCTCCTGCTTGACGCGCATCAGCTCGGTGTAATCGAGGCGCATGCACAGCGTGCAGAGCCTGCCGTCGGTATCGGTAAATTTGAGCTTCGTCGTCTGGAACTGCCGCAGGTTTCCCGCCGCGTCCGTCACCGACTCATGGAAAACATAGGGATGGTCCATCGACAGCGCCGTGCGGTCGTCCTCCGCAAATTTTGCCGTCGTCTCCTCGCTGAAGATATCCCGGTCCGTCAGGCCGACGACCTCCTCGGGGCTCCCGCGGTTCGCAAACTCGGCAAAGGTCTGGTTGCAAGCGAGGTACTTCCCCGTCTCCGCATCCTTGGACGAGGTCATGCCCGGCATATTGATCAAAAGCGCCGTCACGCTCTGCGTCAGCTCCGCGATCTTCGTCGCCGCCTCCGCCTTCTCCGCGAGGCGCTGGTTCTCCTCCTCCATCTCTTTGGCGTAGCTCTTTACGACCGCTGCGCTCGCAATCTGCTCCCGCATCTCCTCCGAGAGCCTGGCCACGGCGTCGATCAGGAGCCTGACCTCGCTGCTCGCCTCCAGCTCCTCCGTGTTAAGGGACAAAAGGGAGGCGTCCTTGGCGTCGTGTATCATTTTGGCAAAACGCAGGGCGCTCTGCTCCAGCGCGCGGATCGGTTTCGTCACGTTCCGGCTCAGCCAGACGGCGAGCAGCGCGCCGAAAAACACGCAGACCGCCACGATCAGCGCCACGTTTCGCGCCACGTAGCCCGAAACGGTGCCGCGCACGTCGTCGATGTAATAATCCGCGCCGATCAGCGCAACGGTCTCGCCGTTGGAATCAAGAAGCGGCTTGCAGCCCGTGTAGCCGATGCCGTCGCTCCATACGTCCTCGAAAAAGCTGACCTGGCCGGTCGCGTTCCACGCGACCAGATACGGCTGCACCTGCTCGCGCGTATATTCGTCGCTCTGATCGTAGAGGATCGGCCAGTCGTCCTCCGGAAGTCCCGCTTCGCGCGCCGCCTCAAGCTCCGCCTGGCTCGTGGACGAAACCACGCTGATCATCGTGCCCTCCGGCGTGTCCTTCGGGATGACAATGTAGAGATAGGCAAGCTCGAAATCGTCCACGAAGCGGTTGATCATCCGCTGGAGCTCATCGCGCTTGGGAGAGCTTTCCGCATGCTCGATGCACCAGCGCAGATCGTCCGCGTCCGCGCTGCGCTCCACCGCCGTGACCACATCGCGCAGCCTTGCCTGATATTGCTCGTAGAGCGCGTTCCGGAACGCCGTCCTCGTCTCGACCGACAGCAGCAGGCTCAAAGCAAGGATCAACCCGCCGCAGCCGATCACGATGCTGCGGGTGATGGGGCTTTTATGCTGCTTCCGTTCCGACATGGGGTTCCCCCTTCCCTCCGCTTTGAACTTCTTTTTCACCGTGGAGACGTCGACTGCTTAATATCACATTGTAACCGAATCGAACGGCTTTTGCAACACTGAATCTTGTCCGGGCGCCGTCGGAATTCACATTCTGCCGCAAATGGAAGCAAAGGCGGAAATGTACCTTGAAACGATCGCCGCCATATGCTATACTAGGGAAGCACTGATTAAATCCCCGCGCACGTCTTGACGGCATCTTTTCCGTCTTGACTGCGCCAAAAATCCTTGAAATACGTTAGTATTCCTGCGGCTTTTTGGCTTGCAAGACGAAAAATCTGCTCGCCAATCCGCACACGTTGATTTAATCAGCGCTTCCCTAGAAAATAAGTATGTGTACTGTGTCTTTCATGGACGCCTGAAAAAGGAAGATTTTCGCACTGCTTTCGGGGAGGTTCCGTCATGAGCGAACAATCCGGCTCCAAGGCCAGATGGCACAACTCCATATCGCTCCGTCTTCCGCTTTTGTTCATTGTCAGTCTCGTCCTTCTCACGACGTTCATCCTCTATGTGGTCTACTCGCGGTTCGAGGCGCGTATGGTCGACGAATACGGCCGCATGGCGATGGGCGTCACAAACCTGATGGCGGACGCGATGGATCCGGACAGGATCGACGAGTACATGGAGAAGAACTACGAGCTTGACGAGTACAACGAGCTCATCAGGCGCTTCTCCACCCTGCGGGAGAACTATCCCGACGTGCTCTACATGTACGTCTATCGCGTGGATGCAAACGCCGACTGCCACGTGATCCTCGACCTGGACGCCGCGGAGGACGACGAGGGCGATCCCCCCGGCTCGATCTACGAGCTGGACGAGGCCTTTCTCCCCTATCTGGACGATCTGGTGGCGGGTCGGGAGGTCCCGCCGCTGACCGGCAACACGATCTACGGATATCAGCTCAGCTATCTCCGCCCGGTCTTTGACAGCCGGGGCAACTGCGTATGCCACGTCGGCGTGGACTTCTCGATGGACTATCTGCACCGTCAGGACATTCTGTTCGTCTACAGCCTCAGCATGATGGTGCTGCTCGTCGTGGCGCTGATCCTGCTGACCGATATTTATGTCGTCCGCAAGAGCATCACCGGCCCGCTCAACGCGATCGCCAAATGCACGAAGCAATTCACCTTTGAAACGGAGGAGGACCGGCAGCGGAACATTGACCGTCTCAACGAGCTGAACATCCGGACAAAGGACGAAATCGAGGACCTGTACGACGTGTTCCGCTCCGTGATGCACGACAGCCTGACCGATATGAAGAGCCTTGCCAAGGCGCAGAGCGACATCCAGGGCAAGGACGAGCAGATCCAGCAGATCAGCAGGACCGCCTACCGTGACGCGCTGACGGGCGTCGGGAACAAGGCGTCCTTCAACAAAGCCTCCGCGGAGCTGACGCAGGAGCTTTCCAAACGCTTTGTGGAATTCGGCGTCGTCATGGCGGACGTCAACAACCTCAAATATATCAACGACACCTATGGGCACGAGGCGGGCGACCGCTACATCAAGGGCTGCTGCAAGATGATCTGCGATATGTTCAAGCGCTCCTCCGTCTTCCGCATCGGCGGCGACGAGTTCGTCGTCCTCCTGAAAAACGAGGACTATACCCAGCGGCTGGAGAAGCTCGAACAGCTTACCGCTGCCTTCGAGGCAGCCCGCGCGCAGGAGCACAAAGACGCCTGGGAGCGGTATTCCGCCTCCCTCGGCATGTCCGAGTGCACCGAGGAGGATGAAACCGTCGGGGAGGTGCTCAAGCGCGCGGACGCGGCGATGTATGAAAACAAAATGCGCTTCAAGGAGGCGCACGGAAGCTACCGATGAACCAAAAACCATGAAACAAGCACTTTCCCCGCTGCGGAGCAGGCCGCAGCGGGGAAAGCTTTTTCATTTTCTCATTCGGTTTTCAGCCCGCGCCGGTCGATCTCGGCGACCAGCGCGTCGAGATCGTTCGGCAGCTTCATCGGCTCGCCGCAGAACTTGATCGCGTTCGCGACATCCTTGAGCCCGTTGCCGGTCACGACCGAGACCACCGTGTCGTTTTTCCCGATCACGCCTTGCTCGCAGAGCTTCTTGAGTCCCGCCGTACCCGTGACGCCCGCCGGCTCGCCGAAGACGCCGCAGGTCGTGCCGAGCAGCTTCTGCGCCGCCATGATCTCCTCGTCCGTGACGTTGACGACGATGCCGTTCGACTCGCGGATCGCCATGAGCGCCTTGTCCGCGTTGCGCGGTACGCCGACGGCGATGGAGTCCGCCAGCGTGTTCTCCTCCATCGGCTCCCAGGGCTTATTCTCCGCGATGGCGCGGTTGATGGGGTGGCAGCCCTCCGCCTGCGCGGAGATAAGACGCGGGAGCTTGTCGATGAAGCCGATGGCGTGGAGGTCCTTGAGGCCCTTCCACACGCCCGCGATGGTACAGCCGTCGCCGACGGAGATGGCGAGATAGTCCGGCATCTTCCAGCCGAGCTGCTCCGCGATCTCCAGCGAGACGGTCTTCTTGCCCTCGGAGAGATAGGGATTGATCGCCGCGTTGCGGTTGTACCAGCCCCACTTCTCGATCGCCTTCTTGGACAGCTCGAAGGTCTCCTCGTAGTTGCCCTGCACGGAAATGACGTTCGCGCCGAAGGTCATCAGCTGCGCGACCTTGCCCTTGGGCGCGCGCTCCGGCACGAAGATGAACGTGCGCAGCCCCGCCGCCGCCGCGTTGCCCGCGAGTGAGGACGCCGCGTTGCCGGTGGACGAGCAGGCGATGATCTTTGCCCCCGCCTCCTTCGCCTTCGCGACCGCCATCGCGCTGGCGCGGTCCTTCAGCGACGCGGTGGGGTTCTGCCCGTCGTCCTTGATCCACAGCTTCTTCACGCCCAGCTTTTCGCCGAGCCGGTCCGCCTCGTACAGCGGGCTCCAGCCCACGCGCAGCGGCGTGTCCGGCGTCGTCTCCTCCACCGGCAGCAGCTCGCGGTAGCGCCACATGGTGTTCGGACGCGCCGCCAGCTTCTCCTTTGTCAGGTTCTTCTTAATATAGTCATAATCGTAGACGATGTCGAGGATGCCGCCGCACTCGCAGTTGGTGAGGTTCGGCACCGCCTCGTAGACCTTGCCGCATTTGACGCATTTGGCATGAATGACGTTTTTCATCTCGTTCTCCTTATAATATATCAAAGGCGGGGCCAATGCCCCGCCCTTGAGGCGTTTTGCCGTTAGCTTACAGCTTCTTGAGCAGGCCGACCTCTTCGTTGAACGCGTTGATCAGCTTGTCGAGCTCCTTCGCCTGGGCATGGACGGCGTCCCAGGTGTTCTTGGTGTCGTACCACTGGGCGTTGAGGTCCTCGACCGTCATGCCCTGCTGCTCGACCCAGGTGTAATACTTGAGGTTGTGGACGCGCTTGCGGTCCGCATAGGTCAGCTCGAGCAGGTTGTCGGTCTTGAGGCCGAGCATGTGGAGCGCGTGGTCCTTGCCCGCCTCGTTGACGCTGTACTTGCCGTACATCTTGTTGAGCTCCTTGACGCGGGACTGATACATCACCGCGCTGTCGGTCAGCACGGTCACGAGCACGTCGTTCTCGGTCAGCTCGTAGTACTTCGCCATCTTGATGCAGCACAGCACGTTCGCGATGCCGGAAATGCCCATCCAGGTGAGCTTCTCAATCAGCTCGTCGTC
>CAMVAV010000091.1 GCA_947165595.1 uncultured Clostridia bacterium | reverse complement strand
CGTTCTGGCCGAGGCCGGCGGTCAGGATGCAGCCGAACATCAGCTCATCCACGTTTTCGGGGGCGACGTTCGCGCGCTTGAGCGCTTCCTTGACGACAATCGCGCCCAGCTGGGAGGCGGGGACGTCCTTCAGGCTCCCGCCATAGGAGCCCACGGCGGTACGGCAGCAGTTGACTACATACAGGTCTTTCATGTCGTTTCTCCTTCAATTTTGTAATTTTCGGATAGAGCGCTCGCTCTTTCGCAACGGTTTGATTATACACAACGCACGAAAAAAAAGCAACCGGAAATGCAGGAGATTGTGAAAAATCCTGCAAAACTTATTCCTTGTCCTGCGCGGCGCGCAGCGCGTCGTAGAGCGCGGCGGCGTCCAGCTTCCCCAGCGAGGGGCCGAGCTTCATGTCCGCCCGGTCGAGCGCGCCGCGGAACAGCACGTCGAAATACTCCAGGCGCACGGATTCCACCGCCTCGGTGACGTTGAGCGGCCTGCGCAGGATGATGTGCCAGCCGAAGCGCGATTCGACCAGGTCGCTGATCTCCCCCTCCCGCAGGGCGCGGGCGGCGGAGTCGAACTCCTCCACCATGGTCCCGGTCGTGAAGGTGTAGCCCTCGGGATAGGCGGCGCGGCCGGTGTCCTCGCTGTACTGGTCCGCCAGCTCCGCGAAAAGCGCCTCGGGGTCGTCGCTCGCGCGCAGCATGGCGAGTATCTCCTTTGCCTTTTCATGCTTCTCCGCGGCGGCGTCCTCGTCGAGCGGCTGGCGCGTCTGCGGGTCGATGCTCATCAGCAGGATGTGGTCGGCGGTGATCCAGCCCGCGCCCACGGCGTAGGCGCGCAGCACGTCCTCCGCGGCGTAGAGTCCGGAGCCGGGCGTCATGTACGCGTCGTAGAGCGCGGCGTAGAGGTAGTCTGTGCGCGCGAGGCGGCGGTAGCTCTCGTCCCCGATGCCCAGCTTATAAAGCTCGGCGCGGTAGCCCTCCTCCCCGCCGAACTGCTCGATGTAGCCCTCGCGCTCGGCGGCGAGCTCCTTTTCATCCTCCTCGGAGAGCGTCACGCCGTACTCCGCCGCGAGGTTCTCCAGCACCAGCTGCTGCTTGATCGCGGTGACGACGTCCTCCTCGACAAACTCGCGGAGCGTGTGCTCTCCCTCGATCCTCCGGTCCCAGCTCGAGGCGACGTCGATCTGATAGGCGGTCTCCAGATTCCGGCACTCGTTGCCCAACCAGAAGGTATACAGCTCCGCCGGCGCCTCGTTCTCCCCCAGCACGGCGATGATCTCGTCCGAGGCGACGCCCGTCGCCTCATAGGTGATGCCGCTTTCCAGCTGTCCGGGCGTAAAGAGCGGCTTTTCCGGCGCGAAGCGCACGATGCACGCGGTCACGGCGGCGCTTACGGCAAGCGCCATCACCGCGGCAAGGGCACGGTCCTTCCAAATCATTGCTCCGATTCTCCTTTGCTTTCGTTTCCGACGTGCAGCTCGTTGACCAGCTCGAGCGACGCGTCCAGCACGTCCTCTCCCCCGGCGAGCCTGAGCGCCAGCCTCGGCTCCGTGCCCGCGGAGAGCGTCAGCCTCCGCCGGTTCCGCGGCGACGCGCACAGGCGCATCACCGCCTCCACCGGGAACCCGTCGCCGAAGGTAAAGGTCACGGTCCCGCCCCGCTGGGTGACGTCGCGGATGCCGACCTCGGCGGCGGCGGTGCGCAGCAGCGCCACGTCCATCAGCGCCAGCACGCTCTTCGGCGGCTCGCCGTAGCGGTCCATCAGCTCGTCGAGCAGATCGCGGGATTCCTCCTGCGTTTGCAGCGCCGCGATGCGGCGGTAGATGTCCATCCGCTGCTCGGGGGACGGGATATAGCTCTCCGGCAGGTTGGCGGACACCGTGAGGTCCGCGGTGGTCTCGTCGCGCCGGGCGCGCTTTTCGCCGCGCTCCTCCAGCACCGCCTCCTCCAGCAGCTGCAAATACATGTCGTAGCCGACGGACATCATGTAGCCCGACTGCTCCGGCCCCAGCAGGTTGCCCGCGCCGCGAATCTCCAGGTCGCGCATGGCGATGCGGAAGCCCGAGCCGAACTCCGCGTACTCGCGTATGGCGGTCAGCCGCTTGGCGGCGACCTCGGTCAATATTTTGCCGGGGCGATAGGTCATATAGGCGTAGGCGCGCCGCGGGCTGCGCCCGATGCGTCCGCGGATCTGATGGAGCTGGGCCAGTCCCAGCCGGTCCGCGTCCTCAATAATAAGCGTGTTGACGTTGGGGATGTCGATGCCCGTCTCGATGATGGTCGAGCACACCAGCACCTGCACCGCGCCGGACTCCATGTCCTGCATGACGGCGGAGAGCGCGCGCTCGTCCAGCTTGCCGTGCGCGACGCCGATGCCGACGTCCTCGCCGAGCATCTCCCTGAGCCGCGCGGCGCAGCGGTCGATGGTCTCCACGCGGTTGTGGAGGTAGTAGACCTGCCCGCCGCGCCCCAGCTCGCGCCGGATGGCGTCGCACACCACGCCCCAGTCGTGCTCGAGCACGTAGGTCTGGATGGGCTGGCGCCCGTCGGGCGGCGTCTCGATGGTCGACATGTCGCGGATGCCGCTGAGCGCCATATTCAGCGTGCGCGGAATGGGCGTCGCGGTCAGCGTCAGCGTGTCCACCTGGCGGCTGAGCTCGCGCAGGCGCTCCTTGTGCGTCACGCCGAAGCGCTGCTCCTCGTCGATCACCAGCAGCCCCAGGTCCTTGAAGCGCATCCGCTTTTGCAGCAGCGCGTGCGTGCCGATGAGCAGGTCGACGCGCCCGTCCGCCGTGTCCGCGAGGATCTTCTTTTTCTCCGCCGGCGTCTTGAAGCGGGACAGCGCCTCGATCCGCACCGGGAACGAGCGGAAGCGCGCGAGCGCCGTCGCGTAGTGCTGCTGCGCGAGCACCGTCGTCGGCACGAGGATCGCCGCCTGCTTGCCGTCGAGAACGCACTTCATCACGGCGCGCAGCGCCACCTCCGTCTTGCCGTAGCCCACGTCGCCGCAGAGCAGACGGTCCATCGGCGCGGGACGCTCCATGTCGCCCTTGATCTCCTCCACGGCGCGCAGCTGGTCATCCGTTTCCGCATAGTCGAACGCATCCTCAAATTCGCGCTGCCATGGCGAATCCGGCGAGAAGGCGAAGCCCGGCCGGCGCTGCCGCTCGGCGTAGAGCGCGATCAAGCCCTTGGCGAGGTCCTTCGCCGCCGCCTTGGCGCGGGTCTTGGCGCGGGTCCAGTCCGTGCCGCCGAGCCTGGAGAGCTTCGCGCGGGGGTTGCCGTCCTCGTCCTCGCCGCCCGTGCCGATGTACTTCGACACGAGGTCGAGCTGCGTGGCGGGGACGTAGAGGCTGTCGTTCCCCGCGTAGGCGATCTTGACATAGTCCTTGTCCACGCCGTCCACCCGCATCCGCTCGATGCCCACGAAGCGGCCGATGCCGTGGTGGACATGGACGACGAGGTCGCCGGGCGAGAGGTCCGTGTAGGACTGGAGCCTCTGGCGGTTGGCGTCCTTCTTCTGCCGCACCGCCGCCTTTTTGCCGGAGACGGGCGAAGTGAGCTGCCCCTCCGTGAGGATCGTCAGACGGAGCTGCGGCAGCTCGCTGCCCGCGGAGAGCGTCCCGAGCCCGACGGCGACCTCGCCGGGGCGCGGCGGCGTTTCGTTTTTGAAATCGGGGCGCGCTCGGATGCCGCGCTCGTCCAGCAGGCGCAGGAAGTTTTTGCCCCGCGTCTCGTTGCCGCAGAGCACCAGCACGCCGCTGCCCGCGGCGGTATAGTGCTCCATGTCCGCGGCGGCGGTCTCGAGGCTCCCGCCGTAGGAGGGGAGCTGCCGCACGTTCATGGAAAGGAGCGTGCGCGGCGCGAGCAGGTCGCGGGAGGTCGGCAGCGCGCCGAGCTGTACGACGGGGTACGCGCCGAGCTTTTCCGTCAGCTCCGCCTCGGTGAGCGAGACCTCGGAAAAAGCGCCCGCGAGCTCGCCCGTTTCCAGCAGCGGCAGCACGTCCTGCTCCAGCTCCCAAAGCACGCCCTTCACCCGCTCCGCGGCGCGCGGGGCGTCGCTGACAAACACCAGCGCGTCCGGCGCGAGGTAGTCCAGCGCGGAGACGCTCGTGGGGTAGCAGGCGCGCAGATAGCGGTCCATGCCGCCGACGGGCAGATGCTGCGCGAAGCGCTCCCGGTCGGCGCGCAGCGTTGCCGCCGCCTTGTCCGCGCCCTTGCGTTCAAGCTGCTTCGCCGCGTGGTCGATGCGCGCGAGCATCCCCTCGCGCCCGCCCTCGGCGGCGTCGGGCAGGACCTCCGCGGCGGGAAGGATGCTCAGGCGCTTGATGTTCTTCGTGCGCCGCTGGGTCGATACGTCGAATTCGCCCATGGCGTCGATCTCGTCGTCGAAAAACTCCACGCGCACGGGCGCGGAGAGCGGCGACCAGACGTCCAGGATGCCGCCGCGCACGGCGAACTGTCCCACGCCCTCCACCTGTTCGGCGCGCGCGTAGCCCGCCTCGTCCAGCCGCCGCGCCAGCTCGCTCAACTCATACCGCCCGCCGGGCCTGAGCGTCAGCGCGGCGTCGCGCAGAGCGTCGGGCGGCAGCGTGCGCTGCATGACGCCGTCGACTGTGGCGACCAGCACGCCGGTCTTTCCCGCCGCGAGCGAGCACAGCGTCCCGAGGCGCTGCTGCTCGAAGCCGTGCGAGGCGTAGACCCGGTCGCGCAGCTGATGCTCGCGGGCGAACAGCAGCGCGGCGTCCGTGCCGAGCAGCACGCTCAGGTCGGCTGCCATGTGCCGCGCCTCGCCCTCGTCGGCGCAGAGCATGACAAGGGGGCGCTCCGTCTTCAGGCGCAGCGCCGCGGCGACCATGGCGCGGTGCACCGGCGAGAGGCCGGACACCGACGCGGGGCAATGTCCCGCCTCGACCGCCTCCGCCAGCTCCCGCAGCTCGGGCAGGCCGGCTATGGAGTTGCAAAGCTGTTTCAGATCAGCCATGAAACAACAATCCCCCGGATTGTCCGCCGTCCTTCGCGCCAGCCGCGCCGGCGGCGGGCGAAACGGCGTTGTATTGCTTATTATCCGTATAACGGGATCAGCCGTTATACCGGTTCTGCGCCTCGGTGACGCCCTTTTCGATCACGCAGGCGGCGGCGTCCAGCGCCCGGTCGAGCGCCGCGTCGATCGTCTTGCGTTCCGAGGCGCTGAACGTTCCCGTCACCCAGTCCGCCATGTCGTACTCCGGATTCGGCGGCGCGCCGACGCCGACCTTGACGCGCGGGAACTGATCGGTGCCGAGATGGGCGATGATGTTCTTAAGCCCGTTGTGCCCGCCGGCGCTGCCGCCGCCGCGCACGCGGAGCTTGCCGAGCGGGAGCGAGACGTCGTCGGAGATGACGAGCACATGCTCCGGCGGGACCTTGTAAAAGCGCGCCGCCTCGCCAGCCGCCTCGCCGGAGAGGTTCATATAGGTCTGCGGCATCATCAGCAGCACCCTCGCGCCGCCGAAGTCGATGATCTCCGTCAGCGCGCGAAAGCGCAGGCGGTTGCAGCGCAGGTCGTTTTTCTCGATGAGCCGGTCGGCGGCGAGAAAGCCGATGTTGTGGCGCGTGTTCTCATACCGCGCGCCGTAGTTGCCCAGGCACACCAGAAGCCATTCTACGCCTCCGGAGGCGGGTTTTTTGCTGAAAAACATATTGTTATATCCTTTTTGAATCCTGTCGGCGCCGGCTGTCCGCGCGGGGGGCGCAAAAGAGAAAGCATCAAAGAGGAAACCATTTCTCTCCTCCGGCGGGGGAAGAGAGAAACGGTTTCGGTGCGTCCGGTATGGGATAACGGGCTCAGTTGAACAGCTTCGCGATCGAAATTTCCTGATAGGTGCGCTCGATCGCCTCGGCGAACATCGGCGCGACGGTCAGGTACTTGATGCGCGCGCGGGCGGCCTCGGGGTGGGCGGGGATGGTGTCTAGCAGGGCGAGCTCCTCGATCTTGCTCGCCTCCAGACGGTCGATCGCGGGGCCGGAGAGCACGCCGTGGGACGCGCAGGCGTAGACCTTCTTCGCGCCGCCGACCTCGATGATCGCCTTCGCCGCGCCGCAGAGCGAGCCGGCGGTGTCGACCATGTCGTCGAACAGGATGCAATCCTTGCCCTCCACGTCGCCGATGACGTGCATGACCTCGCTCATGTTCGCCTTGGGGCGGCGCTTGTCCACGATGGCGAGGTTCATGTGCAGCTTCTGCGCGAAGGCGCGGGAACGGGCGACGGAGCCGACGTCCGGGGAGACGACGACCATCTCCTCCGCGCGCTCGCCGAACTTCTTGGCGTAGTAGTCCACAAAGATCGGGTTGCCGAGGAGGTTGTCCACGGGAATGTCAAAGAAGCCCTGGATCTGGGAGGCGTGCAGGTCCATCGTCAGCACGCGGTCGGCGCCGGCGGCGACGATCATGTTCGCCACGAGCTTCGCGCTGATGGGATCGCGGGACTTCGCCTTGCGGTCCTGCCGCGCGTAACCGAAGTACGGCACCACCGCGGTGATGCGCCCCGCGGAGGCGCGGCGGCACGCGTCGATCATGATCAGCAGCTCCATCAGGTTGTCGTTGACCGGCTTGCAGGTCGACTGGACGAGAAACACGTCGCTGCCGCGCACCGTCTCATAGAGCGAGCAGGAGACCTCGCCGTCGGCGAAGCCCTTGACCTCGTTCTCCCCCAGCTTGATGCCGATGATCTTGCAGATGTCGGCGGCAAGCCTGGGATTCGCGTTGCCGGTGAACACCTTGATGTCCTTTCCGTGAGAAATCATGTGATCTGCCCTCCTCAGTCAGTATAACGGTCCGCTTCTCTGCGGTTTATTTCTTTTTCCCCTTGAGCTCGCGGTTTTTCGCCGCCCAGCCGTCCTTGTTCTCCTGCCTGGCGCGGGCGACCGCCAGGGCGTCGGCGGGCACGTCCCTCGTGATGGTCGAGCCGGCCGCCGTATAGCTGCCGCTGCCCACCGTCACCGGGGCGACGAGGTTGGTGTTGCAGCCGAGGAACACGTCGTCCCCGATCGTGCAGCGGTACTTTTTGAACCCGTCGTAATTCGTCGTCACCGTGCCGCAGCCGAAATTGACGCGCTCGCCCACGTCGCTGTCCCCGACGTAGGTCAGGTGCGAGATCTTCGTCCCGTCGCCGATGACGCTGTTCTTGATCTCCACGAAGTCGCCCACCTTGACATGGTCGCCGACGACGCTGTTCGGCCGCAGATAGGCGAACGGCCCCACGTTCGTGTGGCTGCCGATGCGGCTCTCGGTGCCCTGCGAGGCGTTGACCTCGGTCTCGTCGCCGACGGTGCAGTCGGTGAGCATCGTGTTCGGGCCGACGGTGCACCGCTCGCCGATGACCGTGTTCCCGCGCAGGATCGTGCCCGGCAGAATCGTCGTGCCCGCGCCGATCTTCACCCGCGGGTCGATGTAGCAGTTGTTCGTGTCCAGGATCGTCACGCCCGCCTCGAGGTGCTTTTGCAGGATCTTCTGGCGGCACATCGGCTGGGCGGCGCGCAGCTCCTCCTCGTCGCCGACGGGGAGAAAGCCCTTGAGGATCTCCGCCCCCTCCGGGAACGCGGCGAACGCGCCGTGCTCCTGGAGCACGCGGCGCACCGCCGGGATGCCCGCCCGGTAGACCGCGCCACCGGAGAACACGCCCACCGGCAGCACGACGCCGTTGAGCACGAGCACGTCGCCCTTTTTGCCCTGCAGATGCCCGAGCAGCTCGTCGGCGTGGCGCGCGCCGTCCACCAGCACCGAATCCCAGGGCACATGGGGACGCAGCAGCTCATGCGCGCTTTTGTCGGAAACGATAAAAAGCCGCTCGACGCCCATCGCCGCCAGCTCCGCGCAGGTCCACGTCAGGACCGGGCAGAACTGGACGGTTTGCAGCATCAGCGGCGTTTTGTCCCTGGTCAAGGTGATGCCGTCCGGCAGAAACCAGATCGCGGTTTTGCATTCCATCGGACACTCCCCCTTTTACACCCTACTTTATTGTATGACTATCATAGCAAAATTCGGGCAAAAAATCCACACCTTTCCGGGAAAAGTTTTCTCCCGTTTTTTTAATAACCGCGTTTCCGTTCTCTAATTCAAAAATCATTGTTAAAAAAAGCCGTTTTTCTTGTTGATTTCTTAAACTTTATGCGCTATAATAATGAAACTTTCGTGAAAAAGGAGCCGCGCTCCATGCTCAACGTCGTTCTGGTCGAGCCTGAGATCCCGCCCAACTGCGGCAACGTCGCGCGCACCTGCGCCGCGACCGGGTCCAGGCTGCACCTCGTCAAGCCGCTGGGCTTCGACATTTCGGACAGGGCCGTAAAGCGCGCGGGGCTGGATTACTGGCACCTGGTCGAGGTCTCGGTCTACGAAAATCTGGACGACCTGTTCACGAAGCACCCCGAGGCGGCGGCGGACTGCTGGCTCGCCACGACGAAGGCGCCGCGGGACTACACGCGCGCGGAATTCCGGGACGGCTGCTGGCTCTTCTTCGGCAAGGAGACGGCGGGCCTGCCCGAGGCGTTCCGCATGCGCTTCTCCGACCGCTGCATCCGCCTGCCCATCCGCGCGGAGGCGCGGAGCCTGAACCTCTCGAACTCGGCGGCGGTCGTCGTGTTCGAGGCGCTGCGCCAGCTCGATTTTCCGGGACTGCAAAGGGCCGGAGAGATGGCGGAGCGGTGATCGGCTCGGGCTTTTCCCGAGCACCGTTACGCGGCAACCAGGAACCCAAAGCGAATCATCCCTACTTTTTTCATTTCAGGAGGAAGAGCATTATGAACTACAATAAAAAGACCGTCAGGGATATCGACGTCAAGGGCAAGAAGGTCCTGCTGCGCTGCGACTTCAACGTGCCGCAGGACAAGGAGACCGGCGAGATCACGAGCGACAAGCGCATCGCCGCGGCGCTGCCGACCATCAACTACCTGCTCGAGCAGGGCGCGGCGGTCATCGCCTGCTCCCACCTCGGCAAGCCCAAGGGCGAGTGGAAGGAAAAGCTCACCCTCGCGCCGGTCGCGAAGCGCCTTTCGGAGCTGCTGGGCAGGGACGTGATCTTCGCGAAGGACATCATCGGCGAGGACGCCAAGGCGAAGGCGGCGGCGCTCCGCGGCGGCGAGATCATGCTGCTGGAGAATCTGCGCTTCGACATCCGCGAGGAGAAGAACGGCGCGGACTTCGCGAAGGAGCTCGCCTCGATGGCGGAGGTCTACGTCTCCGACGCGTTCGGCACCGTCCACCGCGCGCACGCCTCCACCGTCGGCGTCGCGGCGTATCTGCCCGCCGTGTCCGGGCTTCTGGTCGCAAAGGAGCTGGAGGTCATGGGCAAGGCGCTCGACGACCCCAGGCGCCCGTTTGTCGCGGTGCTGGGCGGCGCGAAGGTCAGCGACAAGATCAACGTCATCAACAATCTGCTGGAAAAGGCGGACACCGTCATCATCGGCGGCGGCATGGCGTACACCTTCT
>CAMVAV010000090.1 GCA_947165595.1 uncultured Clostridia bacterium | reverse complement strand
CGCGTGCTCGTCTTCGCCAAGGGCGACAAGGCGGACGCCGCCAAGGAAGCCGGCGCGGATTACGTCGGTGAGATGGATCTCGTTGAGAAGATCCAGAAGGAGAACTGGTTCGACTTCGACGTCGTCATCGCGTCCCCGGACATGATGGGCGTGGTCGGCCGTCTCGGTAAGCTCCTCGGCCCGAAGGGGCTGATGCCCTCCCCGAAGGCGGGCACCGTGACCCCGGACGTCGCCAAGGCGGTGCAGGAGTCCAAGGCCGGTAAGGTCGAGTACCGTCTCGACAAGACCAACATCATCCACTGCCCGATCGGCAAGGTCTCCTTCGGCCCCGAGAAGCTGACGGAGAACTTCGACGCGCTGATGGGCGCCATCATCAAGGCGAAGCCCGCCGCCGCGAAGGGCCAGTATATCAAGTCCTGCGTCGTCGCGTCCACGATGGGCCCCGGCGTCAAGATGGCGACCGCGAAGATTTGATCCCCAAAAGCGTGATTTATGCTTGACAAGTGCGCCAAGTGTAAATATAATAACGGAGCGTTCCAAAGACAGCAGGTGCGGGAGACCGCGTAAATCCTGCCGAGGATGGCAATTTGCATTGCTTTAGACCGTCCTCATGTCCTTTGGCATGGGGACGGTTTTCTTTTCGAACGCACCTCTCCCCATGGCGCAGGATTGCGCCGCAAATTCCTATGGAGGTGAAACCAAGAATGCCTAACGCAAAAGTCCTGTCCGAAAAGCAGGCGATCGTGGAGAGCCTCAGCGAAAAGCTGAAGAACGCCGCGGCCGGCGTCATCGTCGACTACAAGGGCATCACCGTGGCTGAGGACACCGCGCTTCGCGCCGAGTGCCGCAAGAACGAGGTCGAGTACGCGGTCATCAAGAACACGATGCTCCGCCGCGCGTTCAACAACGTGGGCCTCGACGCGCTGGACGACCAGCTCAACGGCACCACGTCCCTCGCCATCGCGAGCGACCCCGTCGCGCCTGCCCGTGTGATCGCGGAGTTCGCCAAGAAGCTCGAAGGCAAGTTCGAGATCAAGGGCGGCTTCATGGACGGCAAGGTTGTCGACATGGACACGATCAACTCCCTCGCCGCGATCCCCGCTCTGCCCGTTCTGCAGGCGCAGGTGCTCGGCACGATGCTCGCGCCCATCACCGGCCTCGCCGTCGTGCTCAAGCAGATCGCCGAGAAGCAGGGCGCTCCCGCCGAGGAGCCCGCTGCCGAAGCTCCCGCCGCCGAGTAAGCGGCAACCCAAACCGAAACAAACAACAAAATTCTTATCAGGAGGAACTTTACCATGTCTGAGAAAGTGACTGCTATGATCGAAGAGATCAAGGCTCTGACCGTTCTGGAGCTCTCCGAGCTCGTTCACGCCCTCGAGGAGGAGTTCGGCGTTTCCGCCGCCGCCATGGCCGCGCCCGCTCAGGGCGGCGCCGCTCCCGCCGCTGAGGAGAAGACCGACTTTGACGTCGTTCTCGCCGGCTTTGACGCCGCCGCGAAGATCAAGGTCATCAAGGTCGTCCGCGAGATCACCGGCCTGGGCCTCGCCGAGGCGAAGGCGTTCGTCGAGGGCGCTCCCAAGACCCTGAAGGAGGCTGTTGCCAAGGACGAGGCCGAGGAGCTCAAGAAGAAGGTCGAAGAGGCCGGCGGCAAGGTCGAGCTCAAGTAATCAATCCTTTCCAAACAAAAAAGGAACGCACCGCGGTGCGTTCCTTTTTTGTTCCTCCTAATTAACTTTTGTGTTGTTATTAGGCTTCCGGCCCAAGCCATTGGAGAATATGCACAAATCCGATAAAGCACATAAGTATAAAAAGAGCAGTCCAGCATCTCTGAAATTGCTCGATAAATTGGAATTTATAGCATTATTGATACATGATGCTAGTAATTGTATGTGACAATTCGGATATTTTCTTTGCAACGCTTTTATCGCTGTCGGTAATTTCTCCCGCTGGCGCAACAACTCTAAGCTGTTTTAATCTGCTTTGAATGGACATTCTTCCATAAAAGAACCTCCAGCGCTGCATATTGATTTGTGCAGCAAACCAGATAAGCTCATTGAATGTCATACGGAATTTTGGAATCAATACCCTTACAGCGCTTCCGCCATTACCGCGTGCCATGAATCTCCACGGCTGGACTGCCGCCTGTCCAAAGCAAGTAACAGTTATAGCGCCAGTCGAAAACACTTCTTCCTCAATATCGCCAACCAGCCTGATAATACTGTTTTGCGGATCTCCGGATGAAATATACGGGCATGTCCCTGCTATATAATTACTTTCGCCCTTGGATTTTCCGCCTTTGACAGTAAAAAAACGTTCAATTTCACCTTCTTCGCCATAAGGTAATATGGGTAAATCACTCCACAGAGGGAAATTCTCTATCACTTCATCTGCCATCCCCTCAATGCAAACAGATGTTGTCAATATTGATTTTAAAACGTCATCTTGATACTTTTGCTCTTCTTCGGCAGGGAAGTGTGGCTGTGGCAAGTATTGCTCTGGACAAAACTCCGCGCCATAGGGGATTAGCTTATCAGCGGTAATAACGGTAACTACACCGGAATTGGTTTCTTCGCCATTCCTAAACCTCTTGAATTGCGACATTACCTCTTCCAACTGCGAACCCGCTGCTTCGACTCGCTTCCCCTTTAATTTTTTGAAACCATCGTTCCAAATCTTCGCCATAAAGACTTTGTCGGTTTCAACTTGTGGCCTATGAGCACACGCAATCATTATTGTAGTATCTACAGCAGTAGGGTAAAACAAGTCGCTGGGTAGACTTATCATGCCAATCACAGAATGAGATTTCAAAAAGTTCTCTCGCCAAAGAGCGTTATCTTCGTCCGCAAATATGCCGGATTTTACAACAACAGCAAGCAAACCCATTGTCTGTAGCGACTCCATTGCTTGGGAAATAAAGTCACGTTCGGGCTCTTCCACTTGAGAAAAGGGAGGATTCAGCAAAGCTTTTGTAAACCTGCCAGACACGAATTTTTTGCTTTTTTCATCAAAACAACTTGCGTTCTCAATGTGGCTCTTGCCATCACCACGGAAAAACATATTGAGTGCAGCAAGTGCCCATACTGTTGGATTTGTATCGAAACCGTAGAGAGACTCACGAATAATAGACATGGGTATCCCTAATTCGTGAGAGCTTTTTACCATCTTATCAAAAGAAGCAACCAGAAATCCGCCAGAACCACAAGCAATATCAATCACTTTATCCTGTGCTGATACATCAATCAAATCAGCACAAAATTTTGTAATGTGCCGTGGTGTAAAAACAATTCCAAGTGAATTGTTATCATAACCATAACGAATAAATGCTTCATAAAGCAAGCCGAGAAAATCTGTATCTGTCCTCAAAATAGACTTTACGTTTAGAGTTTTCAGTATGAATACGATTTTCCCCATTTTGGGCGCTAACCTTGCATAATCAGCATCAGGAAGACGAAGAGCTTCAATTAACTGGGCTTTTTTATCTAAATCAAAGTGCTCGGTCTCTGAAACCGCCTGACTGACAAGCGCGTTGATCGAGTGAAGTTCTTCTCCATTGCCTAATTCGATTTCCCCCTGATACAATGCAGTGATAACGGCCCCAAGAACCTTAGGCCGTAAGGAAGGTTCAATTTTTGCTGATCTGAGAATAGAAGACAACGAAATAGCCGCAGTAATGTACTCAGATAACTGAGGGATAGTTACCTCTGTCTCTCCGTTCCGCGTTTCCAGCGCAACAGCAATCTCTCCAACACTTGGAAAGCTGGTTAATTCAAATCCATATGAACGCAATGGAATCCAGGAAACTCCATCAAAATATAGAGTGCGGAACAAATAGCCGTTGTCTTCTTCTCCGGCGACGCCTGTGACAATAGAAACTGTATATGTCCCTTGGCGATTTATTGCCTCTGCGTATTCGATAGCCTCTGAAACCGCATCTCCAATTTTGCCTATTTCGTTCTTTGCCTCAACAACAATCAGAGGGATATCATTCCGGCAGACGATGAAATCGGGTTTTGTTAAGCCAAGTCCAGAATCGGGGAAGTATGCGGCAATCTCTTGTTCTTCCAAAAAATGTCCGCCTTTTTGAGGGTGTTTGATGTTCCACCCTTTTTGTTGCGCGATTTCTCGAATTAGATAGCGGCATCTTGACTCTGCTCTGGTGTTTCTTTGCATAATCTTACCTTCTGGTTTCGTTGTTTGATAATCCTCTTGTTGCTTAATATTTATAATAACACAAGTTTTTTCAATAAGCAACTCAAACAGAACGATACCCCTCAATGAGAACGATTTATCCGACTATCTCATGCCTTTTGGTGAAACTGACGGAGATTTTTCCGCCAACGCAAAAGGTAATTAGGACTTTTGTTCATGATGCGCTTCGCCGTTTTTGCGCATTGCCCGCGCCATACTACTGCGCCGGGCGCCAGTAGCAGACGACGGCGTAGCTCTTGTCGATCGTGCTGAAGATCGTCTCCGCGGCGTCGCGGGGCAGATTGATGCAGCCGTGCGAGCCGTTCGTCCGGTAGATCGTGCCGCCGAAGCGGCTGCGCCAGCTCGCGTCGTGCATGCCGATGCCCCTGTTGAACGGCATCCAGTAGCGCACGAAGCTCGCGTAGTCCGGCCCGCGCAGCGTGACGTTGCGGTATCTGCCGATCAGGGAGAACGCGCCGCCGGGGGTCGTGTGGCGCTGGGCGACGCAGCCGGAGACGATGGGCGATTCGAGCACGAGCGCCCCGTCGGTGTAGAGATAGAGCTGCTGGTTGGTCAGGTCGATCTCCACATAGCTTTTCAAAGCGTCCAGCGCCGGCCTTTCCCAGACGAGCGTGCCCTCCAAAGTGCCGTCCTCCGTGAGGAAATCCTCAAACGACAGCCCCGCGAGGGCGGCGGCGGTCGCAGCGGGATCGAGCTTTTCCCGCCAGGTCTTCTCGGTCACGGCGACGACGGAGCCGTCGTGCGTGACGAAGTCGCGGACGGCGTCGGGAAAGACGAAGGTCTCCTCCAGCTCCGCGGCGAAGCGGTCGAACACGCCGTCCGCCGCCGCGGCTTCCATGTCGCAGCTGACGGCGAGCGTGTCGCGGTCTACGCGGACGTAGGGCAGCAGCGCGCTCGCGGAAAAGGTAGCGGAAATACCGCTCTCCTCATAGACGACCCGCGCGGCGGCAAAGCGCTCCAGCTCCTTGCGGCAGTCCGCCAGCAGGGGCGAGTAGAGCGGAATCTCCGCGGGGAGATAGACGCCGGAGGTGCTGAGGTCAAGGTCTCCGTTTTCATGGAGAATGTGGCGCTCCAGCACCTCCTCGAATTTTTCGGCGTCGATCGAGGTGCCGCTGGTCTCCGCCACGGGTTCAAAGCCTTCGGACGCTTCGTCGTAGACGAAATAGGCGTTCTCCGGCTGCTCCCAGCGGTCCGCCCGGAAGGCGGCGTATTCCGATTCGATCCGCTGCGCCAGCTTGTCGATCGCCATACCGTCCCCGGTGGCATAGTCGGAGTCGCGGAAGAGGGACAGCGGCCACGTCAGCGGGTTGGACGGAAGAAAATCGGCGGCCTCCGCGGCGGCGGAAAAATCGAAGGACAGCGGCGTCACCTCATAGGGCAGCGCGCCGCGCGCCTCGATCTCAAAGCGCATGTTCGGATAGTAGTCGTCCATACAGGCGCGCTGCACGTCCTGCGCGCGCTGCAGCGATACGTCGTGCCCGTTGAGCGTCGTGCGGAACGGGAAACGCCCGTCGAAGTGCAGCCACGCGGCGAAGCCGAGGTAGAACGCCAGTACGGCGCCGCAGACGCCCAGCACGGCGGGGAGGGCGGCGGAGCGCTTCTTTTCGGTGATTTCTGTTGTGCCGGACATAGGCATGACATCCTCTCTCCCTAGAGCTCCCACGGTTCGCGCGACACCGCGGCGCGGCGCATTTTGCGGCGGCGGACGACGAGGATCGCGACCGTCGCGAGCAGCACGAGGACCACAAGAATACAGACGGCGGAGAGCACGAGATCGAAAACGGAGAAGGCGGGCAGCTGTTCGAGCTTGCTGCCGATCCGGCTCTCCAGCTCCCCGGCGAGGCGGACGGCGTCGCCGCGGTCCGTTATATCGCACAGCCCGCTCTCGTCCATCACGTCGAGGAACCACTCCTCCGTCCCGGCGGCGGAGACCTTCAGGTACGCGTCCACCGCCGCGTCCCGGTCCTCCTGCGAGAGCACCCAGAGCTGCAGCGACGGCAGCGCGGACGCCGCGTAGGAGATGTAGTAAAACGGCTGGTCGAACAGGTGGCTGATATAGGGCCAGCAGACCTCCTGCTCATAGAGCTCGTCGAGCCCGTACTCCGTGTTGAGCCGCGCCTCCAGCGCGTGCAGCTCCGCCACGGTCATGTCCGGCGCGGCACAGACCTCCTGCTCGAACTCGTCGTACAGACAGCCCTGCACGACGCTGTCGAGCAGGTAGGCGAGCACATAGACCTCGACGACGGCGCGCCCCTGTTCGTCGTCCCCGGCGAGAATGTCCTGCAGGCAGGGGAGAAACAGCATCTCCAGCCCCTGCGACTGGACCTCGGCGACGTCGATGCTGTTGTACTGATAGAGCGAGGGCGTGGGGTCGTGATAGGCGGCGTTGAAGTGCCCAAACTCATGCACGGTGGTCTCGAAGGCGTCGAAGCGCGTGCCGACCTTGTTGAACAGGTACGCGGAGCGGTAGGCGGGCAGCGTGTCGGTGTAGCCCAGATCCAGCAGCTCGTCGTCGTTTCCGATGCGGTAAAGCCCGTTGCGGCGCAGATAATCCATCGCCTCCGTCAGCTCGGGCGAGACGTGACCGATGTGCTCGCTCAGCAGGCTGAGTATCTCCTCCTGATCCGGAATGTCGCCGTCGTCCCAGGGAAGATCGCAGTCGGCGAGCGCCAGCTCGCACTTCACATACAGCGGCGCAAGGTGAGACTTGACCGTGCGGTGCAGCTGCTTCGCGTCCTCGGGCACATATTCGCGCCCGTACAGGGAGGCGTAGGCGTAGTCGGCATAGCTGTCGAAGCCGGCTTCCTCCGCCTGCTTTTGCCGCAGGGCGACCAGACGCAGATAGAGCGCCGCCGCGGCGTCCGGGTACGCGCTGTCGTCGGGGAGGAGGTAGTACTGCCGCACCAGCGCGTTTTCCTGCGCGTCGTCGTCGAAGCTGTCGTCGTCCGCGGGCTCATAGTCCGCTAAGCCGTCCGCCTCATCCGGCGGCATCAGCGCGCGCAGCGCCTCTCCCTGCGGACCGTTCAGCGCTCTGCCGACGGAGGCGCAGACACGGTCCAGCGCGACGGAGCAGTCATTCTGCGCCTGCTCATAGGCGCTGCTTCGCGCCTCGTCGCCGCCGTGGAGACTGCTGGCGATCTCCGCGAGCGTCACGCGGGTATTCAGCTCGTCGACCAGCGCCAGCATCGCCTCGTACTGTCCGGCGGGGTCAGCCTCAAAGCGCGCGAGGAACGCATCCACGGCGTCGACGTCGATGGGGAGCGCCTCCATGTCCTCAAAGCGGACGTCCGGGTGCTCGAACGATTCATAGTACGCCGCCGACGCGAGGGGCGGGGCAAGGGAGAGCAGCAGCGCCAGCGCCGGAAGCAGCGCGAGGCGGCGGATCGTTTTCTTCATGGGGACCTCCAATGAAACAATGAAACGGAGCCTTGCCGCGCGGCAAGACTCCGTTTATCAAGCGTGAGACAAGAGCGTTTTGCCGCTTACACCTTTGCGGCGATGTGCCAGGCGGCACGGTTGCCGGTGAGCAGATTGCCCGCCTGCAGCGAATCGCCGATGTTGTAAATCTCGGGCGCGACGTGCTGTTCGACCGCCTCGTAGTACGGCGCGTCGTTCGGGGCGCGGCCCATGCACAGCACAATCAGGTCGCTGGGAATCGTCTCGATCAGGCTCTCGGGTCCCAGCTTGGGCGCGAGCGGGTTTTCGACGTTCTTGGGGATGATCGGCGTCCAGGTGCAGTAGGGATCGGGCACGCCCCTGGAGATGTTGCGCTCGATCTTGACCGAGTTGTTCGAGCCGAAGCCGACAACCTTTGCACAGTTGATGAGCTTGCCGCCCGCCTCCTCAAAGTAGTGAATCAGGTGCCCGCGGTTCGCGGTGCAGGCGCCGTCGATCATGTACTGGAGCATCTCGACCACGGTGACGTCGCACTTCTGCTCATACTGCAGCCAGTACGCGGTTTCGAGGCCCACCGCGCCGCCGCCGATGACGACGATCTTCTTCGCGCCGTTCAGCAGCTCCGGCTTGACCAGAAGGTCGGTGCCCTCGACGGTCTTGACGTCCTGGATGCCGGGGATCGGAGGCAGCTTGTCGCCGCCCTGCGCGCCGCCGGCATAGACGACCACGTCGTATTTCTCCTTTTTGAGGAATTTGTTGTCGACCGCCTTCTTGAGATGGACGGTCACGCCCTCCGCCTTTTCGACCTGCGCGATGAGCCATTTGGTATAGTTCATCATGTCGTACTTGACCATCGGCGTGGACGCGGCCCAGAGCTTGCCGCCCAGCTTGTCTTCCTTCTCGAAGATGTCGACCTTGTGTCCGCGCGACGCCGCGACGAGGGCAAAGTTCATGCCGCTGCAGCCGCCGCCGACGACGGCGATGCGCTTGCTGATCTCCGCCTTCGGGAAGGAGCGCGGCACGATCTCCTCAAACCCGGTGCGCGGGTTGACGGCACACTGGGGATGGCCGCCCTCGACAAACTCGTTGACGCAGCCCTCCTGGCAGCCGATGCAGGGACGAATTTCACTGACCTTGCCGGCGTACGCCTTGTTCGCCCACTCGGGATCGGCGAGGAGCGGACGGCCCAGCATGACCATGTCGCACTTGCCGTCGCGCAGCGCCTGCTCAGCGAGGTCGGGGTAGCCCAGCTTGCCCACCGCGACGATGGGGACGTCCACGCCGACGTTGGACTTGACGCCGCGCGCCGCGAAATACTCCTTGGCGACCTTCGACACGTCGAGGAAGCAGCCCGCCGGCATGCCCGCCGGAGGATGCGGCAGCCACCAGTTGTCATAGCAGCCGAGGTCGACGTCGAACATGTCGACGCCCGCCTTGACGAGGTTTTCCATGTAGTTGAGCGTGTCCGCCACGCTGCGCCCGTTCTGGAAGTTCTTGAGGCTCTTGACGGTCTCCATGCGCTTGCCGTAGGTCTCGTTGAGCGCCAGAGACAGGTCGATGCGGTACATGATGGGGAAGTAGGGGCCGACCTTGCGGCGGATCTGCTTGATGAGCTCGATGCCGAAGCGCTGCCAGTCGGCGTACTTGCCAGCCTTGCGGCGGTTGAACGCGGGAGAGGTCAGCTGATCGAGCAGATAGCCCTCGTGTCCGTGCAGATACACGCCGTCCATGCCCATGACCTTGGCGTCCATCGCCGCCTGTCCGGCGTTCTTGATGATCCTGTCGCACTCGATGTCCAGCAGCGGGCGGCAGGGCACGTCGGGCAGATAGAAGTTCGGGTTCCACGACGCGGAGACCGGCA
>CAMVAV010000089.1 GCA_947165595.1 uncultured Clostridia bacterium | reverse complement strand
CGCCCGCTGCCCGCGTGGCTGATGCGGACGCTCAACGTCATCATCAACCTGCTGCGCTCGGTGCCGTTTCTGATCCTGATGGTGCTGGTGTTCCCGCTCACGCGCCTGATCGTCGGCACGGTGGTCGGCACGGTGGCGAGCATCGTCCCGCTGGTGATCGCGGCGTTCCCGTTCATCGCGCGCCTCGCCGAGGGCAGTCTGCGCGAGGTCAACCCGAACACGATCGAGATGGCGCAGAGCCTCGGCGCCTCGCCCATGCAGATCATCACGCAGGTCATGATCCCCGAGAGCGTGCCGAGTCTCATCTCCAACGCGACCATCGCCGTCACGACCATCCTCGGCTACTCCGCCATGAGCGGCATCATCGGCGGCGGCGGACTGGGCAAGATCGCGATGAACTACGGCTATTACCGCTATAAATACCTCATCATGGTCGCGGCGGTGGTGCTGCTCATTTTGCTGGTGCAGGCGTTCCAGACCATCGGCACGCGCCTCGCCGTCCGTGCCGACAAGCGGCTGAAGAACAAGGGCTGAGCCATGACGACGGAATGCATTGACCTCGCCTATGTGCGCGGCGCGCTGCCTGTGCGGCGCGAGGACGGGCACAAGGGCAGCTTCGGCAAGCTGCTGATCGTCGGCGGCGCGGTGGGCTACACGGGCGCGCCCTACCTCGCCGCGCTCGCCGCCGTGCGCTCCGGCTGCGGGCTGGTGTATCTGGGCGTGCCGGAGCGCGTCTGGCCGGTCGAGGCGGTGAAGTGCGCCTCCGCCATGCCCTTCCCGCTGCCCGACGACGGCGCGCGGCTCACCTGCGGCGCGCTTGAGCCGATCCGGGAAAGGCTTGCCGCCTGCGGCGTGCTGGCGCTCGGCCCCGGCCTCGGGCGGAGCGCGGAGCTGACGGCGCTCGTCGGCGCGCTGCTGCGCGAGACGGAGCAGCCGGTCGTGCTGGACGCCGACGGGCTCAACGCGCTCTCGGAGGACCTGAGCGCCCTGGACGCGCGCCGGGGCAGGACGACGGTGCTGACGCCGCACGACGGCGAGCTCGCGCGTCTGCTGGGCGTGTCGCTCGATTCATTGAACCAAAGGGACCGCGTCGAAACGGCGCGGGCTTTTGCGGCGGCGCACGGCTGCGTGCTGGTGCGCAAGGGCCACCGCACGCTCGTCGCCCTGCCGGACGGGGCGGTGCTGGAGAATACCTGCGGCGGCAGCGCGCTCTCCAAGGGCGGGAGCGGCGACGTGCTGACGGGCCTGATCGCCTCGCTGCTCGCGCAGGGGGCGGACGCGGCGCGCGCCGCGGCGTGCGGCGTGTGGCTGCACGCAAGGGCGGGGGATCTCCTCGCCGAACGCATGACCGCCTACTGCGTCACGCCGGAGGACGTGGCGGGCGCCGGCCTCGCGGCGGCGTTTTCGGAGGTCCGCCATGGATGAATTTCTCAAAACCTGCCTGATCGTCTGCCCGCTGGTCTTCCTCGCGGGCTTCGTGGACTCGGTCGCGGGCGGCGGCGGGATCATCTCGCTGCCCGCCTATCTGATGGCGGGGCTGCCCGCCCATCTCGCCGCCGGGACGAACAAGGTCGTCAACAGCTGCGGCACGCTGACGGCGACGGTCAAATACTTCCGCAACGGCAAGGTGCGCCTGCGCCCCGCCGTCGTCGCCGCGCTCGGCGCGCTGGCGGGCGCCGCGGGGGGCGCGCAGCTCGCCTCTATGATCTCCGAGGCGGCTCTGGAGACGATCATGCTCATCGCGCTGCCCTGCGTGGCGGTGTTTCTCGTCATGCGGCGCGACTTCGGCCGGGACGACGCGCCCGCCGTCGAGGTCGGCGCGCGGCGGGAGGTCGTCGTCTCCGCGCTCATCGGGCTCGGCATCGGCTGCTACGACGGGCTGCTGGGGCCGGGGACGGGAACGTTTATGATCCTGTGCTTCACGGCGTTCCTCTCGATGGACCTGCTCACCGCGTCCGGCTGCTCCAAGGCGGCGAACCTCGCCTCCAACGTCAGCAGCGCCGCGGTGTGGATCCTGCACGGCAGCGTCCTGTGGAAGCTGGCGGCGCCCGCCGTCGCGTGCAACATCCTCGGCGCGGTCCTCGGCTCGCGCTACGCCATCCGCGGCGGCAGCAGGAAAATTCGCGGCATGATGTTCGTCGTGCTGGGCCTGCTGTTCCTCAAAATGCTCTACGAGCTCGTCACCTGACGCCGTGCGCCGGGCAGCGAGCTCGTTTTCCGTGTTTTTCCTGTATTTCGGTTTTGCGGGACCGGGTGTGCGCCGCCTCCGCCGAAGCCCTTATTCCCGCCAGCCGAGGGCGGCGGAGAGCTCCTTCGCCGTGCGCACCGTCTCCTCCGTGGCAAGCTCGAACTCCTCGGACTGGACGCGGAGGAACAGGCCGATCACGCCGACGGCGTAGCGCACCGCGCCGAGGCTGTCCCGCACCGGTGCGGAGACCGAGCGCAGGCCGGTCCTGTACTCGCCGTCCTCCACCGCGTAGCCGCGCTCGCGCACCCACTGCATCCCGTTGAGCAGGGAGTCGATGTCGGTGTTCGTCTGGGGCGTGAACGGCGGAAGCCCGGCGGAGAGAAGCCGCTTGCGCGCCTCCCCCGCGGAGAGGTGCGCCGTGAGCAGCTTGCCCTGCGAGGTCGCGTGCAGCGGCAGGCGCGCGCCCACCTCCGGCACGATCTGCGGCCCCGAGCCGCCGGTGCATTGCTCGAGCGTGATCACATAGCTGCCCTCGAGGATGGAGAGGAAGGAGCTTCCCCCCGCCTTCGCCGAAAGCTGCTCCAAAAACGGGCGCGCCACCTTCGACACGTCCCAGAGCGCGCTGACCGCGCAGCCGCACTCGAAAAGCCGCAGCCCCAGCGCGTAGCGCCCGTCCGGGTTCTGCGCCACCATGCCGTAGTCCCGCAGGGTCGACAGCAGGGCGTGGATCGTGCTCTTGGGATAACCCACGGCGGCGGCCAGCTCCTGCAAACTCATCGGCGCGCGGCGCGCCAGCAGCGCCTCGAGCAGCTCCATCGCCTTTGCGACGGAATGAACCTGTGCGGATTTTGCGTCGATCGACATGCTCCGTCCTCCCTTTTTCGCGGCGTTGCGGCATCCTCCGCCCGCTTCGGGCCGCGCGCCCCGCCTTTTTTGACAGCGTATCACATTTTTCGCGCGGACACAAGGAGAAATTCGGCATCGCCGGACATCTTTTTCGTCATGCGGAACGCTATCCCTTGTGTCTCCCTGCGCCGCCGGACACAACCGCGTTGTGCAGGTTCGCACAAAACAGGGGTCCGCCACGGAAAAGACACCGTTTCCGCCGGGAGTGCCCTTATTTTTCCTTCCGCGCCGCGGAGAAAGCGGCTTGCGCCGGCTTCTTCGCTGTGCTATCATGGAAAAGCCGGCGAAAAGATCATTTTCGCTCACTGCCGCCGTTTCTCCCGCCGCCGCGCGGCAGGCGGGAAATACGGCTGATAAAGGAGACTGTCCCGATGGATTGGTTCCCCCTGCTCAACGCGCTGCGCGTCGCCGCGATCTCGACCGGGATCGTCTTCGTCCTCGGCGTCGCGGCGGCATACTGTATTACCGGGCTTCCCCGCGCCGTAAGGAGCGCGCTGGACGTGCTGCTGATGCTGCCGCTCGTCCTGCCGCCCACGGTGGCGGGCTATCTGCTGCTGCTCGCGCTGGGACCGGACCGCGCCGTCGGGGCATGGGCGCGGGAAACCTGGGGGACCGGGCTGCTGATGCAGTGGTGGTCCGCGGTCTTCGCCGTCAGCGTCGTCAGCTTCCCGCTGATGTACCGCGCCGCCCGCGGTGCGTTCGCGCGCTTTGACGAGACGCTCTCCGACATCGGGCGCACGCTCGGGCTGTCGAACGCCTGGCTCTTCTGGCGCGTCCGCGTCCCGTCCTGCCGGCGGGGCATCCTCGCGGGCGCGGTGCTTTCCTTTGCCCGGGGGCTGGGTGAATACGGCGCGACGAGCATGCTGGCGGGCTGCGAGCCCGGCAGGACCGCCGTGCTCTCCACCGAGGTCTATCGCCTCTGGAGCAGCGGCGACGACGCGGCGGCGCTCCGATGGGTGCTGGTCAGCCTGGCGATCTCGGCGGCGGCGCTGCTGGCGGTCGTTTTGCTTGAAAAGAACGAAGGGAGGCGAAGCGCATGAGCCTCTCGGTCAATATCCACAAGGAGCTGGAGGATTTCACGCTCAACGTCCGTTTTGAGACGGGCGGCGACAGGATGGCGCTGCTGGGCGCGACCGGCTGCGGCAAGAGCATGACGCTCAAGTGCATCGCGGGGCTGGAGACGCCCGACCGCGGCAGGATTGTGCTGAACGACCGCGTGCTCTTCGACAGCGACAAGCGCATCAACCTCTCCCCGCAGCGGCGGCGCGTGGGCTGTCTTCTGCGGCAGCACGCCCTCTTTCCGAACATGACCGTGCGGCAGAACCTGCTCGCTGTCGTGCGCCGTCTGCCCAGGGAAAAGCGGTACGCCGCGGTGGACGAAAAGCTGCGCGTCTTCCGCATGGAGCCGCTCGCCGGGCTCTATCCGCGCCAGCTCTCCGACGGACAGCGCCAGCGCGCGGCGCTTGCGCGCGCCCTCGTCGCGGAGCCGGAGTGCCTGCTGCTCGACGAGCCGTTCTCCGCGTCGGACAGCCATCTCAAGTGGCAGGCGGAGCTGGAATTCGGCGAGCTGCTGCGCCCCTGCGCGCTCGACGTGCTGCTGGCGACGCACGACCGGGACGAGGCGTACCGTCTGTGCGAGACGGTCTGCGTCCTCTCCGATGGCAAAAGCGAGGAAAAGCGGGGCGTCCGCGACCTGATGGCGGAGCCGCGCACCGTCAGCGCGGCGCTGATCTCCGGGTGCAAGAATTTCTCCCGCGTCCGGCGGATCGACGCCATTCACGTCCACTGCATCGACTGGGGCGTGACGCTGGAGACGGCGCAGGAGATCACCAACGTCTGCTCCTACGCCGGCGTGCGCGCGCACAGCCTGCACATCGCCAAAAGCGGCGAGCCGAACCGCTTCGACGCAAGGGTCGTGCGCGTCATCGACGATACGTTCTCCACCATCCTCATGCTCGCGCCGGAGGGCGGGCACGCGCTGCTGCGCATGGAGCTGTCCAAGCAGGAGTGGGCGGCGATGCGCAACCCCTCCGTCGTGCTGGTCGGCGTCTCGCCCGAGCACGTGATGACGCTCAGCGGCGAGCTGTAGGAGCGAGGGGCTTTTTTCGGTCCGTCACAAGGAAAACCCCCGAGGGGCAAAAGCCCTTCGGGGGTCGTCTGTTTTATAAAAATGAATCAAAGGCCGAGGATCATGAAAAAGCCGAATTATAAGTACTTCTGCATCCCGTCGGTGGCGTTGGACGGGTCCTCCGACATGGCGACGGTGAAGCGTACGCCGTGGGTGGCGCTGAACTTCTCCAGCCAGTCGAGGAACACCTCCGCCTCGTGGTCGCACTTGCCGCGCACGATCTTGAGCAGGTTGTCGATGAAGATATGGGAAATATCGTAATTGCCGGCATACAGGCCGCTGATAAAGCCGCGCATCGCCTCGTAGGACGCGACCTCGTATTCGTCGGCAACGATCAGACGGACATGGTAATGGATGTCAAAGGTCATCGACTTCTTCGCCTCGATGCAGACGACGTTGCCCGCCTCCTGCGACGCGGCCTCGTTGATCAGTTCGATCAGCTTTTTGGTCTTGCCGGCGCCCTTTTCACCCATGATGGCTCTGACCATAGGGAATCACTCCTTTCAGTATTGTATTATCAAGCATAGCACAGGCACGGCTCTTTTGCAATGAAAAAACTGTTAAATTCCTTCGCCGGCTTTTCGCTCGGCGCGCCGCCTGTTTGAAAAACGTATTCTTCCCGTGCGAAAAACGCATTCTTTTTGTACGATACCCTTGCAACCTTGCGTCGAATTGTGATAAACTATTGGATAGTTTTCGCAGCCCTTCCATTCGGGGCGCAGAAGGAGAGGATTTTGACCCATGAGCGAAAAGACCTTTTATATCACCACGCCGATCTACTACCCCTCGGACAAGCTGCACATCGGCCACACCTACTGCACCGTCGCCACGGACGCGATGGCGCGCTACAAGCGGCTGTGCGGCTATGACGTCATGTTTCTCACCGGCACGGACGAGCACGGCCAGAAGATCGAGGACAAGGCGAAGGAGGCGGGCGTCACGCCCAAGGAATTCGTCGACCGCATCGTGGAGGGCGAGCGCGGCATCCTCGACCTGTGGAAGCTGATGAACATCTCCAACGACCGCTTCATCCGCACCACGGACGAATACCACGTCCGCGCGATCCAGCGCGTGTTCCGCCGGATGTACGATAAGGGCGACATCTACAAGGGCACCTACAAGGGCAAGTACTGCAAGCCCTGCGAGTCCTTCTGGACGGAGAGCCAGCTGGTCGACGGCAAGTGTCCCGACTGCGGGCGCGAGGTGCAGGACGCGGAGGAGGAGGCGTATTTCTTCCGCGCGTCCAAGTACGCCGCGCGCGTGCGCGACCTGCTGACCACCACGGATTTCCTCGAGCCGGCGAGCCGCGTGAACGAGATGGTCAACAACTTCATCGACTGCGAGGGCGGGCTGCAGGACCTTTGCGTCAGCCGCACCAGCTTCACCTGGGGCATCCCCGTGGACTTCGACCCCAAACACGTCGTCTACGTCTGGCTGGACGCGCTGTTCAACTATATGACCGCGCTGGGGCTGGAGAACGACGCGCACAACGACCTCGACAAATACTGGCCCAACGCCGTGCACTTCGTCGGCAAAGAGATCGTGCGCTTCCACTCGATCTACTGGCCCGCGTTCCTGATGAGCCTCGACCTGCCGCTGCCGCAGAAGGTCTACGGGCACGGCTGGCTCGTGATGGACGGCGGCAAGATGTCCAAGTCGAAGGGCAACGTCGTCGACCCGTATATCCTCGCCGAGCGCTTCGGCGTGGACGCGCTGCGCTTCTTCCTGCTGCGCACCTTCCCCTTCGGCTCCGACGGCAATTTCTCCAACGAGCTTTTGATCAACACAATCAACGTCGACCTCGCCAACGACCTCGGCAACCTCGTCTCCCGCTCGACGGCGATGGTGGAGAAGTACTTCGGCGGCACGCTGCCGAAGCTCGAATCCGCGGAGAACGCGGACGTGGAGCTGCTTTCGATGGCGAAGGCGCTGCGCGGGCGCTATGAGGCGCAGATGGAGAAGTACCAGTTCCAGAACGCGCTGGAGGAGGTCTTTAAGGTCATTCAGCGCGCAAACAAGTATATCGACGAGACCGCGCCCTGGGTGCTCGCCCGGGACGAGGCAAAGCGCGACCGGCTGGGCGCGGTGCTCTACAACCTGCTTGAGACCGTGCGCATCTGCGCCGTACTGCTCACGCCGTTCATGCCCGAATCGTGCGAAAAGATCCTTGACCGTCTCGGCGCGACCGCCTGCGAGCGCACCTGGGAGAGCGCGGCTGTGTTCGGCGCGCTGCACGACGGCGTGACCGTCACCAAGGGCGAGGCGATCTTCCCCCGCATCGACGCGGAGAAGGAGCTGGAGGCGCTGCAGGCGGCGCAGAAGAACGCGCAGAAGCCCGCGGTAGAGCTGGAGCCCTACGCGGACGAGAGCGTCGATTTCGACACGTTCTGCAAGTCCGACTTCCGCGCCGTCAAGGTCAAGGCCTGCGACGCGGTGAAAAAAAGCGACAAGCTGCTCCGCTTTACCCTCGACGACGGCAGCGGCACGGACCGGCAGATTCTCTCCGGCATTCACAAGTTCTACGAGCCGGAGCAGCTCGTCGGCAAGACGCTGCTGGCGATCATCAACCTGCCGCCGCGCAAGATGATGGGGCTGGAGAGCTGCGGCATGCTGATCTCCGCGATCCACTATGAAAGCGGCGAGGAAAAGCTGAACCTCATCATGCTCGACGACAAAATCCCCGCCGGCGCGAAAATGTGCTGAACTGCCGTTCGGGCATACCCGTGTCCCGGCGCTTCCGACGGACCGGCGCAGTCGCCCCGACCGCAGGCCCGGCGAAACCCTGTGAGGCGCTGAACTGCCGTTCGGGCATACCCGTGTCCCGGCGCTTCCGACGGACCGGCGCGGCCGCCCCGACCGCAGGCCCGGCGAAACCCTGTGAGGCTTTTTTATGGCTTTGATCTTCGATACGCACGCGCATTACGACGACGAGCAGTTCGACGCGGACCGCGGCGAGCTGCTTGCCGCCATGCCCGCGGGCGGCGTGGGGTGGATCCTCGACCCCGGCTGCGACGTCGAAAGCTCGAAAAAGGCGGTGGCGCTGGCGGAGCGGTTTCCGCACGTATGGGCGGCGGTGGGGTACCATCCCGAGAACTGCGCGCCCTTCGTGCCGGAGGATGTCGACGCGCTGCGGGAGCTGGCGAAGCATCCGAAGGTCGTCGCCGTCGGGGAGATTGGGCTGGACTACCACTGGGCGGAGAACCCGCCGAAGGAGCTTCAGCAGGACGCGCTGCGCCGCCAGCTCGCGCTCGCGCGGGAGCTGGACCTGCCCGTCATCATCCACGACCGCGACGCGCACGCCGACTGCTTTGCCATCGTGAAGGAGTTCCCGGGGCTGCGCGGCGTGTTCCACTGCTACTCCGGCAGCGTGGAGCTGGCGCGGGAGCTGTGGAGGCTGGGCTGGTACGTCGGCTTTGACGGACCGCTCACGTACAAGAACGCGAAAAAGACCGTGGAGGTCGCGGCGGAGGCGCCGCTCGACAGGATTCTGCTCGAAACAGACTCGCCCTATCTCGCCCCCGTGCCCCTGCGCGGGACGCGCAACGACTCGCGCACGCTCGTCCACGTGGCGGCGAGGCTCGCGGAGATCCGCGGCATGACGGCGGAGGACGTGATCGCGCAAACGGCGGAGAACGGAAAGCGCCTGTTCGGGATCGGGTAGGAAACCCCAAAAGACAAGGAGCTGTGAAAAAACGCACGTTTTTTCACAGCTCCCGTTTTATCCTCTCGCCAGCCAGACCGCCGCCGCGCACTGCGCCAGCAGGATCGCCGGGAGGCCGTATCGAAAGTACCAATGCCGCGTCTTGTGGTGAAACGCGCACATCCCGCAGACCGCCCCGAGGCTGCCGCCGAGCAGGGCGAGCAGGAACAGCGTCCGCTCCCGCACGCGCCATTCGCCCCGCCGCGCGCGGCGCTTGTCCGCCCCGAAGACGGCGAAGGCGGCGAGGTTGATCGCGGCGAGATATACCAAAAGCGCGGTCAGAAGGGGGCGCGGCACCTCACTTCTCCAGCTTTGCCAGCTCCGCCGCCGTCGCCGCCGCGAGGCGGGCGTTGTTGTAGACGAGCTGGATGTTGGACTCCAGGCTGTCGCCGCCGGTGAGCTCCTTCACCTTCGCCAGCAGGAACGGCGTGACCGCCTTGCCGTGGACATTGTTCGCCTTCGCCTCGGCGAGCGCGGTGTCGATCGCCTTGTCGATGACCGCCTTGTCCATGCTGTACTCCTCCGGGATGGGGTTCGTGACCAGCATTCCGCCGCGCATCCCCAGCTCGCGCTTGGCGTGGAACGCCTTCGCCAGCTCCTCCGGCGTGTCGAGCTCGTAATCGACGCCGAAGCCGCTCTTGCGGGTGTAGAACGCGGGCAGCTCGCTCGTGCGGTAGCCGATGACGGTCACGCCCTTGGTCTCGAGGTATTCCAGCGTCAGGCCGAGGTCGAGGATGGACTTCG
>CAMVAV010000088.1 GCA_947165595.1 uncultured Clostridia bacterium | reverse complement strand
TTGGGCGCCGGTGTGGTATACTCACGGCAGAAACGCCTTGGATGGGAGGACCGAGTTATGAGAAAGCTTTTCGGGACGCGCCGCGCCGCTGCGATCCTGCTGTCTCTCGCACTGCTTGGCACGCTGCTCGCGGGCTGCGGACAGAAGCAAGAGGCGCCGGCTGCATCGTCGCCGGCGGCGGAGGAAAAACCGTCCGCGACCGCCGCGGCGGAGCCGGCGCGTACGCAGCCGGAGGAGACGAAGCCGGAGGTGGAGAACAACGGCGGCAGCTATGTCCGCGTCGGCGACCGGGTCTATTTCCGCCGCTATGGCAAGGATGCGACGGTCAAGACCGCCGTGTTCGGACAGTTTACGCAAGCATGGAACATGACCGGCTGCGAATCGGAGCTGATGGCATACGATCCCGCCGCCGGCAAGGCGGAGGTCCTGTATGCGGAAAGCGGCTGCGGCCCGCTGTGGTACGCGGACGGCGGCTTCTACCTCTGCGAGAGTGTCAACGGCGGGAATCAGGTGGTCTGGTTCGCGCCGGACGGCTCGGGCAGGGAGACGCTCTGCGCCGGCGAGCCGCTGGGCGTGTCGGAGGACGGCCTGCTTGCGGTGGAGACGCTTGCCGGCGACCAGGGGTATCGCGCGATCTATACCTTTTATCGGAACAAAGCCGCCGTGGGCAAGCTGGAGACGGAGAGCTTTCTCCAGCCCGCCGGCGTGACGGAGCAGGGCCTGTTCCTGCTCGGCGAGGACGAGGCGGAGGAAAGCGGAGTGCAGCACGTGTGGCAGATCACGCCGGACGGGAAGCTGCTGGACCTCGGCGCGCTCCCGGCGACGGAATATGAGGACATGTACGACGTGCAGGCGGACCGCTTCCTCGACGTCGGCGGCAAGGTCGTGCTCGGCGCGGGCTACTACGCCGGCACGGGGCATTTCCTCAGTGAATACGCCTTTGTCGAGGCGACACCCGGCAAGGAGGGCAGCGCCGTCGAGGCGGACGCGTCGGTCGTGGGCGAGGGCGCCGAGGACGAGGAGGGGAATCTCCCGTACCCCTCGCGCACCGGCGACGGGACATATGAGCTCCTTTCCCACCTGCCCGGCGAGCTGCGGATCGAATATGAGAGCGGCGATCTGGAGGTCTGGGAGGACGGCGCGTGGCGCGTGCTGACGGAGGGGCTCTGCCCGAATGCCGCGGAGGGCTTCGGCTTCACCCGCCTGGTCCAGCACATGGACTACGTCGACGGCACGGGCTATGTGACGCTGGCGCTGGCGCACGCCTCGCCCCTGGATTCGATCGGCTGGCGCGACGCGTTTGCGCTTGCCTATATGCAGTACCTTGCGGTGAAGGGCGACGGGACGCTCCACGAGCTGTCGCTGGTGAATCACGACGCCGAGCTCTACGGCGACGTATGGTTCATCGAGGAGGCGAGCACGGCGCTCTGGCGGCAGTGCGACCCGAATGACGAATCGGACTATGAGGTCCCGTATGCCTATGCCATTCCCATCGCGGAGGACGCCGACTGGGAGGGCGGCTGGGAAACCGTTGCCGGGGGGCCTCAGAATGGGCTGGTCGCCGGCGGAGACGTGGGAGAGGGCGATTACTACGGCTTCGACGTGCCGGACGTCGAGCCCTGCGGACGGCTGTGCCTGACGCTGAACAGCAACGGCGAGATCGTCAGCCTGGCGCGCAGGCAGCCGGACGAGGTGCTTGCCATCGACTTCGACGTGCCGCTGTCCGAGCTGTCGGGCGCCGTCGAAAAGCTGAACCTGAGCCGCCGCGATTCCGACGAGGACACATACTGGTTCTGGGCGAAGCTCCGCGTGCTGGAGGACGGCGTGCGCGTCCGCGTGGAACGGACGCCGGACGACGGACACGACGGAATGGTGCATCTCGCCGCGATCGATGGGGCGTTCGTCGCGGGGGAGACGCTGTATGACGAGACGCTCAACCGGGGCGACTTTGTGGCGCTGCACACGTCGATGCCGTGGCACCCCGAGCTGCGCGTCAGCGTGAGCAAGGACGGCGGATGGGGCTCCTACGTCTTCGGCGAGGACAACTACATGCACTACGAGACCGAGGAGAGCATCCATCCCGAGCTGCTGCTCGCGGCGAAGCCGCAGGCGAATATCTCGGACTACATGGGCGGCGGCACGCGCGAGGCGCTGCAGGGCACGTGGCTCTACCGTCTGCCGCCGATGGAGTACATTGCCATGATCCTCACCTTTACCGAGGACGGCATGCTCTATGTGGGCGATGGTGAGAACAGCTGGGAGTACACCTGGGAGCTGGATTCGATCTACGCCGGGGACTGGGAGGCACCCGATCTTCTGTGCCTGCGCACGGCGGACGGCACGAGCGCTGGCGACTATCTGCTCAACGTGTTCCGCACCGACGGGGAGGAGCTTTTGTACCTCGTGCAGGCGAACAACGGAGACGGCGTGCTGTCGGATATCCTGCCGGGGAACGGGAGCGGCGAGACGCAGTACAGCTTCACGCTCGGCCGCAGCCATGGCGCCGCCCTGCCCGGCGCGATGCGGCGCGGCGAGACCTTCCCGGCGTTCGTCGTGCGCTACGACCGCGACCGCTACTGCCTGTGGATGCAGGAGGCGGCGGTCGTCGATCAGGACGAGTCCGGCGCGGACATCCTGCGCGCGGCCCCGAACGCGCCTTGCCTGCCCTACCACATCACGGGGCGGGACGCGATCCTCAGCCTGCGCGCCTGCGATGATCCGGCGTATCCGATGCAGGTCTTCGAGGCGACGGTGGATGAAAACGGCGAGCTCGCGCTTATCTTCTAAAATTTCATACATGACATACAAAAGGAACCTCGCGCCGCCGGCGCGAGGTTCCTTTTGTAAAGAGGTTCAGAAGTCGATTGCTTTTCCGTGGCGGCGGTACATCGTCTTTTTGACCGCGCGGAAGATGTTTTCGTAGCCCGTGCAGCGGCAGAGGTGGCCGGAGAGCAGCTTGCGCAGCTCCTCGTCGGTGTAGAGCTTCCCGGTCTCCAGAATTTCCACCGCCGTCATGATGAAGCCCGGCGTGCAGAAGCCGCACTGGATCGCCGTCTCCTCGACGAACGCCTTTTGAATGTCGGAGAGCTCGCCGTCGGGGGAAAGCAGGCCCTCGAGCGTGCGGATGTCCTTTCCCTCCGCCCAGACCGCGAGGTAGATGCAGGAGTTGAACGCCTCGCCGTTGATGAGCACGTTGCACGCGCCGCACTCGCCGACCTCGCAGCCCTTCTTGACGGACGTGAGGTGATAGTCGTTGCGCAGCATGTCGGTCAGCGACGCGCGCACGTCGACCATCTTCTCGACTTCCTTGCCGTTGATGGTGCAATGCACCAGCTTATACTGCGCGCTCATGCCATCTCACCTCCCGCAAGCTCCACCGCTCTTGTCAGCGCGCGCTTCGCCATCTCCACCGCGATGTGCTGGCGGAATGCCTTGCTGGCGCGCCACGAGTCGCGGGGATTGATGTCGTCGATGACCGCGCGGGCGAACCGCTCCGCCAGCGCCTTCGACGGCGCGGCGCCGTTGGCAGCCGCCTCGGCGCTCGGGCAGCGCATCGGCACGGGACCCGCCACGCCGTAGGCGATGCGGCAGCGCTCGATCGTCCGCTTGTCCGCGGAGAGCCGCACGTTGACGCTGCACCCCAGCGTCGCGATCTCCATCGCGTTGCGCAGGCCATACTTGATGTAGTGCCCGAAGGTGTTCTCCCAGCTCGCCTTGGGGATCAGGATGGCGGTCTGTATCTCGTCCGGCTTGATGTCGACCTGCCCCGCCTTGATGTAGAAGTCCTTGATGGGCAGCCGGCGCACGCCGTTTTGCCCCGTCAGCTCGACGATCGCCTCATAGGCGTGGAGCGTGGAGGCGGAGTCGGCGGAGGTGACGCCGTTGCAGGTGTTGCCGCCGATGGTGCCGATGTTGCGGATCTGCGGCGAGCCCACCTGATCCACCGCCTCGCCGAGGACGTTGCAGTATTTCTGAATGAGCGGGTCGCGCGTGATGTGGGAAAAGCTGGTAAGCGAGCCGATGCGGAGGGCTTCCTCCGCGTCGAGGCTCACGCCGCGCAGCGCGTCGATGCCGTAGATGGAGATGAGCTCCTTGCCGGCGCGGCGTCCCTCGCGCATCTGCACCAGCACGTCCGAGCCGCCGGCGATGATCTGCGCCTCGGGATGCGCGACGCGCAGGGCGACCGCCTCCTCGACGCTCGACGCCTCATACAGCGCCTTCATATCATACATAGCTTACTTCTCCTCCTCTCGCCAGTCGTCGTGGATGAGGCCGGCCTTGGTGAATTCCGCAAACAGGACGTGCGGGTTGATCGGGTTGTGATTGATGGCGACGCCCGTCGCGTTGAGGATCGCGTTGCGGATCGCCGGCGCGCCCGAGCAGGCGGGCGGCTCGCCGAGCGCCTTGGTGCCGAAGGGCGAGGTCGGCTCGGTATTCTCGATGAACTCCGCCTCGAGGTGCGGGTGGTCCATAAAGGTCGAGAGCTTGTAGTCCAGCAGGTTGCCGTTGAGCGGCTTGCCGGTCTTTTCGTCGAAGATGAGCTGCTCGGACAGGCCGTAGCCGATCGCCATGGACATGCCGCCGTGCACCTGCGCCGCCGCGAGCGCGGGGTTGATGAGCCTGCCGCAGTCGTGGACGTTGACGATGTTCTTGACCGTCACCCTGCACATCGGGATGTCGACCTCCACCTCCGCGATGGTGCAGCCGAAGGAGTAGGCGTTGTTGCGGATGGTGTAGGTGCTCTCCGCCGTGATGTGTTCGCTGTGGACGGGGTTGTACTGCGCGGTCATCGCCAGCTCGGAGAGGGGCATGAGCACCATGCCGTCGCCCTTTCGGACGATCTCGCCGTCCACGATGTCCATGTTGCCCGGCGCCTGCCGCGTGACCTCCTGCGCGTACTTGAGGATCTTTTCCTTCAGAAGCCCCGCGGTCTGCTGGATGGAGAAGCCCGCCACATAGGTCTGGCGCGAGGCGTAGGCGCCCAGGCCCGTCGGCGTGATGTCCGTGTCCTGGCAGGAGACGACGTGCACGTCGCGGTAGGACTTGAGCCCCAGCACCTCGGCGACCATCTGGGCGTAGGCGGTGTCCGCGCCCTGCCCGATCTCGGTCTCGCCGCACTGGAAGGTCACCGTGCCGTCGAGGTTGAGGGACATGCGGTTGGACGAGGTCTCCAGCGAGATGGGGTAGACCGCCGTGTTGTACCAGAACGTCGCCATGCCGATGCCGCGGCGGACGTCGCCGGCGTCGTTGGCGAATTCCTTCTTTTTGCGCTCAAAGTCGATGTATTCCGCTGCCTTCGCCATGCACTGGCGGTAGGTGTCGTAGTAGTTGGTGTTGCCGGAGAAGCCGTCGTGGTAGCCCTGCTCCATGACGTTCTTTTTGCGGAACTCATAGGAGTCCATGCCGAGCGCGCGGGCGCAGTCCTCGATGTTGCACTCGTCGGCGAAGCTCGCCTGCGGCATGCCGTAGCCGCGCATCGCGCCGGCGGTGGGGCGGTTGGTGTAGACGGTGTAGCTGTCGCACTCCATGTTGGGGCAGGGGTAGTGCTGGGGGAAGGAGCCCATGCCCTTTGCGACGACGGAGTGCCCGTGCGAGGCGTAGGCGCCCTGGTTGGAGAAGCACTCCACCTTGCGCGCGTGGATCGTCCCGTCGCTCTTGAGCCAGGTGACGATGTGATAGCGGATGGCGTGGCGCACGCGGTTGGACACGAAGGTCTCCTCGCGCGCGCAGTCGAGCCGGACGCAGCGCCCGCCGACCTGCGTGCAGCACCACGCGCACAGCGGTTCGTAGAGCGCGTCCTGCTTGTTGCCGAAGCCGCCGCCGATGTAGGGCTTGATGATCTCCACGTCGCCCCAGGGGCGTCCCAGCGCCTGCGCGACGACGCGGCGGATGATGTGGGGGATCTGCGTGGAGGCGACGACGACGATCCGTCCGTTTTCCTCCCAGGCGAAGCAGCCGTGATTTTCGATGTGGCAGTGCTGCACCGTGGGCGTGTCGTACCAGTCCTCGACCTTAATAAGCCCCGGCTCCTTAATCGCGGCCTCATAGTTGCCGAGGCGGCTGGAGGTGTGCTTGAGGATGTTGTTGGGATATTCCTCATGCAGAAGCGGCGCGCCGTCCTTCATCGCCTCCTGCACGTCGAGCACGAAGGGGAGCGCCTCATACTCCACCTTGAGCGCGCGCACGCCCTGATTCGCCGCGACCTCGTTTTCCGCGATCACGACGGCGACGTCGTCGCCCCAGTAGCGGACGTGGCGGTTGAGCAGGTGCCGGTCGGCGACGTCCTGATGCCCCGGGTCCATCGACCACGGATGGCCGGCGGTCGGGAAGGGGAGGTCCGGCACGTCGAAGCAGGTGAGCACCTTCACGACGCCGGGGATCGCCTCCGCCGCCGCCGTGTCGACGGACTTGACCATGCCGTGCGCGATCTCCGCGTGCTTGATGCGGACGTAGAGCGCGCCGGCGGGGACCCGGTCCTCATAGTACTTTGTCCGCCCGCTCGCCTTGTCGAAGGCGTCGACGCGGACCTCGCTTTTTCCCACCTTGTTCATGGCGGTTTGCCCTCCTTTTGAGCGTGTAAAAAAGTAGAAAAGGAATTGACTTGCCCGTCCTGCTTTTGCTACAGTAGAGCGGGTGATGAAAATGTCAGAAAACCATGCGCCCTCCGTCGGCTGCGTCGTGATGGCGGCGGGGAACGCCTCGCGCTTCGGAGAAAACAAGCTCGCCGCCGTGCTGGACGGCAGGACGCTCATCGAACGCGCGCTGGACGCGGTGCCGGCGGACAGGCTTGCGGAGACCGTCGTCGTGACGCAGTATGACGAGGTCGAAGCCCTCGCGCTGCGCCGCGGCTTCCGCTGCCTGCGCAACGACCGCCCGGAGGACGGGGCGGGCCGCACGGTCCGCCTCGGCACCGAGGCGCTGATGGATCGGTGCGGCGCGATCTTGTACCTCGTCTCCGACCAGCCGCTGCTCCGGCGGGAGAGCGTCGCCGCGCTGCTCGATTTCTACGCCGCGCACCCCGCGCACATCGTCGGCGCGGCGCACGACGGCAGACGCGGCAATCCCTGCGTCTTTCCAAAGCGCTTCTTCCCGGAGCTGTGCGCCCTCACGGGCGACGTCGGCGGCAGCGCGGTAATTCGGAAGCATGCGGAAGACCTGCTTCTTTTCGAGCTCGGCGCGGAAGAGCTCGCCGACGTGGACACGAGGGAGGCGCTCATGAAATTGCGGGAATAACGTGCCAATGCGCGTTATTCCTTCTTTTCATCGCTTGTTCCTTCTCGCAGGAATCCGTGGACAAGAAATCCGACGCCGACGGCCAGCGCGGCGACGGCAGCCGTCGGAAGCAGTGAGCCGACATAGCTCAGGCTGGTCTGAAACAGCTGTTCGCTCCAGCCGGAAGCGCCGCTCATGTAGCACGCGGCAGCGATATACCACGCGGAAAGCAAAATGGCGGAGATCAGGCAAAATATCGCGCCGACGCCCTTGCTGTTCATGACATAATCCTCTGCAAACAATTATTTTTTCCGCGAATACGGCGTGTGCTCCAGCGGGAGCGAATGCCTCCGCTCGCCGTCGAGCCGGAAGTAGGCGTCCGCGATGGCGGGCGCGGTGGGGATCGACGTGATCTCCCCGATGCCGATGGCGCCGTTTGCCATCTTGAGCCCCGGCTTGTCGACCACGATCGCCTTGACCGGCGGCACGTCCGGCGCGCGGAAAAGCCCCAGCGTGCCGTACTTCGCCGTCGGCTTGCAGTTGTCGTCGAGCGGGTACGCCTCCGTCAGCGCGTAGCCCATCGACATGACGACGCCGCCCTCGATCTGCCCCTCGCAGCTCAGCGGGTTGACCGCCTTGCCGACGTCGTGCGCCGCGACCATCCGCTTGACCTTGCCGGTCTCCCTGTCCAACACGCACATCTGCGTCGCGTAGCCGTAGGCGACGTGGGACACCGGGTTCGGCACCTCCGCGCCCAGCGGGTCCGTGGCGGCGAGGTACTCGCCGTAGAATTCCTGCCCCTTGATGTCCGCGAGCGTGCCGTCGCCGCGCGCCTCGACCAGTTTCTCGCAGGCGCGGCGCACCGCCTCGCCGGTGATGAGCGTCTGGCGCGAGCCGGAGGTGTCGCCGGAGTCCGGCGCGATCCAGGTGTTGCTGCGCTCGTAGACGATGTCCTCCGGCGCGACGAGCGCGTTCGTGACGACCATCTGCGTCAGCACCGTGCCGAGCCCCTGCCCGATGCAGGAGGCGCCGGAGTAAATGTGGACCTTCGCGTCGTCCTCGACAATCAGCTTCGCGCGGCCCCAGTCGGGAAGCCCCACGCCCACGCCCGCGTTCTTCATCGCGCAGGCGATGCCGACGGGCTCACCGTTTTTGACCGCCTCGTCGTAGTAGGGCTTGATCGCCTCCAGCGTTTCGACCAGTCCGGTCTCGGGGCCGACGATCTGCCCGTTCGGCAGCACCCCGCCGGGGCGGATGGCGTTGCGGTAGCGGATCTCCCACGGGGAGATGCCGACCTTGTCCGCCATCATGTTCAAAAGCGATTCGGTGGCAAAGCAGGTCTGCGTCACGCCAAAGCCGCGGAACGCGCCCGCCGGCGGATTGTTCGTGTAATACGCCGTGCCGTCGATGTCGAAGTTCTCATAGGCGTAGGGTCCCGCGGCATGCGTGCAGGCGCGCTCGAGCACCGGCCCGCCGAGCGAGGCGAACGCGCCCGTGTCGGACACGACGGTCGCCTTGACGCCCTGGATGATGCCGTTTTCGTCGCAACCCATCGTGAAGTCCATCCACATCGGGTGGCGCTTGGGGTGGACGAGGATCGACTCCTGCCGCGAAAGCTTCACCTTGACCGGCACCTTCGCGACATACGCGAGCAGCGCCGCGTGGTGCTGTACCGACATGTCCTCCTTGCCGCCGAAGCCGCCGCCGACGAGCTGGTTTTCCACCAGACAGTGCTCAAAGTCCACGCCCAGCATCGCCGCGCACTCGTGCAGCGTGGTGTGCGCGCTCTGGTCGGAGGTGAGCAGCTTGACGCCGCCGTTCGGGAGCGGAAGCGCCACGCAGCACTCCGGCTCGAGAAACGCGTGCTCGGTCCACGGTGTCTCGAAACGCTCGTGCAGCACGTATTTGCTTTTGGCGATCGCGCCCTCCGCGTCCCCGCGGGAGACGTGGCGGTGCGCCTGAATGTTGTTTTCGTTCGTCTCGAAGACCAGCGGCGCGTCCGGCGCGGCGGCCTCCGTCGGGTTGTGGACGGCGGGCAGCGGCTCATACTCGACCCTGACGAGCTTTTTCGCCGCTTCCAGCGTCTCCTGATCCTTCGCGCAGACCAGCGCCACCGAGTCGCCGAGGTAGTGCGTCAGCTCGCCGACGGGAATGAGCGTGGGCTGATCCTTCTGGATGTGCCCGACGTAGTTCTTGCCGGGGACGTCCTTCGCCGTCAGCACGCACACGACGCCCGGCAGCGCCTCCGCCTCGGACGTGTCGATCGACAGCACGCGCGCGCGGGGGTAGAGCGAGCGCACCGCGCCGCCGTAGCACATCCCCTCGACGTACCAGTCGTCGGGGTATTTGCCGAAGCCCTGCACCTTTTCCGCCACGTCGATGCGCGGCACGCGGCAGCCGACGCGCCAGTCCTCGCCCTCCGTGTCGGGCAGCTTTCCCTCGCGGAAGAGCTTCGCCGCCAGCAGGATGCCGTCGATGATCTTGACGTAGCCCGTGCAGCGGCAGATGTTGCCGCGGATGGCAAACGCCGCCTCCTCGCGGGTGGGATCGGGATTGCGGTCAATGAGCCCCTTGGCGCACATCACCATGCCGGGGATGCAGAAGCCGCACTGCACCGCGCCCGCCTCGCCGAAGGCGTAGGT
>CAMVAV010000087.1 GCA_947165595.1 uncultured Clostridia bacterium | reverse complement strand
CGTTCCGTCCCGATAACACGATCACGCGCGAGCAGGCTGCAAAGATGCTCGTCGTGATGGCGGAACTGCTTGGGAAGCTGACGACCGAATCGGGCGCAAAACGGTTCAACGACGCGCCGAACAACTGGGCGCAGACGTACATCAACAAGATCAGCTCCGTCACCTCGCCCTATAGCGGCGCGCGCGTGATGGGCGGCGACGACAAGGGCAACTTCTCGCCGACCGGCACGTTTACAACGGAGCAGGCGGTCGCCACGATGCTTCGCATGTTCGAGAGCGTCGTGGGCGAAAAGTCCGGCTACAGCGGCGGCGTCATCCAGACGGCCGCGCCCGCGACAACGCCGACGACACAGACCAATACGACCGTGCCGACGGTCGCGGACAACGACCAGACCGGCTATGTGCCGAAGGACTGGAGCTGGGTCGCCGAGGGCGAGGGCTACGGGCGGGAGTATTTCACCTCCGGCAAATATGTCCGCAGGGACGGGCACGCCGTGATCTACATTGAGAGCAGCGACAGCCCCGACGGCTTTTCCTACACGCTCTTTGTGCCGGCAAGCGGCGCGCGGCAGAGCAATTATGAATCGCACGATCAGTACGGCAACTCTTTTGCCTGGGCAGCGGTGAACGAATGGAACGAATACCATGCCAATGACAGGGGAAACGGCCTGATCTTTGACAGTATAGGCGACGGCAGGCTTGAGATCGTGAGCGACTGGATCGACGAGATGTATCTGCAATACGAAGCGCCGGACGGCACCTACTACCTCGTGCGCGAGAAGAAGTAAAGGAGAGTGCCATATGTCAGATTACACCGATTTTACCTACCTCGACTACCACAACAGCGACTCAGGGCAGCGGCGCGTCGATTCCGACGCCATCGGCCGCGCTTTTTCACAGGCGGGCGCGAGTTATTACGGCGACGGCAGCGAGTTCATTGTCGGCTACGACGCGAACGGCGGCGCAATGATCGACTCGGACGCCGTGCGCGCCGCCGCGCGGAGAAAGGCGGAGGAAGCGGCCTCGGCGGAGCGCGCGGAGGACGCGTTCATGCGCATGTATGTCAAGCAGCTCTACCAGCAGAACGCGCACACCTATCTCTATCACGGCAGGGATATCATCTGGTATCGGCTGAACGGGAAGATCCTCGGGCACAATCTGCTCCACAGGGACGAAAACTGCCCGTATCGGTACAACTCGGTCAAGCTCGGACCGTTTCTGAGCTATCAGGAGGGCATGGTCCGGCTTCACGACTGCCCGGAAATGGAGCACACCACGCTTTGCCCGTACTGCCTGCGCCTGCGCGACAAGGAGAACGCGGAGACCACCGCCATGATGGACGCCATCCTCGCCTCACTGCAAAGCGGCGCGTGGCAGAAGGAGTATTATACGCTCGACCACCCCGCGGAGCAGGCCGCGCCGGTGCAGAAGACGGTCGAGGTGACGTGGAGCGGCGTGAGCGGAAAGGTGAGCCTGCCGCGGGAGCACAGCCTGAAGATACTTGACTGCTCGGTCACCCTCGAGCCGGAGTGCATCCGCTGCGAGCTGGGCGTCGTTTCCCCGCTTCCGTTCGCGCCGGATTCGGTGATCCGGATCGCGCACGATCTGCGCGTCAACTATGCAGACGGAGGCAAGGAGCTTGCGGTGTATCACAAGGACAACGACATCGGCCGCGCCAAGCCCCTGCCTTGGCGGGAGTATGAAGGCGAGGGGTACGGCTACATTCTTCGCATCGACCACAAAAGGTTCGACGATAAGAAGTGGGACTTTCCGCGCAGCTATGCGCCGGAGAAATTCTCCGTTTCCTTCGCAACGCTTGACAAGATCTTCGAAGACGGCGGCTACAGCGCGCGCCCGAGAACCGTTTTCCCGATGAAGGGGGGCGCCCCGGTGATCGTCCGGGCAAAATCGGAGCCCGTCCGCGCGGAAGGCCCCGTGGGCAACGAGAGCATTCCCGCGGGCAGCATCCGGCTGCTGGACGTAAAGCAGGCCCTCATGGATCACGGCAGGATGGTCCTGGTACTGAACGTTCGATCCAAGGTGCGCCTCGCCACGAGGCAGGGACGCGCGAACGGGATCGAGCTGCGCGGAGAGGTCGAGCTCTTCCGCAAGGGCCTTTTGGGCAAGAACTCCCTCGTCAACTGGCGCGGCACGACGCGCCTTGATCCGGACTTCGAGCGAGGGGACAGCGACACGGCGTTTCCGTTCCGCTACGAAGCCCTGCTCTTTGAAGACGACTGGATGCGAAAAACACCGGACGAGGGCTATTATCAGTATCGCGTGAAGCTGTCGGGCGGCTGCATCGACCCCGCCGGCGCGGAATGCGACGGAAAGATCTACATCCACGTAGAGTAATCGGTCAGGGAAGGGAGAACCACCATGAAAAAGACAACACGTTTTCTCGCGCTGTTCCTATGCTTTGTCATCGCGCTCGGCTTCCTGCCGCCGCAGGCGCGGGCGGCGGGCAGTATCCGCTTTGAGGCGGAGGAACTGGACGCGCCCGGCCCGATCTGGACCTACACCCGCATCCGCGTCTCCGTTGACACCTCCACCATGACGGCGCAGGCGTCCTTCCGGCGCTATAAGGATGAAACGGACTGGGACTATATTCAGGAGAATACGCCCAAGCTCGATGCGGACTGCCATACCATCTGCCACAACACCTATGGGCAGTGTTATGCCAAAGCCGAACCCGTCGGCAATAAGGGCAACGCGTTCCGGCTGACCAACCTCGTGTGGCAGGGTGATCCGTACATCTTTGATGGCGGCGAGGTCTTCAGCATATATGTCAACGCCACCGAACTGACGTTTGAAAGCGGCTCTGTCACCGTTAAGCCGTCCTCGCGGCTCGAACATCCGAAATCGTTTTGCGCGCTGGATTCATGGAGCCCGGGCGTCCGCTTCAAGCTGACCGATGATGACGTGGAGTACATCAACTACGAGCCTGTAAAGCCGGAGAAAAAGGAATACACGATGGGACGCGACAACTTCGGTTTCGACAACGAATGGAGCGCGTTCTTTGACCGCCCCACGCGCGCCGAGGCGACGGGGATCTATGCCGCGGGCACACGGTGGGGCTCCTACGGCAGCCTGCTCGACGACTCGTCGATCAAGGCGATGATCTCCGGACGCTCGTTCAGCCAGACCGCCGATATCATCAGCAGGCTGAACCGCCGCTGGCAGGGCTCCTGCTACGGCATGTCCATCACGAGCGGCCTTCTGTTCGAGGAGAAGCTCTCGCCCAGGCAGTTCGCCGTCGGATCGGACCCCTATCATTTCACCGAACCCGCGAACAACGAGGAGCTGGCGCGGACGCTGACGTACTATCAGGTCATTATGAACTATGATTTCCTCGGCTATGAGAAGCGGCACAGCACCGATCTTCCCGGCAGCCGGAGTACAGCGCTGAGCATCGCCAGATCGTTAAAGGAAGCCCCGGAGCATCCCGTGGTTGTCGGCTTTTCATTCTCGGAGGACGACGGGGCGCAGCGGGTGTGGCATGCCCACGCGGTGCTCGCCTTCAAGGTGGAGGACGCGAGCGGGGGTTACAAATACGACGTCAGCGTTTACGACCCGAACGAGCCAAAGGAAGCGCGTCATATCTATCTCACAGAGGACGGCGACGCATCCTTCGCACCCTACAACAACCCGTATTTCAGGAATGCCGACAAGGCAAGGGATCTCTACGACGTCACGCTCAGCTATCCCGAGCTCCCGCCGGATGTTGCGATGGTCACCACGGACGGCGGCGTGGAGATCGAGACCGACGGGCAGGCCACGACCGTTCAGGGCGGCCGGATCGCGGGCAATCAGGGCGTCACGGCGGAAAAGCTCGTCGGCGGAGACGAAACCGTGATTTATGTTCCCGTGACAATCGGGCAGGGCTTCAGCGTCCGCCTTCTCGGCGGAACGAACGCGAGCGTGCAGACCGCCGATACCTTCGCCCTCATCACCGGCGGCGCGACCGAGGTCACACTCAACCCGGATGGCTCCGTAACCGCCAGAACCGACGGCACGGAGGGCTCGCTCGCCGTCGCGTCCGACAGGACAAGCGGCAATCTCTTCGGCACGACCGTCGAGACCAAGGCCGCCGAGATCACGGTCACGCCGATGGGCAGCGGCGCGAACGTCACGACCTCGGACGGCACGGCGGACATCACGGTCTCCGGCGGCGACAACAGCGTGACCTTCGAGGACGTGGACACGTCCAAGGGCGTGGATATCCAAAACAGCGGCAACGACAGTACGCTCACCTCCGACGGGCAGGAGATTGCCAAGGGCACGGCGACAGCCGACGGCGGAAAGACCGAGGCGGCGCAACCGCAGCAGCCCGCAGCAGACAAACAGCAAATCGGGGACAACGCCTCGCAGAAGGCGGGCGGCAACTCCACGCAGATCGTGGACAATCGCAAAAAGAGCGGCGACACCACAGAGCAGTTCCGCTCCCGCTGCAGGAATAAGAAGTACAGCCCGTGGGCGGAGGAGGAGCTGGCGCTTGCGGACGCGCTCGGCATCATCCCGGAGGCGCTTTTCGACAAGCTGCAAGGCAACATCACGCGCAAGGAGTTCGCGCAGCTCGTCTACAACACGGTCAAGGCGGCGACGGGCATGAGCGACGCGGATATGGCAAAGTACGCCTCGAAACCGAATAATGTCTATGCCTCGCAGTTCAGCGATCCCGCGGTGGCGTTTGCCTACGGTGTCGGCATCGTCAGCGGCTTCGAGGACGGCTCGTTCCGCCCGGACAACACGATCACGCGCGAGCAGGCGGCGAAGATGCTCGTCGTAATGGCGGAGCTGCTCGGGAAGCTTACAACCGAATCCGGCGCAAAACGGTTCAACGACGCGCCGAACAACTGGGCGCAGACGTACATCAACAAGATCAGCTCCGTCACCTCGCCCTATAGCGGCGCGCGCGTGATGGGCGGCGACGACAAGGGCAACTTCTCGCCGACCGGCACGTTCACGACCGAGCAGGCGGTGGCGACGATGCTGCGCATGTTCGAGAGCGTCGTGGGTGAGAAGTCCAATTATTCCGGCGGCGTGATCGCCTCGGCGCCCGCGACGCCGGCAGCGCCGGCGCAGACGGGCGGCGTCCCCGTGCGCGCCGACAACGACCAAACCGGCTATGTGCCCAAGGAGTGGAGCTGGACCGCCGAGGGCGAGGGCTACGGGCTCGATCACTTTACCTCCGGCAAGTACGTCCGCGCGGACGGGCGCGCCGTGCTTTACATCGAAAGCAGCGACAGTCCCGACGGCTTTTCCTATCAGCTTTTTGTGATGGCGGACGGCGCGCGGCAGAGCAACTACGAGGCGTACAACGACTTCTATCCCGACTCCGCCTACGCGTCGGCGAATCGGAGCGAGACCTATGCCACGGACTACGGCAACTGGCTGTTCTTCGACTGCGGCGACGACGGCGGCAGCATCGAGGTCGAAAGCGACTGGAACGACGAGATGTATCTGAAGTACGACGCGCCGGACGGCACCTACTATCTCGTGCGCGAGAAGAAGTAAGCGGAGGAAAGCGACATGTCAGACTACACCGATTTTACATACCTCGACTACCATAACAGCGACGCGGGGCAGCGCTGCGTCGATTCGGACGCCATCGGGCGCGAGTTCTCCAAGAGCGGCACGAGCTACTACGGCGACGGCAGCGAGTTCATCGTCGGCTACGACGCAAACGGCGGGGCCATGATCGACTCGGACGCCGTGCGCGCCGCCGCGCGGAGAAAGGCGGAGGAGGCGGCGGAGTCCCGGCGCGGTGAGGAGGCGTTGCTTCGGATGCTCATGCAGCAGCGGCAGACGCAGGCAAACAGCTACCTCTATCGCGGCAGGGACGTCATTTGCTATCCGCTGGGCGGCAAGGTCTACGGCACGCATCTGCTGCACAAAAGCGGAAGCTGCCCGTACCTGTTCAACTCGGCGAAGCTGGGACCGTTCATGAACGAGATGGACGGCATGATCCGCACGTTCGGCAGCTTCGACCAGTCGGTGACGACGCCCTGCCCCTACTGCTTCCGCATGCGCGACATGGAGGACGCGGAGGACGCCGCGAAGATGGACGCCATTCTTTCCGCGTTGAAAAGCGGCAAATGGCAGAAGGAGCACTACACGCTCTCCCACCCGACGCCGCCCGCGAACGCCGCCCCGGCGAAGAAAGCAGTCCCGTCGAAAAAGGCGGTACCGGCGAAGGCGGCAGCGCCAAAGCAGAAGACGGTTCCGGTTTACAAGAAGACCGAAACCTCCACTTTCCTGTTCAATCGGCCGGAAAAGGGGTCTTTGGAGATCAAGACTTATAAGGTGACGGTCAACTCCGACTGCGTCTGGATGGAGGTAAATTTTGTTTCGCCGCTTCCCATGCTGAAGGATTCCTGGCTGGACGTTGCCAACAGCTTGAAGATATCTTACGTCAAGAAGGGACTCTTTGGCCCCAAGACGGTGACGGTGCTTCCCGGAGAGCTTAAAACAAAGGATCAACAGGTTCGAGAGTGGGACGAGTACGAGGGAGCGGGGTACGGCTACCGGGTGTATATCCAGTATCGCAAGTGGGAAATGAACCATCCCGGCGGCACCGGCCACTACAGCATGGATGTGGCGATCCGCGGCGATATTTTCAAGAAAGAGCGGGTGGAGCATCTGGAGGGCGATCTGACCGTCGGAAAGCGCTGAGAGCCGAGGAGGTGATCCTATGTCCGGCCAAACCGATTTTACCTATTCCGACTTCCAATATCGGGATGCAGAGCGCCGTCAGGCGGACGCGGAGGCGGTCGCGCGCGAGTTCGCGAAATACGGCGCGGGCTATTTCGGCAACGGCAGTGAGTTCGTCGCCGGGCGCGACGCGGACGGCGGCGCGCGCTTCGATACAAGCGCCGTGCACGCCGCCGCAAAGCGAAAGGTGGACGAAACGGCGCGCGAAAAGCGCAACGACGAGGCGTTTATGCGCATGCTCGCGCAAAATACGGCGGGGCGGCGCGACCACTCCTACCTCGACCTGGACAACGAGACCGTATATTTCCCGCATCAAGGCAAGGTCGCGGGCTTCCGCCTGATCCACCGCAGCGGCGCGGATTGCCGCTACGCCTTTTCCCCCGCGCGCGTGGGGCCGTTCCCGACCGCGATGGACGGTCTCGGCGAGATCAGTGAGATCAAGGTCGAGCGGTACTATCCCTGCCCGTTCTGCTTTGCCGGAACGTCGGTGATGGACGAGCTGGAGCGCGGCGACGCAGGACGCGTGGACGCGATCAGGCGCGCGCTGCGCACGAACCAGTGGCGCAGGGAGTGCTACATGAAGGGCGCGGACAGCAAGCCGAGCGTGACTGACAACGTGCAGCTGGAGGAATCGCAGCTCTTTACGCCGTATGGCAGCTTTGTGGAGCTTCTCGGCGCGAATCCCGCCATGGACGGCGTTACCGTGCTGGGCTCGGACGTTGAGCGCCGCGTGATGAGCACCGGCGAGCGCGATTATATCTATGCCCGTCTCGCCTGCATGAGCGCGAAGAAGCCAGACGAGGAGATCGGCAGCGTGTTGGCGCAGCTTTCGCTGTTCCGTTACCGAAAAAACGTTTCGTTTGAGGAATTTCGCAAAAACGCGAAGCGCGCCGTCTACGACGATTTTGAGAAGGTCTACTCCGACCTCCATCTCGTGGATATGTGGACGGGCTCGGTCAAGCGTTGCGAGCGTGGTTATACCTACGATCTGGCGGGCGGCCTGCTGCCGAAGGGCATGGACCGGATCGACGACGGCATTTACATCGTCTGCCTCGACGTCGGCGGCGCGCGGATGTACCGGGATGCCAAGTTCGCCGTGTACGGGTTCTATCGGGACAGATAAACGGAAAGGAGCTTCTATGTCACAGCACCACACGGAGACGATCCCCTGCCCGGAATGCGGGGAAAAAACCGAGTTCACGGTCTGGGACAGCGTCAACACGGCGCTGGACCCGGAAATGAAGGCGCGCGTCCGCACGGGCGAGCTGTTTCTCTGGACGTGTCCTGCTTGCGGGGCGAAGCGCTGGATCGAATACGCGACGCTCTATCACCAGATGGAGGATCACGTGATGATCTGGTACACGCCCAATGACCCGTCGGAGGCGATCCGGCACTTTGAAACGGTCAAACGCGGCGGCGACACGGCGCTTACGACGGACGCGGACTACCGCTTCCGCGTCGTGACCTCGCGCTTTCAGCTGCGTGAAAAGCTCATGGCGCTCGACGAGGGGCTGGACGACCGCGTGCTCGAACTGATGAAGCCCTTTGAGCTGCTGGCACTGCAAATGGAGAACGTCAGGATCGACGAAATCTTCTTCGACAAAGCGCCGGACGGCGAGCGCGTTTTCGCGCTGCGCCTCGCGGACGGGCGATGGGCGCGCGCGCCGTTTGAGCAGGGGCTTTACGACCACGTTGCCGAGAGCTGGGCGGACGAGCTTGCGAAGGACGATTCGGTACGGATCGACTTTTCGTGGGCGTGGACGCTGATGGATGAAAACCGGGATGGGGACGAAAGCGATGGATAGCGCGTATCTGCTGGAGGTGCTGAAGGAAACGCTGTTCGACGAGTGCGGGCAGCAGCTCGCGGCGTGGGAGGAGATCGACGACGAGGGCTTCGATACCTTTGAGGCTCTGTTCTTCTATGCCTATCACAGCGTGAGCGGCGAGGACTGCTTTATTGAAAATGACGCGGAGGATTGACGAATGAGTGAAAAACATGGCGCGCCGGACGCTGCCGAGCGGCGCAGGCGGTTCCGGGAGGCGCTGAAGGAAACCTCAAAGCACTTGATCGAGCTGGAGGAGGCCGCGCAAGCCGATGAACTGCGCCCGGCGGAGATCGAGCCGCTGAACTGCTACAGCATCCTGACGAACGACGACGGGCAGATCCTTCTCGTGCTGCCCGGCTATTTCAGGGGTGAGCCCGAGGTCGCGGAGCTTCTCTACAACGGGCACAGCCACGCCATTCTTGTGCGGAACAAAGGCCAGTGCGTCGTGTGCGACGAGCTCAATCCGCAGATTCGTGAGCTGGTGCCGAAAAACGAGAGCATTCTTGTATTCGAGGTGGATTCCAAGCGCCGGTATACCGCCAGGGTCTTGCGGAAGGACATCGACGAGATCGCCGCGGAGGCGGTCCGGCTCCACGACTATGAATTCCTCTACCATCCCTTCCCCGTGCTGGATGGGACGTTCCGCACGGACGGGGCGAAATGCGACTATTGCGGAAACTCTGTCAAAATCTACTACCGGGGCGTCACGGAGAAGGGGCAGAGGAAAACGATCTGCCCGGCCTGCATCGACGGCATGGCGCCCGACCGGGAGGACGACGGCCTGTTCCCCGGTCTGGAGGAGGCGTGCCGCGAAAGCTCCGGCACGCTGTTCGGCGACACGCCGCCCTATCTCGACCACGGAAAACCCGGCACGCTCTGGGCCAGCCACTGCGGCGAGCCGTCGGTCTATCTCGGCAGGCTGGACGCGCTGAACTTTACCAAGGAGCTGCAGGACGAGCTTCAGGAGACGTGGGAGCACAGGTTCAACCGCTTCCGGGAGGATGACCCGCAGGATATCTTCAAGGAATTCCTTGAGGGCGACATGACGGCGCATCTGTTCCGCTGCGCCAGGTGCCGGAAGCTGCTTGCCGTCTTCTATGAGCGCGGGGACGACTGCGGATACGACATCGCGCTCTCCGCGCTGTACCGCAAAATTCAGGAAGTCTACGGCGATTCCTTCACGGAGACGTGGTTCAAGCTCACCGCCGGGGAGGACGGCTCCGCGCGCATCACCGAAATGGTGGGCGACCGCGGGTATCATACGGTCATAATTGACCCGGACGGGAATATTCTGACCGACGGCGGGTTCGATCTCGTGCGCGAGTGGAAGGAGGACCGCCTGCGCGTCAGAATGGACTGGGAGAAGCACCGGTCCGAAGACGCATGACAAGGACTTCTCAATCATAGTGTAAAATAAACGTTGGCAAAAAAACTCGGAGAGCTATAGCCCTCCGAG
>CAMVAV010000086.1 GCA_947165595.1 uncultured Clostridia bacterium | reverse complement strand
TTCTATCACACTTTGGTGAGTTTGCCGACTCTACTTAAATGATAACATTCCACCGCCGGGGGACAGCACGCGCGCGCCAGCGCGCACCATCCCGCCGAGGCGCGCGGCGGACAGACGCACGCAGCCGCGGCAAGAGGAACGAGCGCGGCAGCGCAAGGAGACGCACCGTCAAGTCGTCAGAAAGACCGCGCCGACCGGTTCGATTCGCACCGGCGGCAAACGCGGCAGCGCTTTTCCTTCTACGGAAGCCTGAAACCATTTCTTCCTTTTGGCAAGACAAAAGGAAGAAACGGTGTCAGAAAGCGCTCCCCCGCGAGGGGCATCCGCGGTATCGGAAACCGCTCCCCCGCATGGGGATAAAAATGTAATCCCGCCCCGCAAGGGGCATAAGAACCTGTGGAAAACCAATTTGTTTCACGTGAAACGTAAAGGAGAAAATCAAACCATGCTGGACATCAAATTCGTACGCGAAAACCCTGACGCGGTCAAGGAAAACATCAAAAAGAAGTACCAGGACGAGAAGCTTCCCCTGGTCGACGAGGCAATCGAGCTGGACGAGAAGCTTCGCGCCGCGATCACCGAGGCAAGCGAGCTGCGCGCGAAGCGCAACCAGCTCTCCAAGGCGAACGGCCCGCTTTTCGGCAGGCTGAAGAAGGCGGAGGGCGCCGAAAAGGACGAGCTTCAAAAGCAGATCGACGAGAATATGGCGGCGGTCAAGGCGAACGACGAAAAGCTCGCCGCGCTGGAAAAGCAGGAGGCGGAGTTCGAGGCGAAGCTGCATCACAACATGCTGCTGATCCCGAACATCATCGACCCCAGCGTGCCCCTCGGGCCGGACGACAGCGCCAACGTGGAGATCGAGCGCTTCGGCGAGCCGAAGGTACCCGATTACGAGGTGCCCTACCACACCGACATCATGGCGAACTTCGACGGCATTGACATCGACTCCGCGCTGCGCGTTTCGGGCAACGGCTTTTACTATCTGCTCGGCGATATCGCGCGGCTGCACGAGGCGGTCATCGCCTACGCGCGCGACTTCATGATCGGCAAGGGCTTCACCTACTGCATCCCGCCGTTCATGATCCACGGCAACGTGGTCGAGGGCGTGATGAGCCAGACCGACATGGACTCCATGATGTACAAGATCGAGGGCGAGGACCTCTATCTCATCGGCACGAGCGAGCACTCGATGATCGGCAAGTTCATCGACCAGATCATCCCCGAGGAGACGCTGCCCCAGACGCTCACCTCCTACTCCCCCTGCTTCCGCAAGGAGAAGGGCGCGCACGGCATCGAGGAGCGCGGCGTCTACCGCATCCACCAGTTTGAAAAGCAGGAGATGATCGTCGTCTGCCGCCCCGAGGATTCGATGAAGTGGTACGAGCAGATGTGGAAGTACTCCGTCGAGCTGTTCCGCAGCATGGACATCCCCGTGCGCGAGCTGGAGTGCTGCTCCGGCGACCTCGCCGATTTGAAGGTCAAGTCCTGCGATATCGAGGCGTGGTCCCCGCGCCAGAAGAAGTATTTCGAGGTCTGCTCCTGCTCCAACCTCGGAGACGCGCAGGCAAGGCGCCTCAAGATCCGCGTGAAGGGCAAGGACGGCAAGCTCTACCTCCCGCACACGCTGAACAACACGGTCGTCGCGCCGCCGCGCATGCTGATCGCGCTGCTGGAGAACAACCTTCAATCCGACGGCAGCGTGAGCATCCCGAAGGTGCTGTGGCCCTATATGGGCGGCACCGAGAAGCTGACGCCGAAGAAGTAAGGACCGCCTTTCGCGCGCAGTTGAATCTGTCAAACGGCATATTTCAAATAAAAGGAGAGATACAGATGAAGAAGTTTCTGGAAGAGTTCAAGGCCTTTGCACTCAAGGGCAACGTCATGGACATGGCGATCGGCGTCATCATCGGCGGCGCCTTTGCCGCGATCACCGGCTCGCTGGTCAGCGACGTCATCACCCCCCTGCTGGCGGTGCTCTTCAACAGCCCGAACACCGACGCGCTGAACATCACGCTGCGCGCCGCGACGGAGGACAGCGAGGCGGTCGTGCTGGGCCTCGGCACCTTCGTCGGCACGATCGTCAATTTCCTTGTCATCGCGCTGGTGTTGTTCTCGGTCATCAAAGCGATCAACAAGGCGAAGGAGCTCGCCGAGAAGAACAAGAAGAAGGAAGAGGAAAAGCCGGCGGAGCCCTCCGCGGAGGAGAAGCTGCTCACCGAGATCCGCGACCTGCTCAAGGAGCGCAAGTAAGTGCTGGAGCTGCTGCGTACCGGACTCAGGGAGCTGGGCCTGGACGAGGGAAAGGCGGAGCAGCTGGCGGAATTCGCGCGTCTTGTGCTGGAGCGGAACCGGGTGATGAACCTGACCGCCATCACGGACGAGGCGGATTTCGCGCGGCTGCACCTGCTCGACAGCGCGGCGCTGCTGACCGTCGCGCCGTTTGACGGGCGGCGCGTCGTGGACGTCGGCACGGGCGCGGGCTTTCCGGGCGTGCCGCTGCGCATCCTCTGCCCCACGATCAAGCTGACGCTGCTGGACGGCACGCGCAAGCGGGTCGACTTTCTGCGGGAGGCGTGCGACGCGCTGGGGCCGGACGGCGTCGAGTGCGTCCACGCGCGCGCCGAGGAGCTTGCGGCGGAACGGCGGGAGACCTACGACCTCGCGGTGTCGCGCGCGGTCGCGGGCTTGAACGTGCTGTGCGAGCTGTGCCTGCCGCTGGTGCGCGTGGGCGGCAGCTTCCTCGCGATGAAGAGCACGCGCAGCGACGGGGAGCAGCGGGACGCGGCGCGCGCCGTCGAAACGCTGGGCGGCAGGATCGCGCGCGTCGTGGACTACGCCATCCCGTCCTCGGACGTGACGCACCGCGTCGTCGTGATCGAAAAGACGCGGCCGACGCCGCCGAAGTATCCGCGCCCGTACGGACAGATCCGCAAAAAACCGCTCTGATTACAGAGTACAAAAACCGTCCCGTCGGGGGCGGGCAGATCGGAAATTGTATTCCGCAACAACAGCATGGGAGGGATTTCGTTGGGCCAGGTCATAGCCATCGTGTCCGGCAAGGGCGGCACGGGAAAAACTTCATTTACCGCGTTGACCGGCGTGGCGCTTGCGACGCTCGGACACAAGACGCTGGTGCTCGACGGCGACGTGGGGCTGCGCGACCTTGACCTTGCGCTGGGCCTGACCGACCGGGTGCTGATGGATTTCTCCGACGTGGCGGCAGGGCGCGTGTCGCTGGACGCCGCGGTCGTGAAGCATCCGCGGCAGGAAAACCTCTATTTTCTGACCGCGCCGCTGACGACCGAGGCGCAGCTCTCTTCCCCCGACGGGCTGCGCGACCTGCTGGACGAGGTGCGCGAGAAGTTCGAGTACTGCCTGATCGACGCGGGCGCGGGGCTGGGCGAGTCCTTCCGGCTTACGACGGCGCACGCGGACCGCGCGATCGTGATCACGACGACCGAGCCCTCCTGCCTGCGCGACGCGCAGCGCACGGTCATGGAGCTCAGCGAGTTTCCGAACGGGCGGGTGCATCTGGTGGTGAATCGTCTGCGCCGCCGCCTGCTCCGGTCGCTGCGCTCGAACATCGACGACGCGATGGACGCGGCGGGTCTGCCGCTGCTGGGCATCGTGCCGGAGGACGACGACCTTCCCGCCCTGATGGGCAAGGGCGAGGCGGACCGTTTCGGCTACTATTCCCCCGCGCGCAGGGCGTGCCGGAACATCGCAAGGAGACTCTGCGGCGAACGCGTGCCGCTGATGAGAGTATAGTCCCAAACGGGGGAGCGCGTCTCCCCCTCCCCACAACCCTCGATGCCTCCGGAAAGCCGCCCGGCCGCGGCTGAACGGTTTTCCGGAAGCATTGAAGCGACGGCCGTTACGGCAGAAAGGAACAACATGAACATCGCATTGATCGCGCATGACAACCGCAAGGAGCTGATGGTGCAGTTCTGCACCGCCTACGCAGGTATTCTGTCCCGCCACACGCTTTGCGCGACGAATACGACGGGGCGCATCATCAAGGAAGCGACGGGGCTGACCATCCACCTGTTCATGAACGGCGCGCAGGGCGGCGACGAGCAGATCGGCGCGCGCGTCGCCTGCAACGAGATCGACCTTGTGCTCTACTTCCACGACCCCAACAGCGCGGAGTACCCCAACAGCATCGCCTACATGGCGAAGCTCTGCGACCAGAACCGCATCCCCTTTGCGACGAACTCCGCCACGGCGGAGGCGCTGATCCTCGCGCTCGACCGCGGCGACCTCGATTACCGCGATATCGTCAATCCCAAGACCAAGCCGTTTATGGCCTGACGGCCATAAACGGGCTTCGCCCGAGATCGCCATTTCGCTCGCCGCTGCGCGGCAACCGCGAAATATGGCTGACTATATGGCCTGACGGATTCCGCGGACGATACAACAAAAAGAAAGAAGAATCAACCATGATGCAGTCAAGAACCCACACGTGCAACCAGCTCCGCATGGAGAACGTCGGCGAGAAGGTGCAGCTCGTCGGCTGGATGGAAAATCTGCGCGAGGTCGGCGGCAATCTCGCCTTCCTCGTGCTGCGCGACTTCTACGGCACCACGCAGATCGTCGTGGAGGACGCGGCGCTGCTCGCGCAGGTCAAGAGCTACAACAAGGAGTCCACGATCCTCGTGGCGGGCACCGTGCGCGAGCGTGCGAGCAAGAACCCGAAGCAGGCGACCGGCGACATCGAGATCGTGCCCGAGCGGATCGAGCTGCTGGGCCGCTGCCGCTACAACGAGCTGCCCTTCGAGATCAACCGCTCCCGCGAGGCAGACGAGTCCGCGCGGCTCAAGTACCGCTATCTCGACCTCAGAAATCCCGCCGTCAAGGCGAACATCATTCTGCGATGCAACGTTATCGCGGCGCTGCGTGCGGCAATGCTGAAGCACGACTTTCTCGAGATCACGACCCCGATCCTCACCGCGTCTTCCCCCGAGGGCGCGCGCGACTATCTGGTGCCGGCGCGCAAGCACCCGGGCAAGTTCTACGCGCTGCCGCAGGCGCCGCAGCAGTTCAAGCAGCTGCTCATGACCAGCGGCTTCGACCGCTACTTCCAGATCGCCCCCTGCTTCCGCGACGAGGACGCCCGCGGCGACCGCTCCCCCGGCGAGTTCTACCAGCTCGACATGGAGATGGCGTTTGCCACGCAGGAGGACGTGTTCGCGATCTGCGAGGACGTGCTGCCCCCGATCTTCGCCAAGTTCGGCAAGTACGATATCGCGTCCCAGCCGCCGTTCCGCCGCATCGCGTATCTCGACGCGCTGGAGACCTACGGCACGGATAAGCCGGATCTTCGCATCGACCTGACCGCGAAGGACGTCACCGCGGTCTTTGAGGACACGGCGTTTGAGCCACTCCTGGGAAAGGTTGTCCGCGCGGTCGCGATTTCCGACTGCAAGCTCACGCGCAAGCAGATCGAAAAGCTGCTGACCGACTGCGAGGTGCAGAGCGGCAGCAAGGGCTACTGGTTCAAAACCGACGAGACCGGCGCGCTCGTCGGCGGCGTCGCCAAGTTCATCGTGGACGAGGCGGCGCTCCGCGCGGCGTATCCCGAGCTCGCGCCGAACACTCTCTTTGTCCTCGCCGCGGGCGAGAGCGCGGTGAAGATGTCCGGCGTGGAGATCAAGACCTTCGGCCGCGCCTGCGAGGGCCACATGGACAAGGAGCGCTACGAGTTCTGCTGGATCACCGACTTCCCGATGTACGAGATCGGCGAGGAGAGCGGCGAGCTGGAGTTCTGCCACAACCCGTTCTCCATGCCCAAGGGCGGGCTGGACGTTCTGCTCAAGGCGGAGCGCGGCGAGCTGGACCCGCTGACGATCATGGCGGACCAGTACGACCTGGTGTGCAACGGCGTGGAGCTCTCCTCCGGCGCGGTGCGCAACCACGATCCCGAGATCATGGTCAAGGCATTCGAGCTGGTGCGCCTCGGCGAGGAGGACGTCAAGAAGAAGTTCCCCGCCATGTACAACGCCTTCTGCTACGGCGCGCCGCCCCACGCGGGCATCGCGCCGGGCATCGACCGCATGGTGATGCTGCTGGCGGGCGAGGAGTCGATCCGCGAGATCATCCCCTTCCCCATGAACAAGAACGCGCAGGACGTGATGATGGGCGCGCCGGGCGAGGTCACGCAAAAGCAGCTCGACGAGCTCCACATCAAGGTCACCGCGCACGAGGACGAATGAAGCGGCTCGTCGCAATCATGATGCTGTTGGCTTTGACGCTCGCCGGCTGCGGCGGGCGTCAAAGCACTGTCATTGAAACGCCCGCCGCGCCGCCGGAGACGGAGGCGTCGGAGCCGTCGGAGCCGCGCTACCTGCCCGAGACCTCGCCAAACCGGGAGGAGACCCCCGCGGACGAGGCGGAGCGCGAGGCGCGCGCCGCGGCAGAGCTGAACGCACGCCTGTACGCGCAGCTGGACGCCATGACGCGGGAGCAGAAGGTCGGGCAGCTCTTTTTCGTGCGCTGTCCCGAGACCTCGGCGGCGGACGAGATCGAGAAATATCACCTCGGCGGCGTGCTGCTCTTCGCGCGCGACTTCAAGGACTCCGCCGGCAACTGGCTGACGGCGGACGAGGTCATCTCGAAGCTCGCGAGCTATCAGACGGCGGCGTCCTACGACACGGGCATCCCCCTGTTCATCGGCTGCGACGAGGAGGGCGGCACCGTCGTGCGCGCGAGCCGCGACCCCTACCTCTTCCCCTCCCCCGCGCAGTCGCCGCAGGCGCTTTACGCCTCGGGCGGCTTCGGCGCGATCCTGAACGACGCCATGCAGAAGAGCTATCTGCTGCACGAGCTGGGGATCAACGTCAACTTTGCGCCGGTGTGCGACGTCTCCGTCGATCCGGCGGACTTCATCTACGCGCGCAGCCTCGGACAGGACGCGCAAACGACGGCGGCGTATGTCGCGCGCGTGGTGCAGGCGATGGGCGACGCGGGGATGGGCAGCGTTTTGAAGCACTTCCCCGGCTACGGAAACAACGTGGACACGCACACGGGCGTCGCAGTGGACGAACGGCCCTACGAGACGTTCGTTTCCTCGGATTTCCTGCCGTTCCTGGCGGGGATCCGGGCGGAGAGCAAGCGCACGCCCTTCGTGCTGGTGAGCCACAACATCGTCACGTGCATGGACGGCGAGCTGCCCGCCTCCCTCTCCCCCGCCGTGCACGGGATATTGCGCCGCGAGCTGGGCTTCGACGGCGTGATCCTGACCGACGACCTCGCCATGGACGCGCTGGACGCCTACACAAGGGACGGCAGCGCCGCCGTGCTGGCGATCAAGGCGGGCAACGACATGCTGGTGACGACGGATTACGAGACCGAGATCGCGCAGGTGCTCGCCGCGCTGGACGACGGCACGCTCGCGGAGGAGACGGTCGACCTCGCCTGTCTGCGCGTTCTGCGCGCGAAGGCGCAGTTTTTCCCCAATACCTATCAGGAGGAACCCACCCCATGACCGAGACGAAGAAGCTCTACTACGACGACCCGTATCAAAAGGAATTTTCCGCCCGCGTCCTCTCCTGCGAGGAAACGAAGGACGGCTATGCCGTCGTGCTGGACCGGACGGCGTTTTATCCCGAGGGCGGCGGACAGCCCGCCGACCACGGCACGCTGGGCGCGGCGCGCGTGCTGGACGTGCACGAGCGCGACGGCGTGGTGACGCATCGGTGCGACGCGGCGCTTCCCGTCGGGGAGACGGTCGACGGCGCGCTGGACTGGGCGCGGCGTTTCGACCACATGCAGCAGCACTCCGGCGAGCATATCTGCTCCGGCATGATCTGCGCGCGCTGGGGCTGCGACAACGTGGGCTTCCACATGGGCGCGGACGTCGTGACCATCGACTTCAACGCCGAGATCGCGTGGGAGGACCTGATGGAGCTGGAAAAACGCGCCAACGCCTATCTCTGCGAGGATCACGAGATCGAGATCGGGCTCTACCGCGGCGCGGCGCTGGACGCCATCGACTACCGCAGCAAGAAGCCCATCGAGGGCGACGTGCGCATCGTGTCCTTCCCCGGCGCGGACTGCTGCGCCTGCTGCGGCACGCACGTCCGGCGCAGCGGCGAGGTGGGCGTCGTCAAGTTCCTCTCCTGCCAGAAATTCCGGGAGGGCGTGCGCATCGAGCTGCTCTGCGGCGCGCGGGCGTACCGCCATCTCGCCGCGACCTGGGAGCAGAACCTGCGCGTGGCGCAGTCGCTCTCCGTCAAGCCGACCGACAGCGCGGCGGCGGTGGCGCGGCTGGAGGACGAGCACGGCGCGCTCAAGCTCCGCGCGGCGCGGCTGGAGGCGCAGGTCTTCGCGCAGGTCGCCGCCCGCCTCGCGGGACAGGGAGACGTACTGCTCTTCGAGGAGGACATGTCGCCGGACAGCGTGCGCAAGCTCTGCGACGCGGTGATGAACGAGTGCGGCGGGCGCTGCGCGGTGTTCGCCGGGAAGGACGGCGCGTGGAAATACGCCGTGGGACAGGCGGGCGGCGATCTGCGCGCGCTGGTGAAATCGCTCAACGCGGCGCTTTCCGGCCGCGGCGGCGGCAAGCCGTTCTTCGCCCAGGGCAGCGCGAGCTGCACCAAGGCGGAGATCGAGGCGTTCTTCCAAACCATATAAAAAATTGGCTGACGCACAGCGTCAGCCAATTTTTTGTTGTATTCAGGCGGCGGTCGTCTGCGAGACCCGCGCGCGGAAGACCAGCAGAACCGCGATCATCAGCGCGATGCTCAGCGGCAGGCAGATCAGCCAGTTGCGGATAAAGCCCGCGAGAATGTAGCTCACCAGGGCCCCGAAGCCCGCGGTCAGCGCGTAGGGCAGCTGCGTGGAGACGTGCTGGATGTGCTCGCACTGGGCGCCCGCGCTCGCCATGATGGTCGAGTCGGAGATCGGGGAGCAGTGGTCGCCGAACACGCCGCCCGCCATGCAGGCGGAGATGCAGATGATCATCAGCTCGCTGCCCATGTCGGCGTGGAACGCGGCGGCAGCAATGGGGATCATGATGCCGAAGGTGCCCCAGCTGGTGCCGGTGGCGAACGCGATGCCGCAGGCGATCAGGAACAGCAGCGCCGGCAGCAGGCTCATCAGCGCCTCGTTGCTGGAGATCGACTCAACCACGCCGGAGACGTACTCGGTGGAGCCGAGGGAGTCGGTCATCGCCTTGAGCGTCCACGCGAAGGTCAGCACGAAGATCGGCGGGACCATCGCCTTGAAGCCCTCGGGCAGGGCGTTCATGCACTCGCTGAAGGTCAGCGCCTTCGTGCACAGGTAGTAGATGATCGTCAGGATCAGCGCGACCGCGGAGCCGTACACGAGGCCGGTCGCCGCGTCGGAGTCCGCGAAGGAGTCGATAAAGCTCGCGCCCTCGAAAAGGCCGCCGGTATAGGTCAGGCCGAGCACGCAGCACACGATCAGCACGATGATCGGCAGCACCAGGTAGATGACCTTGCCGTCCTGCTTGACGGGCGGGGTGGGCATGTCCTCGGCGCCGGTGATGCTGGCGCGCTGCTTGCCTTTTTCCTCCAGCTTCTGCGCCAGCTCGGCGGCGCGCATGGGGCCGTAGTCGAACTTGCCGACAGCGAGCGTGAACATCATCACGATGGTCAGGATCGCGTAGAAGTTATAGGGGATCGCGCGCACGAACACGGTGAAGCCGTTCGCGCCCTCGACCATGCCGGCGACGGCGGCGGCCCAGGAGGACACCGGCGCGATGACGCACACGGGCGCGGCGGTCGCGTCGATCAGGTAGGCGAGCTTCGCGCGGCTGATGCCGTGGGTCTCCGCCAGCGGGCTCATGACCGAGCCGACGGTCAGGCAGTTGAAATAGTCGTCCACGAAGATCAGAACGCCCAGCGCGATGGTCGCGCACTGCGCGCCGACGCGGGTTTTGACGTGCGTGGTCGCCCAGCGGCCGAACGCCGCGCTGCCGCCGGCGCGGTTCATCAGCATGACCATCGCGCCGAGGATGACGAGGAAGATAATGATGCCGATGTTCCAGGCGTCGGTCAGCGAGCCGATCATGCCGTCGACAAAGACGTGCTCCATCGTGCCGGTGAAGCTG
>CAMVAV010000085.1 GCA_947165595.1 uncultured Clostridia bacterium | reverse complement strand
CCGATGAGCGTGCAGGCGATGACGTAGTCGCCGAGAATGGACTGCCAGCCGATGGCGATGCCGCCGCCGAGCATGAAGTCGATGATGCCGAGCGCGCAGCCCGCGAGCAGGCCGTGCCCGATCCCCCAGCGCAGGGCGTAGAGTACGATGGGAAGCATCATCAGCGAGACGGAGCCGCCCTCGGGCATATGCCAGAGCTTGATGTAGCCCAGCGCCTCCGCGGCGGCGACCATCAGCGCGCCCTCGACCAGCGCGCGGGTTGTTTTGCTTGTGTTGTTCATGGCAGATTCCTCCTAACAATAAGAAACACCCCAATGCGGACGCATTGAGGTGAAAAAGCCGATTCACCATCCCTACGCCGGCATTGTCCGGATCAGGTCTGAGGGATTGGAGCGGCGATACGCTCCATCTCAGCCGGCTTGCGCCGACGCCCCTTGGATCACAGAGGGATGATAGCGCAGCCGGCGGAAAAAGTCAAGCGCAAAATTCGCCTTTTCTCTTCCCATCGGGAGGGAAATGGAGTATAATCGGAGCAGAAATGCGAGAAGGAGGCAAACGCCATGCCCTGCACCACGATCCTGGTCGGAAAAAAGGCTTCCAACGACGGCTCCACGATGATCGCCCGCACCGACGACGGACACTTCGACGTGAAGAAGATGGTCGTCGTCGAGCCGAAGGACCAGCCGAAAACCTACAAAAGCGTCCTCTCCCACGCGGAGGTCGCTCTGCCGGACGAGCCCCTGCGCTACACCGCCTGTCCCAACGTGGACCGCAAGAAGGAGGGAATCTGGGCGGCGACGGGCATCAACGCCGCGAACGTCGGCATGACCGCGACGGAGACCATCACCTCGAACCCGCGCGTGCTGGCGGCGGACCCGCTCAAGGTCTGTAAAAAGCCGAAAAAGCGCGGCGAGAAGGACGTCCCCGGCGGGCTGGGGGAGGAGGACTTCGTCGTGCTGGTGCTGCCCTACATCCGCACCGCGAGGGAGGGCGTGCTGCGCCTGGCGGAGCTGCTGGAGCGGTACGGCACCTACGAGTCCAACGGTATTGCCTTCAACGACGAAAACGAGATCTGGTGGATGGAGACCATCGGCGGGCATCACTGGATGGCGCGGCGCGTGCCGGACGAGGTCTGCGTCGTCAACCCCAACCAGTTCGGCATGGACGGCTTCGATCTCAAGGACGCCTTCGGAGCGAAGAAGGCGCATCTGTGCTCGAAGGACCTGCGCGAGTTCATCCGCGACAACTGCCTCGACCTCAACCAGAACGGCGCGTTCAATCCGCGCGACGTCTTCGGCTCCCGCAGGGACAGCGACCACGTCTACAACACGCCGCGCGCGTGGTTCATGGGCCGCTATCTCACGCCGCGCTCGCACCGCTGGGAGGGACCGGACGCGGAGTTCACGCCGGAGAGCGACGATATCCCCTGGTCCTTCGTGCCGGACCGGCGCGTGACGGTGGAGGATGTGAAGTACCTGCTCTCCACCCACTATCAGGGCACGCCCTACGACCCCTATCTGCACGCCGACACCGGAAAGCGCGGCATGTACCGCTCCATCGGCATCAACCGCACCGGGGTCATGTCCGTGTGCCAGATCCGAAGCGGTGTGCCGGAGGCGATCCGAGGCGTCGAGTGGATCTGCTTCGGCTCCACGACCTTTGACGCGCTGCTGCCCGTCTATCCGAACACGGCGAAGCTGCCGAGCTATCTCAGCGGCGTCACGACGGACGTGTCCACGGAGAATTTCTACTGGAGCAGCCGCCTGATCGGGGCGCTGGCGGACCACGAGTTCCCCGCCTGCGTCCAGGATATCGAGCGCTATCAGAGCGCGGTGATGACGGAGGGGCGGCGGCTTTTGCGGGAGTACGATCAAAAAATGACCGAAAGCGGCGACTTCTCGCTCGTCGCCGAGGCGAACGAGAAGCTGTGCGCCATGGCGAAGGAGAAGACGACCGAGGCGCTCGGCAAGGTGCTCCAGACGGTGAGCGAGCGCATGAAAAACGGTTACAACCGCGCGGACAACTGACCGTGCGGAAGAGCCCAAACAAAGGAGGCTGATGCGGTGCCCCGGAGAAAAACGAGGGCCGAATGGCTCCAATCGCGCAGGATCCACGCGCCGCCCGCGGCGCTTTACGCCGTTTTGATGCTCGTGGCGAAGGCGCTCGGCAGGGCGGACAACACACACTTTGTCTATCGCGCTTACCCCGGACGGGACGAGGGGCCGATCCTGATGATCGCGAACCACGCCTCGCGCGCCGACTATGAGTTCACCGGCCCGCCCTGCTGGCCCAAGCGGCTGAACTATGTGGTGGGCTACAACGAGTTTTTCCGCTTTCCCACGAGCCTCCTGCTGCCGATCATGCAGGTCATCCCCAAGAAGAACTTTACGCCGGACCATTACGCCGTGCGCGAGATCCTCCGCGCCGCGCGGCAGGGGTGCAGCATCTGCCTCATGCCGGAGGGGATGAGCTCCATCACCGGCATGGCGCAGCCCATCATCCCCGGCGGAGCGAAGCTGGTGAAAAAGCTGGGGCTGAGCGTGTACTACGCCAAGATCGCGGGCGGCTACCTCACCTACACCAAGCACTGCCTCGACCGCCGCAAGGGGCGCGTCGAGGTGACGGTTGACCGCATGTTCACGGCGGAGGAGCTCGGGACGCTGAGCGTGGAGGAGATCGAGGACAGGATGAACCGCCTGCTCGCGCACGACGATTACCTCTGGAACGAGAGGGCAAGGGTGCGCTTCCGCGGGAAGAATCCGATGGCGAAGCGGCTGGAGACGCTGCTCTACCTCTGCCCGCGCTGCGGGGCGCTCTATCAGAACGAGACGGAGGGCGACGCGCTGCGCTGCCGCGCCTGCGGGAACACGGTGCACCTGGACGAGACCTATGCGCTGCGCCCGGCGGAGGGCTCCGAGTGCCCCGCGCACGTCACGGACTGGACGATCCTCGAGCGCGAGCGCGCCGCGGAGGATGTCCGCCGCGAGGGCTTTTGCCACAGCGGACGGGTGAAGGTGGGCGTCCTGCCCGAGCGCCGCGTTCTGTTCGGCGACAAGACCTCCGAGCTGCGCGGCGAGGGTACGCTGACGCTGGACCGCGGCGGGCTGCACTACGACGGCACGCTGGAGGGCGCGCCCTTCCGCTTCGACCTGCCGAGCGCGCAGCTGCCGACCTACGGCATGTGCACCGATATCTCGCGGTTCTACCTTTTCCTGGACGGACGCTTCCTCGAATTCTACCCGGAGGCGGGGGACGTGCTCTACTGGGACCACCTGACGGAGGAGCTGCACCGCGCGCAGGGCGGCAAGTGGCAGAACACGCCCTACCGCCACACGGAGCCGTGACGCCATGAAGACGGAAAGAAATCCGCGCGGGACGGCGGCGCTGTTGGCGCTTGATTCGCTCTCGCATCTGCTGGTGGACGGCCTGTGCGCCGCGACGGTGCTCGGTCTTCTTCGGGCGGAGGAGAACCTCACGACTCTGATCCTTGCCTACAACACGCTGGCGTTTTCGACCCAGTGCCTCGTCGGGCTGGCGGCCGACAGGCTCCGGCGGCACGCGGTTTCGGCGAGCGCGTCGATGCTGCTCGTCGCCGCGGGCTACGCGCTGCCGCTGCCGCCCGTGCTGCGCGTCTGCTGCGTCGGCGCCGGCAACAGCGTGTTCCACGTCGCCGGCGGCGCGATGACGCTGGAGCGCAGCGGCGGACGGGCGGGCGAGCTGGGCGTGTTCGTCGCGCCGGGGGCGATCGGGCTGGCGCTGGGAACGCTCTGGCCGGAGCTCGGCACGGCGTTCGCCGTATTGCTCGCGCTTTGCGCCCTTGCCGTGATCCCGCTGGAGCGGCGCGCGTCCTTGCCGGACGCTTTGCCCGTTGCGGAGAAGCGCGCGATCGGTGTGGCGTCGCCGCTGTTGCTGGCGCTCGCGGTCGCGGTGCGGGCGGTGGGCGGCACCGCCGTCAGCTTTCCGTGGAAGAGCGGCACAGTGTGGGCGCTGCTGACGGTGCTGTGTGTGTTCGCGGGCAAGACCGCCGGAGGCTTTGTCTGCGACCGGCTCGGCGCGCGGCGCACGGCGCTGCTGTCGATCGTACCCGCGGCGCTGCTGATCGCGTTTTGCTCCGCGTGGGCGCTGCCGTCGCTCGCGGGACAATTCGCGCTGAACCTCACCATGCCGGTGACGCTTTGGCTGCTGTACCGCGCCATGCCGGACGCGCCGGGCTTCGCGTTCGGGCTCGCGGCGTCGGCCCTGTGGCCGGGGACGCTCGCGGGACAGCTGATGACGCTGACCGGGCCCGCGCTGTGGGCGTGCGTGCTCGTCAGCTTTCTGTTCGGCCTGTGGGCCATCCTGTACGCCGAAGCGAAAATTGAGAGAGAAGGGAAGATACCGTGATGAAGCACCTCGAACGGCTTGCGGCGCTGCTGCTCGCGTGCGGCCTTTGCGCCCTGCCCGTCCGCGCGGACGTGATGGCCGGGCCGACCGTGTTCGTGATCCTCGCGATCCCGCTGCTGCTGCTCGCGCTCGCCGTCCTCGCGCTGGCGCTGCTGATCCGTTTCATTGTAAGGCGGCGGAAGAAACGGCAAGAGCGGGGAGAGACGATTGAAACCGGGAAGAAAACTGTTATTCAGGAAACTGTTATGGAAGAGGAGGACAAAAAACATGAAGAAGCTGCTCCATAGCGCGCTTGCGCTCCTGACCGCGATGCTTTTGAGCGTGACGGCGTTCGCCGACTTGCTCGACCCGTGGGCACCGCGGCGGCCGACGCCCATGCCGCCGCAATTCCCGTTCCCCATGCCGACTCCGACGCCGACGCCTGAGCCCGCGCCGACGCCCGTACCCACGCCGGTTCCGGAGCCGGCCGACCCGACGGTTCTGCCCGTGCTGCTGCTCGCCGTCGCCCTGATCGCCGCGGCGGTTCTGGTGTCGACGGTGCTGCGCCGCCGCAGGAGCAGATGAGCCTGATCGCCGCCTGCGTGCTGACGGTGCTGATCGAGACGCCGGTGTTCCTGCTCGCGGGATACCGGAGCCGGGACGAGATTCTTATCGTCGTCTGCGCGAACGTCGCTTCCAACCTGCTGCTGAACCTGACCGTGGCGTATCTTCTGCCGGGACGCATCGCGGCGGCGTATGCGCTGGAGCTGGTGGTCCTCGCGGCGGAATACGCGGCGTACGCGCTCGCGTTCGGACGGTCGAAAAAGCTCTTTTTGCTGACGCTGGCGGCGAACTGCCTGTCCTTCGGCTTCGGCCTGCTGTTCTTTTGACGCGGAAACAAAAAACGAGAGACGGGGCTTGCACTCCGTCTCTCTTGTTGCCTTGGGCCTTGTTTCTATTTCGCCAGCCGCCGCACGGCGTCCGCGATCATCTCCGCGTGGTCGAAGGCGAGCCGGCGCTCCGGCTCCGTGGTCTCCTTTCCTGCGGTTATGACGATCGTTTCCTCGCCGCCGCGGAGCGTGACCGTGTCCGACGCCGTGCTGTACGACACGTCGAACCAAACGGCGTCCGCGGCGTCGTCGCCCGCCTGCGCGCGCACGCTGGAGGCGTCGGCCACGGCGTAGTACGCGGCGGAGACGACCCAGCCGCGCGGGTCGCGCCCCGGCGCGCTGTACACGCCGAGCAGCTTCAGCTCCACGCCCGAGACGCCGGTTTCCTCCCGCAGCTCGCGCGCGGCGGTCTCCCGCGTCGTCTCCCCGGCGTTGGCAAAGCCGCCCGGCAGGGCGAGACAGCCGAGGTACGGATGCCCGCCGCGGCGGATCAGCAGCAGCCGGAACGCCGCGCCCTCACGCGCAAAAATGGCAATGTCGGAAGTCAGCGAGGGCTTGGGGTACTTGTCGGGGTCGTAGGCAGCGAGAAACTCCTTCTCGGTCAGCCCGTTTTTATCTTTTGCTTCCATAACGATCTCCTGAATCGGCATGACCGCCGGTTTTCGGCGGCCATGCATTATTATGTGTAATCAATGCCCGCGGTCGGGCCTATAGGTGACGATGCGCAAAGCAGCCGCAGACTCGGCTTTGCCCGTCCGGCAGGACTTAGAAATCGACCTCGGTGTCGTAGTAGCAGCACTTGAGCAGCTTTTCCATCTCCTCGACGGACGGCTGACGCGGGTTGGAGCCGGTGCAGGCGTCGGCGATGGCGTTGACCGCGATGTCGTGCAGACGCTCAAGGAAGATGTTCTCGGGGACGAAGCCCTTCTCGCAGGGAAGCGCGTCCGCGCCGTAGGTGCCGATGCCGTGCGGGATGTTCAGGTCGTCGTTCATCTTGCGCAGATAGTCGATGAGCGCGGCGACCTTTACGTCGTCGGAGTCCTCCGGCTTGCAAATCATCATATAGTCGACGATCACGGCGTAGCGCTTCTTCGCGGTGGGATCCTTGGCGTTGAACGCGATGACCTTCGGCAGGTACATGGCGTTGGCGGCGCCGTGGATGATGTGCGCGCCCTGATCGGCGAACACCGCGCCGGTCTTGTGCGCCATCGAGTGGACGATGCCCAGCAGCGCGTTGGAGAACGCCATGCCGGCGAGGCACTGCGCATAGTGCATCCGGTCGCGCGCCTCCATGTCGCCGTTGTAGCTCTTGACCAGGTCCGCCTGGATCATCTCGACCGCGTGGATGGCGAGCGGATCGGTGAACTCGCAGTTGGCGGTGGAGACATACGCCTCGATGGCGTGCGTCATGGCGTCCATACCGGTGTGCGCGACCAGCTTCTTGGGCATGGTCTCGGCGAGCTCCGGATCGACGATGGCGACGTCCGGGGTGATCTCAAAGTCGGCGATGGGGTACTTGATGCCCTTGGAATAGTCGGTGATGATGGAGAACGCGGTGACCTCGGTCGCGGTGCCGGAGGTGGAGGAAACCGCGCAGAAATGCGCCTTTTTGCGCAGCTCGGGAAGGCCGAACACCTTGCACATATCCTCAAAGGTGCAGTCGGGGTTTTCATACTTGATCCACATCGCCTTCGACGCGTCGATCGGGGAGCCGCCGCCCATGGCAACGATCCAGTCGGGCTGGAACTCGGCCATGACCGCAGCGCCCTTCATCACGGTCTCGACGGAGGGGTCGGATTCAATGCCCTCAAAGAGCTTGACCTCCATGCCCGCCTCTTCCAGATACTGCTGTGCACGACCGAGGAAGCCGCCCCGCTTCATGGAGCCGCCGCCTACGCAGATGATCGCCCTCTTGCCCTTCAGGTCCTTGAGCGCTTCAAGGGAGCCCTTGCCGTGATAAATGTCGCGGGGGAGAGTAAAACGTGCCATAATCTGCTTGTCCTCCGAATGTAAGATTTGACGGAATACGATCCATCCTTTCAAAAATAGCATAAACCGATACAAAAATCAAGCGAAGTCCTTCGTATATTTTTGTTGCATTTTACCTGAAATGCCAATATAATAATTTATTAATATTGTGGCGTGCCGGGAACAGCGTGACCGGAACGACGACAGGAGCGGGGAAAAGCATGAAAGAATACGGATCCAACCAAATACCCGAAGCAGACGTTCCCGCGCCGCGGAGCGAGCGAACGGGACGCGACGAGCTGACGGGCCTTATGCGCCAGAAGGACTTCTTTGCCGCGGGCAGGGAGCTGCTCGCGAAGAAGGAGGGCGAGGGCCTTCTCGCCGTCACCATCGATATCGAAAACTTCCGGCTCTTCAACGAGTGGTACGGACACGACTCCGGCGACGTGCTGCTCTCGCAGATCGGCGAGGCGCTCGCGCAGGAGGCGGAGCGCTCCGGCGGGCTCGCGGGCTACATGGGGCAGGACGATTTTTGCATGCTACTGCCCTCGGAGGAGAGCGTCAAACGGATGTATGAACGCATCCAGCAGCTCATCGCCGCCCATGACGCGTCGATGGGCTTCATGCCCGCGTTCGGCGTCAGCTCCACGGAGGGGCTGGATTCGATCGTCGCCTCGTTTGACCGCGCGTCCATCGCGGCGAACCAGGTCCGCGGCGATTTCCACACCCGCATCCGGCGCTACGATCCATCGGTACAGACGCAAAAGGAGCAGGAGTACCGTATCCTGAGCGATTTCCAGAAGGCGCTCAGGGCGCATGAGCTGGAATTCTATTTTCAGCCGCAGTGCATGGTGCCGTCCGGGATCATCGTGGGCGCAGAGGCGCTTGCCCGGTGGAGGCTGCCGGACGGGCGCATGATGCCGCCGGACGTCTTTGTTCCGGTGCTGGAGAAGTACGGCTTTGTCATCGATCTGGACAAGTATATCTGGAAGCGGGTCTGCGAGTGGCTGCACGGCTGGATCCGGGCGGGACACACGCCGGTCGCGGTGTCGGTCAACGTCTCGCAGACGGACTTTTTCTCCATCGACGTGCCGGCGTATTTCGAGGACCTGCTGCGGCGCTATGAGCTGCCGGCGGGCCTTGTCAAGATCGAAATAACGGAGTCCGCCTATGTGGACGATTCGAACCATGTCCGTGACGCGGTCCAACGTCTGCGCGAGAAGGGCTTCCTCATCCTGATGGACGACTTCGGCAGCGGATATTCCTCGCTCAACATGCTCCACGAGCTCAACGTGGACGTCATCAAGCTCGACGCGCAGTTCCTGCAGATGAACGAGCTGAACGAGCTCAAGGGCATCCATATCCTGGAGACGATCATCAACATGACGAAGACCATGGCGATCCCCATTATCGTCGAGGGCGTGGAGACCATGGAACAGGTTCACTTCCTCGAACGGCTGGGCTGCCGTTACATACAGGGCTTTTACTACTACCGCCCCATGCCCGCGGAGGAGTTCGAGCGTAAGATCGCCGCGCGGGAGAACCTGGACACGGGCGGCTTTACCTTCCTCGCCAACCAGCAGTTCAGCACGCGCGAGTTCATGGACGAGAACATCTACAGCGACTCCATGCTCAACAACATCCTTGGCGCGGCGGCGTTCTACTGCTGGGACGGCGGCGAGAGGGCCAACATCGTGCGCTTCAATCAGCAGTTCTACCGCCTCGTCGACGTCCCGGACTTCGACGCGCGCCTGACGGATATCCAGCAGTATTTCCACCGCGAGGACGTGCCGGCCTTTTTCGAGCTGCTGAAAAAGGCGGAGAGCGACCGTCTGAACGGCGCCTCCGGCGTGGTGCGCGTCTACCGCACGGACGGCTCGCTGGGGCAGTTCTTCGAGCATTTCTACTTCCTGGAGGAGACGGAAAACGGCAAGATCTTCTACGGCGCGATGCAGGAGGTCACCGAGATCATGACCATGCAGAACCAGATGCGCCTCCTGTCGGAGTATTCGTCGGAGACCATCCTGTTTCTGCTGCGGCACGGCGAAACGTGGGAGTACCGCGTGGTCGTGCACGGGCTGCGGGACGCGACGGGACTGGACGCGAAGGAATTCGAGCGCGAGCTGAACGAGGGCAACTTCTATCGGTATGTCGACTCGGAGACAATGAAAAAGCTGACCCGGCTCACTGTGCTGGATCAGCCGAGAAAGGGCGTCGGCATGGGCTTCCACGCGACCAGCGCCGCCGGAGAGCCGCTGGAGCTTTTCATGAAGATCGACTATGTCCACGACGTCGACAGCGAGGTCGAATACATCCTGATGCTCCGTTTGAGGGACATTCCCTGAAAAAATCCGGATTCCCGTTCAGAGAGCGGGAATCCGGATCATCAGCGTTCAAAGAGCTTGAGCAGCCTGAGCTTCCAGGCGTTGGCTCCGCCGTAGGGATGCTCGCGCAGCGGCAGGTTGCAGCGCGCGGAGCCGATGAGCACGGTGGAGGGGTGTGTGAACTCGCGGAAGCCCCATTCCCCATGGTAGGCGCCCATGCCGGAGTGCCCCGTCCCGTTGAACGGAACGCCCCTGACCATCAGGTGGACGCAGACCTCGTTGATGCAGCCGCCGCCGTACTGCTGCGTCTGCATGACGCGCTTCGCCCACGCGACGTCCCGCGTGAAAAGATACAGGGCAAGCCCGTGCTCGCGCCGCGCGACGGTGTCGAGCAGCTCGTCGATCCGCGCGTCGGGGAAGGGGACGACGGGCAGGATGGGGTTGAACAGCTCGTGCTGTACCACGTCCTCGTCGAGCCCGACGGGGTAGAGGACCGTCGGCGCGTAGCGCAGCGCCTCCGCGTCGCCCTTTCCGCCGAAGACGACGCGACCGGCATAGCGGCGCGCCGTGTCCGCGCATTTGTCGTACGCCGCGCGGGAGACGA
>CAMVAV010000084.1 GCA_947165595.1 uncultured Clostridia bacterium | reverse complement strand
CCGTAGAGCACGCGGCGCTTGCTGTAGACCACGGTTTCGGGCGTGTTCATGTACTTCGCGCCGGGGTCGTTCTTGTCGACGATGCGCCCGCCGAAGCCCAGCACCTCGCCGCGCACGTCGACGATGGGGAAGATCAGGCGCTTGCGGAACTTGTCGAACGCGCCGCCGTTTTTGCCCCTGACGGCGAGGCCCGCCGCGATCAGCTCCGACTGCGTGTAGCCCTTTTGCAGCATGGCGTTCAGCAGGGCGTCCCACTCGCTGCCCGCCGCGCCGAGGCCGAAGTTCGTCGCGTTCTTCCGCGTGATCTTTCGCGCGCGCATGTAATCCAAAACCTCCGCGCCCTGCGGCGCGTAGAGCTGCTCGTAATAGAAGTGCGCCGCGTCCCGGTTGAGCGACAGCAGCCGAGCGCGCAGCCGCGAGGAGCCGTCGTCCGCGGTTTCCTCCGGCACGGGCAGGTTCGCGCGCCTTGCGAGGAAGCGCACCGCCTCGGGGAAGGGGAGGTTTTCGATCTCCATGATGAAGGTGAGGACGCCGCCGCCCTTTTTGCAGCCGAAGCAGTAAAACATCTGCTGCTCGGGCCGGATGTGGAACGAGGGGGTCTTCTCCCCATGGAAGGGGCAGCAGCCCCAGTATTCGGAGCCGCGCCGGGTGAGGCTCACATAGCTGCCGACCACGTCGACGATGTCGCTGCGCGCGGCCAGCTCGTCCAGAAACCGCTGCTCGAACGCCATGCGCGCCGCCTCCCTCCCTCGGTTTCGCATAGTTCTTATACGCCAAAAGAACCCCTTTTCCTCTTTTTCTCGGAAAAATATTTTTTCTTTTCGCCGATTTGCGTTTGTCGAAAATTGACAAGGGCGCAATTAAGCAGTATAATTCTATAAGTTATGGGCATATTCGGAAAGGAGGGGGCGTTTCGTGGACATCCAACTGTTTGCCGTGAAGCTGGACCGCCCCCTGACGGACGAGGAGGCGGAGACCTTCCTGCGCATCATGCCGGAGGAGCGGCGCGAGCGGCTGATGCGCGTCCCCAAGGCGGAGCTGCGCCACGAGCCGCTGTGCGCCTACGCCGTGCTCTACATGGTCACGCGGACGATCTACGGCTGGAAAAAGCTGCCGCCGCTGCGCTACAGCCGGTACGGAAAGCCGGAGTTCGAAGGCTATCCCGACGTGCAGTTCAACATCAGCCACACGCGCCGCGCCGCGCTCATCGGCGTGCACAACGAGCCGCTGGGCGTCGACATCGAGAAACTGCGTCCCGTCAGCGAGCGGGCGATGGAGCGTATCGCGGGCACGACCTCGCGTCAGGAGTTCTTTGAAAGCTGGGTGCGCCGCGAGAGCCGCAGCAAGTGGAACGGCGCGGGACTCGGCTCCATCCGGGAGAAGGAGAACCCCGCCATGCGGGGGGAGCGCATCGTCTTCCTCGACACCTTCCCGGACTATGTGGCGTGCGTCTGCACCCACTCGGACGCGCGCATCGCGGACGTGAGGACCTTTACGATAGAATGAGGATCGGAAAAGCCTATCGACTTTTCCGATCCTCTTTTGATGCAGTCTGTCTGTCGATCAAAGCTCCACCACGTCGTAGCCGTGTCCCGTATGCGGCAGGAACTTTTCCAGCAGGTCGCGCGTCACGACCGTCAGGCTTCCCGTGTTGTCGCAGGGGTGGCAGGCGAAGCGCTCCGCCTCCGCCGTCTCGCGGTCGAAGAGCAGGTGCACGCGGCGCTCCGTGTCGTTGGCGAGCCCCAGCACGCTGGCGGAGCCTGGGGAGCAGCCGAGCAGCTCCTCCATCTTCTCCGGCGGCGCGAACGAGAGCCGCGACGAGCCGATCTGGCGGCTGAGGTCCTTGGTGTAAAAGGGCTTGTCCTCGGGCATGGCGAGCAGATAAAAAACGGTCTGCTGCCGGTTGCACAGGAACAGGTTTTTGCAGATGCGCGCGCCGAGCGCGTCGCTGATGGCGGCGCATGCCTCCATCGTATCGGCGCTCTCGTGCTCCACGCGGCGATAGGGGATGCCCAGCTCGTCCAGCAGGGCGAAGCACCTTGCGGCGCGCTCGGAGGCGTGCTCGGGCGGCGTCTCGTAGATTGGGGATATCGGCATTTCACCGGTCCTCCTTGAGCAGATTTTCGCCCGCCTTGTAGATGTCGCCCGCGCCGACGGTCAGGATCAGGTCGCCGGGCTGCGCGGCGGCCTTGAGCGCCTCCGTCACCTTCGCGAGCGTCGGGCAGTAGACCGCGCCGGGGATCCTCGCGGCGAGGTCGGCGCTGGAGATGCCGATGTCGTTCTGCTCGCGCGCGGCGTAGATCTCCGCCAGAATCAGCACGTCGGGCAGCGTCAGCTCGCGCACGAATTCGTCGAACAGCGCGTGGGTGCGCGAATAGGTGTGGGGCTGGAACGCGCAGACGATGCGCTTGTAGGGCAGGGACTTCGCCATCGTCAGTAGCGCGTGCAGCTCGCCGGGGTGGTGGGCGTAGTCGTCGTAGACCGCTGCGCCGCGGTACTCGCCCTTCCGCTCAAAGCGCCGCCCGGCGCCGTGGAAGGTCGCGAGCCCGCGCTCCACCGTCTCGCCGGGGAGCCCCAGCAGGTACGCGCCCGAGGCGGCGGCAAGCGCGTTCATCACGTTGTGCGCGCCGCCGACGTTCAGCGCGACGTGGGCATAGCGCTCTCCGCGGACCATGATGTCGAAGGTCGGAAGCCCGTCGGTCCAGACGAGATTTTCCGCGCGGCAGTCCGCCGCCGGATCGTCCAGACTGAACCAGAACACTGGGCGTCCGAACCCCGCGAGCGTTTCCCGCGCGCCGGCGTCGTCCCGGTTGGCGACGACGTATCCGCGCTCCGGCACCAGCTCCGCGAAGCGGCGGAACGAATGCTCCACGTCCGCGAGGTCCTTGAAGAAATCGAGGTGATCCGCCTCCACGTTGAGAATGATCGCCACGGTGGGGAAGAAGCTCAGAAACGAGTTGCAGTATTCGCAGCTCTCGGCGATGATCGTGTCGCCCTTTCCGACGCGGTAGCCGGAGTGCAGCAGCTCCAGCGTGCCGCCGATCATCACCGTCGGGTCACGGTCCGCCGCCATGAAGATGTGCGTCGCCATCGAGGTCGTGGTGGTCTTGCCGTGCGTGCCGGAGATGCACAGCGCGTTCCGATAGCCGCGCATGATCGCGCCCCACGCCTGCGCCCGCTCGAAGACCGGGATGCCGCGCGTCACCGCGCCGGAGATCTCGGGGTTGTCGTCGTGGATGGCGGCGGTGCGGATGACAAAGTCGCAGTCGCCGAGGTTTTCCGCCGCGTGCCCGACCGCGACTTGGATGCCCAGCGCGCGCAGATGCGCCACGGCGGGGCTTTCGTTCATGTCGCTGCCCTGCACGCGAAGCCCCATGCCGTGCAGCACCTCCGCCAGCGGGCTCATCGACACGCCGCCGATGCCCGCGAGGTGGGCGCATTTGCCGGGGACGAGATAAGAGGAGATGTCCATAGTCCTGATCCTTTCGGGAAGCCTCAAATTGATACATAACAGTATAGTATACACGATGGCAAAGTGCAATGATCTTTTTCTGAAAGGATTTGCCGAAGAAATAGAATTATGTAAACTACACCCCCGTGCCGTACGGCAGGGCGCGGTTCCGACGCGATATACTATATATGGTAGACAAATCCGGTTTTATCTGCTATGATACCCTCATATTACTGTGCCGGACAGGGGAGCGCCATGCACGAGGAACAGAAAAAAAAGAATATCCGCACGGTCGGCGTGATGATGGTGCTGACGCTGCTGGGCAAGGTGCTGGGGCTCGTGCGCGATATGCTGATGGGGCACACCTTCGGCACGGGCATGGCGGCGGACGCGTTTTTGACCGCCAGCCGCATTCCGCGCAACTTCTTCGACGCGATCTTTGCCTCCGCGATCTCGGCGAGCTTCATCCCTGTATTCAACGAGTATCTGGAGAAGAAGGGAAAGGACGAGGCGTTCCGGCTCTCCAGCGCGTTCATCACGCTCATGACGCTGCTGACCGCGGCGCTCAGCGCGCTGGGAATGCTCTTTGCCGGACCGGTGACGGCGCTGCTCGCGAACGGCTTCGACGCGCCGACCGCCGCGCTGTGCGCGCAGCTGCTGCGTATGCTGTTCCCGACGGTGCTCTTCACGGGGCTCGCCTTCTCGCTCGTGGGGATCTTGCAGTCCCTCGGCGAGTTTAACATTCCCGCGCTGCTCTCCACCGCGTCGAACGCGGTCATCATCGTCTACTACCTCTTTTTCGTCGACCGCTTCGGCGTTTTCGGGCTCGCGGCGGCGTTTCTGACCGGCTGGGCGGTGCAGGTGCTCATCCAGCTTCCGTCCCTGCGGCGGCTGGGCTACCGGTATCGCCCGTCCCTGCGGCATGAAGGTTTACATAAAATTTTTTTGCTGGCGGGGCCCGTGCTGGTGAGCACGTGGATACAGCCGCTGAACCTGACCATCGCCACGCGCTACGCCTCGCACATCGAGGGCGGGGCGAGCGCGCTGGAGTTCGCCAACACGATTTATACCATTGTCGCGGGCGTGTTCGTGCTGTCGGTCGCGAACGTCATTTTCCCGGAGCTGTCGCGATACGCCGCGCATGAGGACGACGCCGCGATGGGGGAGAGCATCTCCGGCACGCTCAACGCGATGCTGTTTTTACTCACGCCGATGGCGGCGGGGCTCTCGGTGCTCGCGCGGCCGGCGGTGCGGCTTTTGTACGAGTGGGGCAGTGAATGGAGCGCGGAATCCACGGACCTTACCGGCGGCGCGCTGGCGTTCCTTTCGCTCGGTATGCTGGGCTACGGAGTGCAGATCATTCTCAGCCGCGCGTTTTACGCCGCGCAGAAGGGCAGGGTGCCCCTGCTTGCGGGCGCGGCGTCGGTTCTCACGAATGTTGTGTTATGTCAACTGCTTGCGCCTCGGTTCGGGCTGCGCGCTCTGGCGGCGGCGTCGGCGGCGAGCCTGACGGTCCCGGCACTGGTGCTGCTTTTCGCGGCGGCGCGGCGGTACCGCGGTGTGCTGAACGCCGCGGCGCTGCTCGATTTCGCGAAGATGCTCGTTTGCGCGGCGCTGATGGGCGCGGCGGTATGGCTGGCGCAGGGGACGCTGGCCGCGCGCCTCGGGGACGCTCTGGCCGCGCGCGTCCTCGCGGTCGCCGTGCCGACGGTGCTGGGCATTGTGATTTACATAATACTGTCCGTGCTGCTTCGGGTCAGCACGGTCGCGCAGATCAAAACGCTGCTGCGCGGAAGGAGGAAATCGACTTGATACAGGAAAGCCTGATACTCGGGACGCTGTGGTATGTCCTGTGCCGGATCTGGGGCGTGCTGTCGCGCTCGGCGCTCGGGCGCGGGTTCGACGCGCTCTGCCGCGCCGTGGGGCGGGCGTGGCGCGAGAGCCTGATCGTGGGCTGGTTTTGCTCGCCGCGCTGCTTCTGCGTCGTTCCGGCGGAGGCGGGACGCGTGCGCGTGCGCTGGTGCGGCGTTTATCGGCGGCTACGCCTCGAGAGGCTGCTGGAGGGCAGCATCTTCCTGCGCGCCTTCCTCTGGTGCGCGCTTGCCGCCGCGCTTGCTCCGCTTCTGCCGACGATGGGCGTGCTGGCGCTATCACTGGTGGGCTGCGTTTCCCTCCTGCTGCTCGCGCTGCACGAGCCGGAGCGCCGCTTTGCCAGCAACCCGCTCGCGCTGCCGCTTGTCGCCTATGCCGCCGTCTATCTTGCCGGTATGCTGCATTCGGTGGATCTGCGCGGAAGCTTGTGGGTCACGGTGCTGACGCTCGCGTTTTTGTTCTTTTCGCTCGCGCTCTATCACGCGGTGGACACGCGCGCGCGGCTGGAGCTGCTGACGGCGGCGATGGTCGCCGCCGGCGCGGCGGTCGCCGCCTACGGGATCTTTCAGTATAAATTCCGCCTCGGCTATCAGTCCGCGGCATGGGTGGACGAGGATATGTTTTCCGCGATCACCTTCCGCGTCGGCTCCACGATGGAGAACCCTAACATGCTGGGGCAGTACCTGACGCTGACGATCCCGCTGGGCGGGGCGAAGCTGCTCGCGGCGAGGGACACGCCGCGGCGGCTGTGGTATTTCGCCTGCTGTGCGGCGATGTGCCTTTGCATGATGCTGACCTACTCGCGCGGCGCGTGGCTGGGGCTGCTGTTCGCGGGCGTCCTCTTTTTCACCGCGCTGCAGCCGCGGCTGCTGGTACTGGCGCCGGCCGCGCTGGCGGCGCTCTGGCTGCTCCTGCCGGAAACGGTGCTCAACCGCTTCACCAGCATCGGCAACTTGGGGGACCGCTCCACTTCGTACCGCGTGATCATATGGCTGAGTACGATTGCCATGCTGCGCGACGGGCACTGGCTCCTCGGCGTCGGGCCTGGCGAGGCGGCGTTCAACGCCATGTATACGTTCTACAGCTATGAGGCGAGCGTCGCTCACCATTCACACAACCTCTTTTTGCAGATCATCTGCGACGCGGGCATCGCGGCGCTTGTCATCTTCCTGTGGCTCCTGCTGCGCTATTTCCGCGTACTCGGCGCGGCGCTGCTGCGCGGCGGAGGGGAGAAGGCGGCGCGCCTTACCTGCATCGCGTTCGCGTCCGGCATGCTGGGCTTTCTCGTGCAGGCGATGACGGACTATTCCTTCTACAATTACCGCGTGATGTTCCTCTTCTGGACATATCTCGCGCTGGGCGCAGCCTCCGCGCGCTTCATGCTTGAGAAGAAAGCGGGGGTGGACGCATGATCCGCGTGCTGAACGTCATCAGCGACAGCAACATCGGCGGCGCGGGGCGCGTGCTGCTGAATTATCTGCGCTGCGCCGACCGTTCCCGCTTTGAGGTCCTGACCGCCGTCCCGCGCGGCAGTCTGCTCAAGGAGCGTATCGAGGCGCTGGGCGACGCGGTGTGCGAGGTGGACGGGCTTGCGGAGCGGTCGTATCACCCGCGGGACGTCCGCGCGCTCACGAGCCTGATCCGCGCGCTGCGCCCGGACATTGTCCACACGCACGGCGCGCTTTCGGCACGGCTTGCGGCGAAGCGCTGCCGCGTGCCGGTGATCGTGATGACCAAGCACTGCCCCGCCCATCGCGGCGGCGCGGCGAGCCGCGCGGCGCACCGTGTTCTCGATACGCACTGGACGGACGCGGTCGTCGCCGTTTCCGAAGCGGTGGGGCGGCAGCTCGCGGCGTCCGGCACGCCGGAACGGCTGATCCATGTGGTCCACAACGGCATCGTGCCGCAGGAGCCGGCGCCCGCCGCGGCGCGTGAGGAGCTGCGGCGGCGTCTGGGCCTGGATGCCGGACACATATGGATCGGCGCGGCGGCGCGGCTGGAGCCGGTCAAGGGCGTGGACCTGTTTCTCGACGCGGCGCTGCGCCTTGCCGGGCGCCGGCAGGACCTTCGCTTCGCGGTTTTCGGCACCGGGAGCGAGGCGGAGCGCCTGCGCGCGCTTTCGGAGCCGCTGGGAGACGCCGTGCGCTTTTGCGGCTTCGTTGACGAGATCGAGCAGGCGCTTTCCCTGCTGGATGTGACCGCGGTGCCTTCACGCGAGGAGGCGTTCTGCCTCACCGCGGCAGAGTCGCTCGCGATGGGGACACCCGTGGCGGCGTTTGACGTGGACGGCGTGAGCGAGGTCGTGCGCGACGGCGAGACGGGCCTGCTTGCTCCTGCGGGAGACGCGGAGGCACTGGCGCGGGTAATCGCACGCCTCGCGGACGACGCGCGGCTGCGGGAGCGCCTGGGCGAAAACGGGCGGCGGCTCGTGCGCGAACGCTTCACCGCGGAGGCGGCGGCGCGTGCGCTCGAGGCGGTTTATACGCGGGAGCTCGCGGCAAAGGGACGCCCGGTCTGAGCCGGGCGAAGCATATGGGAGGACAGATATGAAAACAAAGAGAAGATTCAACATCATCGACGTCGTGCTCATCGCGCTTGCCATGCTGGCGGCGGCGGGTGTCTTTCTGCTGCGCGACCGCGTCACGGGAAACACCGCGCGCGAGACCGCGCGGATGCGCTGCGTCGTGCAGGCGGCCTGGGCGCCGGAGGATATGGCGAACCAGATGAAGGAGGGCGCGCAGGTCTACCGCTCGACCGACGGCAAATACATCGGAACGGTCGCGGGGGTTACATGCGTGCCGCACGAGGAGGTCAGCTATTCGGCGACAGAGGGGCGCTTCATCCGCTATGAATGCACGGAGGGCTGCGACATCTATCTGACGATTGAGGGCGACGGCTATGTCACCGAGCGCGACGTTGTCATCGGCGAGGTCACGCCCAAGGTCTGCGGCGAGCTGGCGGTCAAGGGGCAGGGCTTTGCGCGCATGGCATACGTCGTGGGGCTTGACCTGATGGGCGCGGAGCTGCCTGAGAACAACTCCGTCGGCACCGGCAATTTGGAGGCGGTCTACGTCGTCCAGTTCACCGACCTGCGCGAAATGCTGCTCAGCAGCGTTAAGGAGGGCGACTGTTTCTACGATAAGACGAGCAAGGCGCTGCTCGGCGAGGTGATCGACATCAGCTTCAAGGATCACATCGAAACCATGCTCGCTCCCGGCGGCGAGGTGATCCAAGCCAAAAAGGACGGGCGCTATGATATGTATGTCACGCTGCGCGGCCGCGCGGTGGAAAAGGCGGACGGCTATTATCTCGACGGCATGTCGGAACTGAAGGTCGGCGCGAGTCTGATCATGAACTCGCAGCGCTTTGAGCGCACCGGCATGTTCTACGCGCTCGAGAGCATCGGGGCGGCGAAATGAGCGGCAAAAAGGTTCTGATGGTCCTCATGGGCCTGGAGATCGGCGGCGCGGAGACGCACGTCGTCGAGCTGTCCAAGCAGCTCAGGCGCGAGGGCTGGGACGTGGCGGTCGTGTCGAACGGCGGCGTGTACGAGCGCGAGCTGACCGAGGCGGGCATCCGCTGCCACCGCGCGCCCCTGCACAAGCGCAACGTCTTTCTGATGCTGCGCTCGCTGGGCATCCTGCGCCGCGTGATCCGCGAGGAAAAGCCCACGGTCGTCCACGCGCACGCGCGCATCCCGGCGTTTTTGTGCGGCATCCTGCAAAGGCGGATGGATTTCCCGTTCGTCACCTCGGCACACTGGGTATTTTATGTAAACCCGCTGCTCAAGCGCATCGCCGACTGGGGCGAGCGCACCGTCGCCGTCAGCGACGACATCAAGGCGTATCTGATCGAGAATTACGGCGTTCCGGCGGAGCATATCTCCGTGACGATCAACGGCATCGACACGGACAAGTTCTCTCCAGAGGTTTCGGGCGAGCGCGTGCTGCGGGAGTTCGGCCTCTCGCCGGAGCGGCCCGTGATCTCCTACGTCAGCCGCATGGACGAGAGCCGCGCGCTGGCGGCGAGGCAGCTCGTCGCGATCGCGCCGCGGCTGCGCGAGGCGATCCCCGGCGTGCAGCTGCTCATCGCGGGCGGCGGCGACGTGTTCGACGAGGTCAAGGCGCGCGCGGACGCGGCGAACGCGGCGGCGGGGGAGACCTACGTCGTGATGACCGGCGCGCGCACCGACATCAACGAGATCGTGGCGGCGGGCGACGTGTTCGTCGGCGTCAGCCGCGCGGCGCTGGAGGCGATGGCGGCGGCGAAGCCTGTGGTCGTCGCGGGCAACGAGGGCTACATCGGCCTCTTCGCGGAGGACAAGCTCGCCCTTGCGCAGGAGAACAACTTCTGCTGCCGCGGCTGCGAGGCGTCGAGCGAGGAAGCACTTTACCGGGACCTGACATATGTGTTATGTAAACTAGATGACGAAGAGCGCGCGGCGCTGGGGCGCTACGGGCGCTCGGTCATCCGCGAGCACTACTCGGTCGAGCGCATGGCGCGGGACTGCGAGGCGGCGTACCGGGAGGCGGTTGCCGGGCACACGCGGGTCGTGCTCTCCGGCTACTACGGTTTTCGCAATCTGGGGGACGACGCGATTTTGCTGTCGCTGCGCGACCGGCTGGCTTCGGCGGCACCGGGCGCGACGCTGACGGCGCTCTCCCGGCGGCCGGAGGAGACGCGGGAGAGATGCGGCGTGGAGGCGGTGAACCGCTTTGAGCCCTTTGCGGTGCGCCGTGCCGTCCGGCGGGCGAGCTGCTTCGTCAGCGGCGGCGGCAGCCTGCTGCAGGACCATACCTCCACGCGCTCGCTGCTGTACTATACGACGCTCATCCGCATGGCGAAGCGCTGCGGCAAGCCCGTGATGTTCTACGCCAACGGCATCGGCCCCGTGGAGACGGCGCGCGACCGCGAGCGCGT
>CAMVAV010000083.1 GCA_947165595.1 uncultured Clostridia bacterium | reverse complement strand
CATCACGATCACGCGGTCGGCGTGCTCCGCCTCGTTCATGTGGTGCGTGATGAGCACGACCGTCACGTCCCTCTCGCGGTGCAGTCCCTCGATCACGTTGAGCACCTCGCGCCGTCCCATCGGGTCAAGCATTGCCGTCGCCTCGTCGAGCACGATGCACTCCGGCAGCATCGCCAGCACGCCCGCGATGGCGACGCGCTGCTTCTGCCCGCCCGAGAGCAGGTGCGGCGCGTGCAGCGTGAACTCCGTCATGCCCACCGCCTCCAGCGCGTCGTCCACGCGCTGCCGGATTTCCGCCGTCGGCACGCCGAGGTTCTCCGGCGCGAAGGCGACGTCCTCCTCGACCACGTTGGCGACGATCTGGTTGTCCGGATTCTGGAACACCATGCCCACGCGCCGGCGGATCTCCAGCAGCAGGCTTTCGTCCCTCGTGTCCATCCCGTCGACGTACACCGTGCCGCCGCCCGGCAGCAGCACCGCGTTGAAGGTCTTCGCCAGCGTCGACTTGCCGGAGCCGTTGTGCCCCAGCACGACCACGAAGCTCCCGCGCTCGATCGACAGCGTCACGCCGTCCAGCGCGACCGTCGCCGGCGTCTCCTCGTCCCCGGGGTAGGAGAAAGTCAGGTTGTCGGTTTGCAGCATAGTTGACATAATATTATCCTATCCGTCTTCCGCATCCGTGCGGGTAGGCCAAAATATCCGTTGATTTCAAGCGGAGCACCAGCGGCCCGTCGCGCCGCATGGTAAACATAATCCCGTTTCCGTTACCGGCAGCCCCAGCTCGTCCCACGTCACCTTGCCGCCAAAGCGCTCCGCGACGAGCAGGTGAAGCATGTAACCCAGGACCGAGGGCGCGAGGCCCGTGGTATAGCTGTTGAGGATGACGAACAACGGCTTGTCGGAGAGCACCTGCGCGCAGAGCTTCAGGAAGGGAAACAGGCTTTCCTCCAGCTTCCACACCTCGCCGCCGGGGCCGCGCCCGTAGCTCGGGGGGTCCAGGATGATCGCGTCGTAGCGCCTGCCGCGGCGTATCTCGCGTTCGACGAACTTGCCGCAGTCGTCGACGATCCAGCGAACCGGCGCGTCGGCGAGCCCACTGAGCTTCGCGTTCTCGCGCGCCCATTGGACCATGCCCTTCGCCGCGTCGACGTGGCAGACCTCCGCCCCCGCGGCGGCGCAGGCGACCGTCGCGCCGCCCGTGTAGGCGAAGAGGTTGAGCACCTTGACGGGCCGCCCGGCGGCTTGGATCCGCTCGCGGGCAAAATCCCAGTTGACCGCCTGCTCTGGAAAGAGGCCCGTGTGCTTGAAGTTCATGGGCTTGACGTGGAACGTCAGGTCGCGGTACTTCACCTGCCACTGCTCGGGCAGCTTGTCCTTCTCCCAGTGGCCGCCGCCCTCCGACGAGCGGTAATAGCGCCCCTGCGCGCGCTGCCAGCCGGGGTTTTCGCGCTTCGACTCCCAGATCGCCTGCGGGTCGGGGCGCACCAGCAGCTGCCTGCCCCAGCGCTCCAGCTTCTCTCCCCCGCCGCAGTCCAGCAGCTCATAATCCTTCCATCCGTCCGCGACCCACATAGGCTCGATCTCCGTTTTCTCATAGTAAATTAAGATATTATACGCCACAAGCCGCGGGTTCGTCAATCGCAAAAGCGCGTAAAAAAGGAGAGCGCTTTCGCGCGCTCCTGTGTGGTTATTCCCAAAAAAGCCGGTCCGGCGCGCGGTGGGTTGTCAACGGCGCGCGCGCGTGCTATGATACGCTCAGCCATTCCAAAGGAGGCACGATCATGGAAAGCGTTCTGCTGCATTCGTGCTGCGCGCCGTGCTCGGTGTACTGCGTCGACGCGCTGCGCGGCGAAGGGTTTGCGCCGACGTCGCTCTGGTTCAATCCGAACATCCACCCGTACCAGGAGTACAAGGCGCGGCGCGACACGCTCCTCGGCTACGGCGAGACCGTCGGCATGGAGGTGCGCGTGCTCGACGACTACGGATTGCGCGATTTTGTCCGCGCGGTCGCGTCCGACATCGACCGCCGCTGCGCGCACTGCTATGCCATTCGCCTCGGCACGGCGGCGAAATACGCCGCGGAGCACGGCTTCCGCGCCTTCACCTCGTCGCTGCTGATCTCGCCCTACCAGAACCACGAGCTGCTGAAAAAGACCGGCGAGGAAATGGCGGAGAAGTACGGCGTCGAATTTCTCTACCGCGACTTCCGCCCGGGCTTCCGCGAGGGGCAGGCGCGCGCGCGGGAGCTGGGGCTCTACATGCAGAAGTACTGCGGCTGTATATTTTCCGAGGAGGAGCGCTATCAAAAGCAGATTCAAAAGGACAAAGAGCGCTTCGGAGGCACGGTATGAGCGATTTTCTCAACAATCTGTCCGCGTATCCGCTTGTCGCGCTGCTCGGCTGCGTCCTCGGCTCGTCGAACATGGCGATCTACCTCGCGCGGCTCAAAGGCGTCGACCTCGCGGCGCACGGTACCGGAAACCCCGGCGCGTCCAACGTGCTCATCACGATGGGCTGGCGCGCCGCCATTCTGGTCTGCGTGCACGATCTCGTCAAGTGCAATCTCGCGGTCTGGCTCGCCGGCGTCCTGTTCCCGGAGCTCCCCGCCGCGCCCGCCGTCGCGGGGGCGGCAAGCATTCTCGGGCAGATGTACCCGTTCTATATGCACTTTCGCGGCGGCAAGGGCTTCGCGGCGTACCTCGCCGTGACGCTTGCGCTGGACTGGAGGTTCGCGCTGTGCCTTTACGCGGTGCTCATCGTGCTGCTGCTCGCCAGCAATTACGTCGTCGTCTGCACGTTCACGACGATCGCCGTCGTGCCGGTCTGGTTTGCGGTGACGGGCCGCGTCGCAACGGCGCTGCTGCTGTGTATTCCCTCTGCGTTCATCCTCTGGAAGCACCGTGAAAACATTGTCCGCCTCCGAAACGGCACGGAGATCGGCTTCCGCTCCGCCGGACTCGGCGAGCACCGCGTTCAGAGCAAAAAACAAAAGGGGATGTGAATCACAGCCCCTTTTATTTTTTGCTGGGTTCAGGCATACCGCCGGTTCGTGACGCCGAAGGCGCCGCCTATACCGGTTCAAACAGCTCCCCGGTGTCGATGACAAGCCCGCCGAGCGCGGCAACGGGAACGGCGTCTCCCGCCACGTAGACCTGGGGAGAGCCGTACTGTCCGTCCTCCAGGACGTGAACGGAAACGGTCCTTGATTTGGTGTCGACGATCCAGTATTCCCTGACGCCCGCGCGCAGATACAGATCGTACTTCTTCACCCGGTCATAGCCCTGCGTGGAGGGCGAAAGAACCTCCGCGATAAAGTCCGGCGCTCCCCTGCATCCGAGCTCGTCCAGCTTGTCAGGATCGCAGATCACCGAAACGTCCGGCTCGACCATCGTGTCGGAGTCCTCCGGACGGTCGCCGGCGGTCTCGAAGAGCCGCACGCCGAACGGGGCGGGATAAACCTGACAGGGCTTATCCTTCAAATGGTTTTTGAGCTGGTTGAACAGTTCTCCGAGCGCCCGCTGGTGCGCCCTCGTCGGCGGAGCCATCATATAGAGCTCGCCGTCGATCAGCTCCACCCGCTCGCTCTCGTCGCCGTTCAGGATATCGCCGAAGGTATAACGCTTTTCCCGCGGTAATGCCATCGCAAGCACCTCCCTGTCTTATTCTTTGCCCTCCGCGGGGTTCTATGCGCCTCCGATGTTTTACACGTACCGCTGGTTCGTGACGTCGAAGACGCCGCGGGTCGTCAGGCGCAGGGACGGGATGACCGGAAGCGCCATGAAGGAAAGCGTCATGAACGGATCGACGCCGCTGCTGACGCCGAGGGCGAACGCCGCCTCCTTCGCCCGCTCCAGCTTGTCGTTGACGACGGTGAGCGGCTCCTCGCTCATGATGCCGGCGATCTGCAGCTGCAGCTCGCCCTTCGCCTCGCCGCCCTCCCAGACGACGATGCCGCCGCCCAGCTCGACAACGCGGTTCACCGCCGCCGCCATGTCCGCCTCATTTGTGCCCACGACGATGATGTTGTGGCTGTCGTGCGAGATGGAGGTCGCCACCGCGCCGCTTTTGAGCCCGTAGCCCTTGATATAGCCGATGCCGATGTGGTGTGTGTTCTTGTGCCGCTCGACGACCGCGATCTTGAGGATGTCCCGCTCCACGTCGATCTTGTCGGCATAGCCCGCGTCCTCGGTCACGATCTCGCCCGGCAGCATCCCCAGCACGCCGCGCGGGCGCGTCTCGGCAAAGTCCTCCGCCGTCAGGCGGGCGACGTGGAAGGTCTCGTGCGCGTGCCTGGCGAGATACGGCTCGATCTGCGGCACGGGGAAGTCCGTGACCCGCTCCCCGTCGAACATCAGCTTGCCCTTTTTGTAGACCGAAAGGATGTTGAAGTCGTCGAAGTTGTCGATCACGACGAAGTCGGCGAGGAAGCCCGGCGCGACGGCGCCGCGGTTGTTCAGGAGGAAGTAGCGCGCGGCGTGGTGCGAGGCGCACTTGACCGCGATGATCGGGTCGACGCCCGCTCGGATGGCGCGCTTGACGATGTAGTCCATGTGCCCCAGCTCCAGCAGGTCGTTGGGGTGCTTGTCGTCGGTGCAGAACATGCAGTAGGTGTAATACTGCGGCGTCAGCAGCGGCAGCAGCGCGTCCAGATTGCGCGCGGCGGTGCCCTCGCGGATCATGATGTACTGCCCGCGCTCCAGCTTGGCGAGCGCGTCGTCCAGGTTGGAGCACTCGTGGTCGGAGTAGACGCCCGCGGCGATGTAGGCGTTGAGGTCCTTGCCGCTGAGGTCGGGCGCGTGCCCGTCGATCTTCTTGTGGTGCGCCTGCGCCGCGACGATCTTCTGCAACACCTGCTCGTCCGCGCCCACGACGCCGACGAAGTTCATCATCTCGGCAAGTCCCTCGACGCGGCCGTGCTCATAGAACGAGTCGATGGCGCGGTAGTCCAGCGACGCGCCGGATTCGTCCAGCGGAGTCGCCGGGACGCAGCTCGGCAGCATGACGCGCACGTCCACGGGCAACCCCTCGGTCGCCTGCAAAATGTACTCGATGCCGTCGGTGCCCATGACGTTGGTGATCTCGTGCGGATCGGTGATCACGGTGGTCGTGCCGTGCGGGATCACCGCCTTGGCAAACTCCGTCGGCGTGACGAGGGAGCTCTCCAGGTGGATGTGCGCGTCGACGAAGCCCGGCAGCACCAGCTTGCCGCCCACGTCCACCTCGACCTTGCCGTGGTACTCCTCGCCCATGCCGGCGATCAGTCCGCCCGCGACGGCGATATCCCCGTGGCTCAGTTCATTGCAGAACACGTTCACATAGGTCGCGTTCTTGAGCACGAGGTCCGCGCTCTCGCGTCCGGCGGCGACCTCGACCACATGCAGCTTCTTGGCGAATTTGCGGTTGATCTTGCCGGCGTAGCTCTCTTCCCTGGACATCCTGACGCCTCCTCCTGAAAGATTTTTAGTATTCCAGTATTTTATTCAGAATAGCGCAAAAGCCCGCGCGATTCAAGCCAAATTTTGCGTTTGTTTTTTGGGCAAAGCGCCGACGTCCTCCGCCGCGCGCCGTTTTGGCTCACCTTCAAAGTGACATAACAACAATTTTTTCGCCGTTTCGACCCTCAAAAACGTATCAGCGGGGCCAGAACCGCGAAAATTTCGCAGAAAACCAAAAAAAATGCGGATTAGCCCTTGACAAGCACAGTAAAATTCGCCATAATTCCGTTGTATCTCGCGATAACAAGATATCAATTCTATACTGGAGGAATCAATCATGAACAAGACAGAACTCGTTGCCGCCATGGCCGAAAAGAGCGGTCTGACCAAGAAGGATGCCGAGAAGGCGCTCACCGCGTTCCTGGAGTCCGTTGAGGAAGCGCTCAAGAAGGACGATAAGGTTCAGCTCGTCGGCTTCGGCACGTTCGAGGTCAAGAATCGCGCCGCCCGCACCGGCATCAATCCCCAGACCAAGAAGCCGGTCGAGATCGCCGCTTCGAAGGCTCCCGCCTTCAAGGCCGGCAAGGCGCTCAAGGACGCTCTGAACTGATCTGTTCGAGTTCCCAGTAAAAGATTCCCGGAGTCCCGCACGGGGCTCCGGGAGTTTTTTTGCTCAGACGATCAAAAGTCCGCCGTCCGTTTCGAGGCAGATGACCTCGTCACCGATGTAGTAGGTCTCGTAGTGCGCCTCGGTGACCTCGACCTCCTTCACGCCGGAGGGCGTGTCCAGCTCGAAGAGGTAGACCGGCTCCGCCTTCCCTTGGACGTGATTGGCATACTTGTTTTTGAGCGGGAAGGCAACGGTCCTGTTCGGATCGACGGGCACGGGCCCCGCTTCGTCCCGCTCCGGCGGCGCCTCCTCCGGCAGGTCGTCCGGTTCCCCCATCAGCTTCACGGCGGCATAGGTCCCCGCCGCCAGCGCGGCGGCAAGCGCGAAAAACGTGAACTTTTTCATGACTTCCTCCTTAAAATGCTCCCGCGGCGCTGTCCGCGGTAAAAATGACGCGCTCCGGCAGCAGCACGACGCCGTCGTTGGCCGGCGCGGTCTCCCGCTCCGCCTCCAGCTCGCTGTTGGCAAGCAGCTCGACGCAGCCGATGCGCGGAATGTTGATCACGTCGCCGACGCGGACCTCGTTCCCCTCGGACAGCCACGCCGCCAGATAGCAGCCCATCGCCGCCTGCATTCCGCAGTCCCAGAGCCCCCAGCGCGCGCAGACCCCCGCGTCCAGATAGGGCTGCATCACGGCGCGCGGGCAAAAGCCGGTGATGGTGACGTCCCCGGCGGAGAGCCCGCGGTTCTGCGCGGCGCGGCACTGCCCGGGCAGCGCGGTGGAATCGCTGCAGATGATGAGCGCGGCGTCGGGATACTGCTCCAGGATGCTCTCCCCCACCGAGACGGCCAGGTCGGCGCTTCCGCCGGAGCACAGCGGCTGCTCGGTCGCCATGGTCCAGTTGGGATAGCTCTTGCCGATGTAGTCCCGCCCCGCGCTGTACCACGCGCTCTGGTCGGGCGACGTCAGGTCCGAGGCGTGCCAGACGTAGGAGACCTCCCCGTCGACGTCGACGCCGCGCTCGCGCAGGGATTCCACCCCCATCTCGACGAGCATCGGCCCGAGCATCGCCGCCGTCCCCTGCGAGACGTTCAGCATCCGCGCGTCGGAGGACACGTCGGAAAACCAGGTGATGACGGCGAGTCCGGCGGCGCGCGCCTCGCGCAGCTTCGCCTCCAGCGCCTCGCCCGCCTCCGGCGCAATGCACACGCCGCACATCCCCTCGTCCATCGCCTGCTGGACCGCCGCGAGCTGGCTGATCCCCGTCGCGCAGCGCAGCTCCATGCCCCACTGCGAGGCATAACGCCGCGCGCCCTCCCGCGCCGCGTCGTAAAAGGGGTCCTCCGTATCGCCCGTGATGAGCATGACGGTCCTGCCTGCCACAGGGCTCGCGGGCTCCTGCGCCGCCGGCTCCGTGTTCCCCTCCTCCGCCTGCGGATCGGACGGGTCCTCGCCTCCGCTCTCCGTCTTGCCGGCGAGCCGGGCGCAGGACGCGAGCGAGAGCAGCAGGCTCAGCGCCAGAAAAAACGTCAGAAAGCGTTTCATGGATCCCTCCGTATGAAAAGCCGCGTCCGCGCGCGGACGCCGTCAAAAGCCAAAATTAACGCATTATCAGTTTACCGCCCCCTCCCCGCTTTGTCAATACGCGGGGAAAAAAGTCTCACGCCTTGACATTTCGCGCGGAACTCATTATATTATGGTTCATTGGAAATCAAGCAAAAGGAGATTACATCATGGCACAGGATAAGAAGGTGGAGGCGATCACCGCGCGCGACGCCGATTTCGCGCAGTGGTTCACCGACGTTTGCCGGAAGGCGGAGCTGGTCGACTATTCCTCGATCAAGGGCATTTTCATCTACCGTCCCTACGGCTATGCGATCTGGGAAAACATCCAGCACATCCTTGACGGCATGTTCAAGGAGACCGGGCACGAGAACGTCTACATGCCCCTGCTGATCCCCGAGAGCCTGCTGCAGAAGGAAAAGGACCACGTCGAGGGCTTCGCGCCCGAGTGCGCGTGGGTCACGATGGGCGGCGTCGATCAGCTGGAGGAGCGCTATGCCATCCGCCCCACGTCGGAGACGCTGTTCTGCGATCATTACAAGAACATCATTCACTCCTGGCGCGACCTGCCCAAGCTCTACAACCAGTGGTGCAGCGTGCTGCGCTGGGAGAAGACCAGCCGCCCATTCCTGCGCCACCGCGAGTTCCTCTGGCAGGAGGGGCACACCATGCACGCCACCGCCGAGGACGCGCGCGAGGAGACGCTGCGGATGCTGGAGATCTACGCCCGCTTCTGCGAGGAGTATCTGGCGATGCCCGTCATCCGCGGCCGCAAGACCGACAAGGAGAAGTTCAACGGCGCGGAGGAGACCTACACCATCGAGTGCATGATGCACGACCGCAAGGCGCTCCAGTCCGGCACGAGCCATTACTTCGGCGATGGGTTCGCCCGCGCGTTTGACATCAAATTCACCGACAAAAACAACCAGCTCGCCTATCCCCACCAGACCTCGTGGGGCGTATCCACGCGCCTCATCGGCGGCATCATCATGACCCACGGCGACGACAACGGGCTCGTCCTGCCGCCGCGCATCGCGCCGGTGCAGGCGATCGTCGTCCCCGTCGCGCAGCAGAAGGAGGGCGTCGTCGAGGCGGCGGAGGCGCTGCGCAAGGCGCTCGCCGGCGCCGGCATCCGCACGAAGCTCGACGCCACCGACCGCTCGCTGGGCTGGAAGTGCGCCGAGTACGAGATGCGCGGCGTGCCCGTGCGCGTGGAGATCGGCCCCCGCGACATCGCGGAGGGCAAGTGCTGCCTCGTCCGCCGCGACACGGGCGAGAAGACCTCCGTCCCCGCGGCGGAGGCGGCGGACGCCGTAAAGTCCCTGCTGGACGACATCCACGCCAACCTGTTCGCCATGGCGAAGAAGAATCTGGAGGACAACACCTTCGACCTCGCCACCTGGGAGGAGGTCCGCGACATGATCCAGCGCGGCGGCGGCTTCGCGAAGACCAAGTGGTGCGGCGCGCTCGAGTGCGAGCTGGCGATGAAGGAGAAGGCGGGCGTCTCGTCCCGCTGCATGCCCTTCGAGCAGAGCGGCACGACCGGCAAATGCCCGGTCTGCGGCAAGGAGTGCACGACCGACATCTACTGGGGCGTCGCGTACTGAACCGAATCATGAAAAAACGCCTGCCGCGGCAGACGTTTTTTCATGAGATGCAGAGCTTGTCGTCCGATACTGTGACGGTCGCCCGGTCGCCGCGCTTGAGCTTGCCCGCGAGCAGCCGCTCGGCGAGGGCGTCCTCCACCTCGCTGCGGATGACGCGGCGCAGGGGGCGCGCGCCGTACACGGGGTCGAAGCCGCGCTCGGCGAGCTTGCGCACGGCGGAGTCGTCCGCGTTGAGCGTGACGCCGAGCGCCGCGGCGCGCTGTTCCGTCCCGGCGAGCATCCGGCGCGCGATCTCCGCGATATCGTCCGCGTCCAGCCGGCGGAACACGACCGTCTCGTCGATGCGGTTGAGAAACTCCGGCTTGAACGTCCGGCGCAGCTCCTCCTCCGCCGCCCTGCGCACGCACGCCTCCTCCCCGTCCCCGCCGCCGGAGAAGCCCAGCGCGCCGATGCGCGACGTAACGCTCCTCGCGCCGACGTTGCTCGTCATGACGACGACGGCGCTGCGGAAATCCGCCCTGCGTCCCTGCGCGTCGGTCAGAGCGCCGTCCTCAAGCAGCTGGAGCAGGAGGTTCCACACATCCTCGTGCGCCTTCTCGATCTCGTCGAACAGCACGACGCTGTAGGGTCTGCGGCGCATCCTCTCGGTGAGCTGCCCGCCCTCGTCGAAGCCGACGTAGCCCGGCGGCGCGCCGATCAGGCGGGAGACGGACTGCCGCTCGGCGTACTCGCTCATATCGAAGCGGAGCAGGGCGTTCTCGTCCCCGAACAGCGCCTCGGCGAGCGTCCGGCACAGCTCCGTTTTTCCGACGCCCGTGGGGCCGAGGAACAGGAACGAGCCCACGGGCCGCTTGGGGTCTCCGAGCCCGACACGCCCCCGGCGGATGGCGCGCGCGACCGCCGCCGCCGCCTCATCCTGCCCGACCACCCGCGCGCGGAGCGTGTCCTCCAGCTTCAGCAAACGTCCGCTCTCATCCTCGGTGAGCCGCGTGACGGGAACGCCCGTCCAGTCGGACACCACGGCGGCGACGTCCTCCGCGCCGACCGCGGGACGCTTCTCCTCATTCAGGAGCCTCTGCCTGTTCCGCTCTCGCCTCGCCTGCGCGCAGAAATCCGCCTCGGCGTCGCGCAGGCTTGCCGCCTTCTCATAGTCCTGCGCAGCCACGGCGTCATCCTTCTCGCGCCGCAGGGCGTCCAGCTTCTCCTCGATCGCGCGCAGCTCCGGCGATGGGGCTTGCGCGGCCATGCGCACGCGGGACGCCGCCTCGTCCATCAGGTCGATCGCCTTGTCGGGCAGGAAGCG
>CAMVAV010000082.1 GCA_947165595.1 uncultured Clostridia bacterium | reverse complement strand
CGATGGCGCCGCCCGCGCCGGAGCCGATGGCGCAGCCCGCGCCGGAGCCGATCGCGCAGCCCGCGCCGGAGCCGATGGCGCAGCCCGCGCCGGAGCCGGTCGCGCAGCCCGCGCCGCAGCCGATCGCGCAGCCCATACCGGCACAGCCTGCCGCGCAGGGAGGGAGCGTCTGCCCCTTCTGCGGCAAGAGCGTGACGCCTGGCAGCAAGTTCTGCATGGGCTGCGGCAAGCCCCTGAACGCCGCGCCCGCCGCGCCGAAGAACGCGTTTTGCATGAAGTGCGGCGCGCCGCTCCAGCCGGGCGACAAATTCTGCATGAAGTGCGGCAACAGGGTTTGACGAGGGAGACGAAGAACCGACTCATTGGAAAGGACGATGGACAGGCGAGACGACTGCGGATACGGCTCCGGCTTCCTGTGGACCGGCGCCTTCCGGTAAGGAGACTGCCCGATGTTTACGGAGAGATTGAACGAGCTGCTCAGCGAGGTCTGCCGCACGGCGACCGGAGAGTTCGCAAGGATCGCGAAATACGACCGCTCCTATGTCACGCATCTGCGCAACGGCGACAGGATCCCGAAGGCAGGCTACCACGCGTCGGAACGGCTTGCCCGCGCCATTTACCTCTGCGCTTATGAAAAGGGCGCGCTGGAAGCGCTGTGCGACCGTGTCGGCGCGGAATCCGACGCGGAGGAGGACGTCTGCGCCGCCGTGAGCGCATGGCTGTTCGAGGGGCAGACGCCCCGCGCCAGAATATCCTCCGGACGAATGAGCAAGCCTGCCGACGCGGGGCGTCAGGGCGGCTTCGGCAAGCGGCTGAGCGAGGCGATGGAGCTGGCGAATATCTCCAACCTGCGCCTTTCCCGCGCGCTCAACGTGGACGCCTCCGTTATCAGCAAGTATCGAAGCGGATTGCGCGTCCCGCGCGTCAACCATCCGCTGATCCATGAGATCAGCGTCATCCTGACCTCACGCATTTTTCTGCTCGAGCGCATCGCGGGGCTCAGCCGCCTCACCGGCGCGCCGCAGGAGTCGCTCGCCGACGAAGCGTCGGGCGCGGAGCGGCTGGAGGCGTGGCTGCGTGATTTCAGCACCGTGGATACCTCGGTGATCGAGGGCTTCCTCGAGGGCGTGGACCGCTTTTCGCCGGACACGCGGCTGCCGCTGCCCGCGCCGGAGGATGCCGCCGACGAGGCGGTCCTCAACGAGCGCGCGGAGGAATACCGCGGCGTCGACGGGCTGCGCCGCGCGGTGCTGCGCTTCCTCGGCCGCGCGGTGCGGGAGGGGCGGAAGCGGCTGCTGCTCTACTCCGATCAGAGTATGGAGTGGATGGTGGCGGACGCCGGCTTCACGCTGCGCTGGCTGTCGCTGATGAGCGCCTATGTCCGCGGCGGCGGAAAGATCACCATCATCCACCACGTCGACCGCGGGCTGGAGGAGATGCTCTCGGCGATCCAGAGCTGGCTGCCGCTCTACATCTCCGGCGGGATCGAGAGCTGGTACTGCCTGCGCCGCGGCGGAGAGCGCTTTGCCCACACGCTGTTTCTGGAGCCGGAGAGCGCGTGCATCACGGGCCTTTGTGTCGCGGGCAGGGAAAAAAACGCCGTCTACCGCTATGAAACGGACGCGGCGGCGCTCGCCCGCCAGCGCGCGTTCTACGACGACCTGCTCGGCGACTGCAAGCCGCTGCTGCGCATGGACCGCGGCGACGTCACGCCGCGGCTGCCCGCCGTGATGAAGGACGAGACGGTCCATCTCGTCGGACGCTCGCTCTTTCTCGGCACCATGCCGGAGGAGCTGCTGCGGCGGATCCTGGCGCGCGCGGAGCTGCCGGAGGAGACAAAGAGCGCGATCCTCTCCGACTGGGCGAGCCAGAGCGAGCTGACGCAGGAAAAGCTGAAAAGCGGCTCGATCCGGGAGTGCGTCCCGCTGCCGGAGGAGAAAACGCTCTTTATGAACGGGGTGCCGCTGTCCACCGTGCGGGCGGCCCTCTGCTACACGCCGGAGGAGTACGCCGAACACGTCCGGCGTCTGCTGGAGCTGTCCGAGCGGCAGCCGGGCTATCGGCTTTACCCGCTGGCGGAGGCCCCCTTTGAACACATCGAACTGCTCGCCACGGAGCGCACGTCGGTCATCGGCTGCGTTTCCGACCGCCCTGTCACCTTTACGGCGACGCACCCGCCGATGTGCCGCGCGTTTATCAATTTCGCGGCGCGGCTGGAGGAGCAGTACGCCCTCGATCGCCCGACGCTGAAGGAGACGCTCAAGCGGTATCTGTAAGCCCCGCGGCACGCGGTCCGGCGGCAGGGGCGATCCGGCGGGCGCGGCGGCGCTCCGTCCCGAAGGAGGGAAGAAGACGAATGATAAAGAGAAAAGACATACCGCGCGGATCGGGGAAGACCCCGGCGGCGTTCCGGCTGGAAAATCGCAACCGCCGCCTCAAGGATTCCCCCATCGGGATAAGGGCGCGGCGGCTCCTGGAGGCTCTGCGGCGGAAAAAGCACGCCGACGGCACGCCGGGACCGGACGATCCACAGCATTGATCGAAAAAGTTAGGAGGAAGCAGCCATGATTTGCCCAAAGTGCGGCGCGGTCCTTTCGGAGGGAGCGCAGTTCTGCGGGAACTGCGGCGCGCAGATCGGCGCGCCGCAGCAGCCGCAGTATCAGACGCCGCAGCAGCCGCAGACGCAGCAGCCCGCTTATTCGCAGACGCCGCAGCAGCCGCAGACGCCCCAGTATCAAGCGCCGCAGCAGCCGCCCGCCTATCCGCAGATGCCGCGGCAGCCCGCGTTTCAGGCGGCGGCGCCGCAGCAGACGCCGGGGGCAAAGGTCCCGTGGCACAGCCGGGGAAAGCTCTCGCCGGCCTATTCCGGCGCGAAACGGCTCAACTTTTTGCTCATTGCCGCGCTGACCGTCATACAGGCGGTGCTGTTCTTCATCTTCGCCTCCATCGGCGACACCGTGGAGGCGGACATGATGACGGCGCAGATCGTCGGCATCGTGCCGACGGTGGTGCTGATCGTCTACCTGTTCTGTCTGGACAGCATCGAGAAGGAGCCGCCGCTGCTGCTTTTGAAGCTGTTCCTTGTCGAGGGCGTGCTGACGATGCTGGTCGTCGCCTACGTCGAGCTTGCCGCCGAGTCGGTGGCGCTGCTTGTGCTTGACGAGGACACGCTTCTCTATCAGATCGTCGACAACCTGCTGTGCGTCGCGCTGGTGGAGGAGCTGTTCAAGTACGCCGTGCTCAAGCGCTTCACCTGGAAGCATCCCGCGTTCAACTACCGCTTTGACGGCGTCGTGTACGCGGCGGTGACGGCGCTGGGCTTCGCGGCGTTTGAGAACTTCGCCTACATCGACAGCTACGGCTTCGGCACCGCGCTCATCCGCACGGTCAGCGCCGTTCCGGGGCACTGTGTCGACGGTATCCTGATGGGTATTTTCTACGGCAGGGCGAAGCTGCTCGAGGGGCGCGGCGATCACGCCGGTTCGGCAAGGAACCGCCTGCTTGCGATCCTCGCTCCCATCGCGGAGCACGGGTTTTACGACTTCTTTGCCGGCGGCGAATCCGAGATGGGGCTCCTGCTGTTCTACGCTTACGTGTTCATCCTCAACGCGTCGGTGTTCGTCCTGGTGTGGCGCCTGGCGCAGAAGGACGAGGCGATCTATCGGCAGCCTCCGCAGTACGCCGCCTGGTAACGGCACAAAAAAAGATCGGAACCCGCGGGTTCCGATCTTTTTTTTGTTAGTGGGATCAAAGTCCGGCGGGAACCCCAACGAGGGAGCCGGCGGCCTCCTCGAAGCTCTGGATCTTCGCGCCGGCGGGAGGCTCGGTGACAGGCGCCGCGCCGCCCCTGGTGTAACCGCCGGTGAGGTCGAAGCTGCCCTTGCTCATGCCGGAGACGTCCACCGTGATCGTGCCGGCGACCTTGTCCTGCTCGTCCACGCTCATCTTGACGTCCATGCTCATCGCGCCCATGCCGGCGGCAGCCATCCCGGCTCCGGAGGCATCGCCGCTCAGCGCAAAATCGATGCCGTAAGCCGTGACGGCGTCGTTCTTCATCGTCAGGGAGAGGGCGAGCTTTATCTGCATCCCCTCAACGGGAAGCGTGAAGGAGGTGCTGTAAACGTCGCCGTTTTTGGTGAAGCCGCTGTCGGACAGAGCGTCCACGATCGCCTTGGCGTTCTTGTCCAGCTCCGCGTAGCCGGTGTCGGCGCTGTTGACGTCGGCGCTCGCGAGCACGGCGGCAAGGATATCCCTGAACTTCATGCTCTGCGTCTGCGCCATCAGCTCCGTCAGGTCGAGACCCGCCGCGGGAAAGTCCATGACGTACCAGCTGTCCTTGTCGAAGCCGGATGCCTTGACGGCGTCCTCGCCCAGAGCGGAGAGGTCGAAGTTCATATAGAATTTGCCGGCGGGCAGGTCGCCGCGCATGAGGAAGGTGATGCCCCGATCGTTGAGTGCCTTGACGGTTTCGTCGAGCGCCTTCTCGCTCTCGGCTGCGGCAGCCGCCGCATCCCCGTTCTCAGCGTCGGAGTCCGCGGAGATGAGCGAAGCGATCAGGGGCTTTGCGGAGGAGAGGTCCAGCCGGATCGTCTCGGTGACGTCCATCCTGGTGCTGTCCTGCGTCGCGCCCCTGGCGGTGACGGTCATGGGGATGGAAAGCGGAGCGCCGCCCAGCCCGAGGGTGTTGACGTTGATGTCGATGGAGCCCTTGCAGGAGACCTCGCTGTTCCACAGGCCGGTGTTGTACTTCCGGGAGTACGCGAGATACTTGTCGAGATAGGTAAAGCTCTTGCCCTCAAGAACGGCGTCGATCTCCTTCTCGGTGTCCACGATGACCACGGTGCGCTTGTCCGCGTCCCAGCCGACGTTGGCGCCGAGCGCCTGCGCGGCGAAGCGGACGGGAACGTAGGTGCGGTCGACCGCCGGGTCGATGAAGGGAGCGACGTCCATCGTCAGCTCGGTGGTTTTGCCGTCCTCCTCGACGGTCGCCGCGGTGGAGCCGATGGTCATGGTGACGGTCCTGCCGCCGCGCACGGCGGTGACCACGCCGTTGTCGTAGCCGACCTCGGCGCCCATCGCCTCAAAGACGGCGCGCACGGGCAGGAAGGTGCGGTCGCTGACGATCTGGGGCTCCGCGTCGGTGAAGCGGACGGCGTCGCCGTCGAGTTGAACCGAAACGGGATCGGCGGCGAGGGCGAACGCCTGCGTCAGACACAGCGCCGTCGCCGTGATCAGGATATAGCGAAGAAACCTTTTCATGCTGCAGCCTCCTTAAAAGATTGTTCCGTTATCGTAGCACAGGCGGAGCGCGTTGTCAACGCGCTCCGCCTGTCAGGTTTTCACAATTTTGCTCTCGCCGCATTTGGGACATTTGAGCTCCACCGTGCCGACGCCCCGCGGGACGCGGCACCAGACGCCGCAGGAGCATTTGACGTATTTGTGCGTTTTGTCCGCGAAGCGGTAGCTCATGTCGCGCAGCGCCGCGCACCTGGGGCCGCACCAGTAGAGAAACTTCGCGTTTTCGGCGCGGCGGCGCGCCACGTCGCGGGAGAAGATGCGCCGGATCGCCAGCACCAGCAGCACAAAGCCCAGCAGGCGCAGCGCGATCCGTACCGCCGCCGGACGGATGAAGCCGGAAAGAACGGAGAGTATGAACTGCGCGAGCACCAACGCCCAGCAGAGCCGGTCGACGCCGTTTCGCCCGTACATGAGGCGCGCAACGGCACAGCGGATGCGGTAGATCAGATCCATCCCGGAACCCTCCTTTGACCGGATTATACCCTGACGGCGCGGACACGTAAAGCCGCGCGCGCAAAATTTACAGTTTCGCCACAATTTTGACACAAAAAATTTGGATTTGGCTCGTTCTTTTCCGGGGCATCCACTTGTCACGCCGCGAACAATCGGGTATAATAACAGGGAAACGGAGGAGATGGCATTGCGATATGACCTGATCGTACTCGGCAGCGGCCCCGCTGGGCTTGCGGCGGCGGTCGCGGCGGCGGGACGCGGCAAGCGCGCGCTGGTGATCGGCGGACGCTGGCAGGACAGCCCGCTGGCAAAGGCGGAAAAAATTGACAACTATCTCGGGCTCCCCGGGCGCACGGGCTATGAGCTGCTGGAGGCGTTCCAAAAGCACGCCGAGGACATGGGCGTCGCGTTTGTGACCGGGCGCGCGGTTTCGCTGATGGCGTGGGACGGCTTCTCCGTCACCGTCGGCTCGGAGGTGTACGAGGGCGGCGCGCTCGTTCTCGCGCCCGGCGTCGTGCGGCAGGCGAAGCTCCCCGGCGAGCGGGAATTTCTCGGGCGCGGCGTGAGCTACTGCGCCACCTGCGACGGAATGCTCTGGCGCGGGAAGGACGTGGTGGTCGTGGGACGGATGCCCGACGCGCCGGAGGAGGCGAGGTATCTCCAAAGCATCGGCTGCCGCGTGACCTACACCGCGCCGAAGCGGCCGGCGGAGCTGGCGGACGATATCCCCTTCGTCGCGGCGAACCGGGTGGAGATCCGCGGCGGGCAGACGGCGGAGTCCGTCGTGCTGGACGGAAAAGAGCTGCCCTGCGCCTGCGTGTTCATCCTGCGCTCCGCGATCGCGCCGACCGACCTTCTGCCCGCGCTGGAGCTGGAGGACGGTTATATTAAGGTGGACCGCGCCATGCGCACGAGCGTCGGGGGCGTGTTCGCCTGCGGAGACTGCACGGGCGCGCCGCTTCAGATCGCCAAGGCGGTCGGAGAGGGGCACGTCGCGGGACTCAGCGCGTGCGAATATTTGGACAGAGCGGATCATAAACTGTAAAAATACAGTCAGAAAAGGAGAAAAAAATATGGCATTGCAGCATTTCAACGAAGAGAGCTTTGACAAGGCGCTCGCGCAGCCGGGGCTTCTGATCGCGGATTTCTGGGCGGACTGGTGCGGCCCGTGCAAGATGCTCGGACCCGTGATCGAAAAGCTGGCGACCGACTTCGAGGGAAGGGCGGTCGTCGGCAAGGTCAATGTGGACAACGAGCCGGAGCTTGCCCAACGCTACGGGATCATGTCCATCCCCACCGTTATTTTCTTTAAGGACGGCAAGGAGATCGACAAGAAGATCGGCGTCATGCCCCCGCAGGAATTTGTCAAGGTCATCGAGGCGAATCTGTAAGCACAGTACGCGGGCGAAAGGGAACGGTTCCGTGCCGCTCCCTTTTTCTCTTGCCATTCGGCGTCTTTTCCCCTATAATGGCAAAGGCTGTGATCCTGTTTTGCGATTAATACTACTTTCAAATTAAAAGATTTAATTTGAAAGGCGCGTGCTGCGCACGCTGGTTTTGCGCCAAAGGCGCAAAACACGTCTCATGCGAAATTTAACGCCGCTGCGCGGCTATAAAACGATTTTCAATCGTTTTAATAAATTTCAGTATAAATCAGAAAAAAATAATCGCAGCCGCTGCGGAAGCGCACACCGGCGCGTCGCATTTCTCATGAGACGCACCTGCGGCGCTGCAAAAAGCAGTAAGCAAAATTCTTCTGCTTTTTACAGCAGTTCAGCAGGAAAACGAAAGCGCGGAGGCGCGCCCATGAAACCGAAATACAAGCATCCGCGCCGGCTGCGGATACTGCTCACGCTGGTCCTGCTCGGCGTCGCCGCCTGCCTGTGGGAGTTCGTCTCGTCGCAGAACCCGTACATCCTGCCCGCCAAGCGCTCGTTCAAATACGACGTGCTGCACGTTTCGCCGGTCGATATCCGCGCGGAAACAAGCAACCTGATGCCTTCGCCCGGCGGCGCGAGCTGCACGTTCTACACCGACGGCGAGGAGTCCGCGGGCTATGCGCGCGGCAGGGACAACAAGGCGGTCTGGCACAGCGAGCAGGCCGAACGCCTCGTCAACTATCTCGACGGCTACCAGCTGGATTTCCCCGTCGGCGCGCAGTTCGATTTCTCGCTCTCGCCGCTCTATACCCGCGCGTCCGGCGAGGGCTGGGACGCCGTCGTTTCACGCGAGAGAGCAACCTACGCGGGCATGAAGGACGTGATCTCGTTCGAGCTTTCGACCTTCTTTCCCTTCCTGCTCAACGACGGGGTGCAGCGGTATGTGAACCACTATGAGTGGCGCTTTCTGACGGACGAGACCTGGCAGCAGGAAAACCGCGTCGCGGTGGAGCAAAGCGAGTATTGGGCGGGCGGACGGCTGACGGAGCAGTTCCTCACCGCGACCGTGCGGGAGCCCGGCGATCTGGAATACGACTCATACCTGTTCGCAATCGTATATACACGGAGCCGCGAGTATCTTCGCATCGCGGTGCGCTTCCACAGCGAGGACCGGCAGACGCCGGACTGGTTCCGGGACAGCATCCGTCTGAATCTGCGCGTCTTTGACCCCGCGGGTGCCGGGCACTATGACACCGATTACTTCCCCGATCTCGACGCGGCGCGGCTCTCCGCCGAGGCGCGCGCGCTGTATGACGAGCTGGCGAACGGCGACACGCTCAAGTGGGGCATCTTCACGGCGGACAGCTTCACGGACCTTGAAAACGGCAGCGTGGCGGAGCTGGAAAGGGAGCTGGACTACACGTTCGACGCGGCGCTGGTCTACATTCACTTTGGCAAGCCCTTCCCGACGGAATTCATGGAGGCGAACCGGAAAAAGGGCCGCGTCGTGGAGCTGACGTATCAGGTGACGGAGAACAACAACGAGAATATGTTCGCCCACACGCCGTTCCTCGATATCTGCCGCGGCGAATGCGACGACACGATCCGTTCCTTCGCCCGCGCGGCGGCGGCATACGGCCACCCGTTCCTGTTCCGGCTCAACAACGAGATGAACAGCGACTGGACGAGCTATTCCGGCGTGGTGAATCTGGCGGACCCGCAGCTCTACGCCGCGGTATGGCAGCGGTTTTACCGCATCTTCCGCGAGGAGGGCGCGGACAACTGCCTTTGGATATACAACCCCAACGACCGCAGCGCCCCGCCCGGAAAGTGGAACGATTCGCTGGCGTACTGGCCCGGCAACGAAAGCGTGCAGCTGCTGGGCGTGACGGGCTACAACAACGGCACCTATTATGCCCAATGGAATGAGCAGTGGCGCGATTTCAAGACGATCTACGACGAGATCCGGGATCTCTATTTCCCGCATTTTTCTCGCTTCCCGTGGGTCATCACGGAGTTTGCCTCCTCCTCGTACGGCGGCGACAAGGTGAAGTGGATCGCCGAGATGTTCGCCCATCTCGGCGACTATCCGAACATCAAGCTGGCGGTCTGGTTCAACGCCGCCGATTACGACGGCGACGTTCCGGCGCGGCCCTACTGGCTCGACGAGACGCCCGAGACACTGGCGGCGTTCCGGCGCGGCCTGCACGGCGAAAGTTAACAGAAAAAACACAATTTGGTGCTATCATGGCGTCAAATAAAAGCAAAGGAAGTGTGCTTTCATGGCAAAAAAACAATTCAAGGCGGAGTCGAAGCGCCTGCTGGACCTGATGATCAACTCGATCTACACGCACAAGGAGATCTTCCTGCGCGAGATCATCTCCAACGCCAGCGACGCCATCGACAAGCTCTGCTATCTCTCGCTGACCGACGACAAGGTCGGCATGAACCGGAGCGACTTCTTCATCGAGATCACCGTCGACAAGGACGCGCGCACCATCACCGTGACCGACAACGGCATCGGCATGGACAGGGACGAGCTGGAGAACAACCTCGGCGTCATCGCCGCCTCCGGGTCCTACAAGTTCCGCCAGGAGGCGGGCGAGAGCGAGGACGTGGACATCATCGGCCAGTTCGGCGTGGGCTTCTACTCCGCGTTCATGGTCTCCGACAGCATCAGCGTCGTCACGAAGAAATACGGCGCGGAGCAGGCGTACCGCTGGGAGTCCTCCGGCGCGGACGGCTACACCGTGACCGAGTGCGAGCGCGGCGGCGTCGGCACCGACGTCGTGATGCATATCAAGGAGGACACCGAGGACGAGAAGTACGGCGAGTTTCTCGACAACTACAAGCTCTACTCGCTCATCAAGAAGTACTCCGACTACATCCGCTACCCGATCCGCATGCTCACCCCCGTGCAGAAGGAGAAGGAGGGCAGCGACCCCGAAAAGCCCGAGTACGAGATGGTGGACGAGCTGACGACCATCAACTCCATGGTGCCGCTGTGGCAGCGCAAGCGCAGCGAGGTCACGGACGAGGAGTACGCCAAGTTCTACCAGGAGCTGGCGCGCGACTTCGACAAGCCCCAGCGCGTCATCACCGTGTCCGTCGAGGGCAGCATCACCTATCGCGCGCTGATGTTCGTGCCGTCCAGAAAGCCCATGAACTACAACACCGAGGACTTTGAAAAGGGCCTCCAGCTCTACAGCGCCGGCGTGATGATCATGGACAAGTGCGACGCGCTGCTGCCCGATTACCTGCGCTTCGTGCGCGGCGTGGTGGATTCGCCCGACCTCAGCCTCAACATCTCCCGCGAGCTGCTGCAGCACGACCGCCAGCTCAAGGTCATCGCCAAGAACCTTGAAAAGAAGATCCTCGCCGATCTCGGAAAGTTCATGAAGGACGACCGCGAGGGCTACGAGAAATTCTACGCCAACTACGGCCGCTCCGTCGGCTACGGCGTGGTGAGCGAGGGCGGCGAGGCGCGCCGGGAGGAGCTGCAGGAGCTGCTGATGTTCTACTCCTCCACGGAGAAGAAGCTCACCAGCCTGCGCGAGTACGCCGACCGGATGCCCGAGGGGCAGAAGTGCATCTACTACGCCGCCGGCGAGAGCGCCGCGCAGATCGACGCCCTGCCCCAGACGGAGCTTTTGAAGGACAGGAACTACGAGGTGCTCTACCTCACCGGCGAGGCGGACGAGTTTGTGCTGCAATCGCTGCAAAAATACGCGGACAAGCCCTTCCGCTCCATTGTCGACGGCGATCTGGAGCTCGGCGACACGGACGGGGAGGTCCTCGACGAGAAGAGCGACCTGATGAAGTTCGTCAAGGAGACGCTGGGCGACAAGATCAAGGAGGCGAAGGTCTCGCGCCGCCTCAAGACGCACCCGGCCTGCATGTCCGCGGGTGAGGGCTTCAGCTTCGAGATGGAGAAGTATTTCAAGAACTTCGACATGTCCCAGCCGATGAAGGCGGACCGCATCCTGGAGCTCAACACGAAGCACCCCTCCGTCATGGCGATGGAGACGGCGCTGCTGACCGACCGCGCGAAGGCGGAGCTGTACGCGAAGATCCTCTACAATCAGGCGCTGCTGATCGCGGGACTGCCGCTGGACGACCCCAGCGCCTACACCGACATGGTGGCGGAGCTGATGAAGTAAAGGAAGTGCTGAATAAATCCCCGCGCACGTCTTGACGGCATCTTCATAGTGTAAAATAAACGTTGGCAAAATAAAACTCGGAGAGCTATAGCCCTCCGA
>CAMVAV010000081.1 GCA_947165595.1 uncultured Clostridia bacterium | reverse complement strand
TCACGGCTTCCCCGCCGCGCGGGCGGCGGAGAACAAAACGGATCGTTTTTCGGAAAGGAGCGGTTTCCATGGGTACGCTTTTTGTCGGCCTCATACTTCTTGCCATAGTCACCTCCATAATCACCTCCCTCCTGCGGGACAAAAAGCGCGGGAAACACTCCTGCGGCGGAAGCTGCGGCTCGTGCGCCGGCTGCGCGCACTGCCACGGCGACTGCAAATTGTGAAATGAGGAAAGCCGCGCGAAAGGCGATCGTTATGCGCGAGGAGATGCCGGAGCTCGACTGGCCGGCGATGGGACGGTATCTCTACATGGCAAAGTTCCCGTGGTGGTTCAGGCAGATGCGCTGTTTTCTGCCCTATCTGCTCGATGAGCATGCGTAAATGACAAATCCGCAGGAGCGATAACGAAACGCTCCTGCGGATTTGATCTTCATGATGGCTTTATTCCTGCGGCTTCTTCTCCGGGTGCTTCGTGTAGTAATCCTCCAGCGCGGACTGGATCGCCTCCTCGGCGAGCACAGAGCAGTGCATCTTGTAGTCGGGAAGCCCGTCCAGCGCCTCCGCGACCGCCTTGTTGGTGAGCTGCGCCACCTCGGAGAGCGGCTTGCCCTTGATGAGCTCCGTCGCCATCGAACTCGACGCGATCGCGCTGCCGCAGCCGAAGGTCTCGAACTTCACGTCGGCGAGCGTGTCGCCCTCGATCTTAAAGTACATCTTCATGATGTCGCCGCACTTGGCGTTGCCGACCTCGCCGACGGCATCCGCGTCCTCGATTACGCCGACGTTGCGCGGGTTGCGGAAGTGATCCATCACTTTTTCACTGTATAATGCCATTTTCGGTTCCTCCTTACAGGATATGCGGGGTTTTGCCGCTCTCCAAGTCGCGCCAGACGGGGGAGAAGCCCCGCAGGTATTCCACGACCTCCCTGACGTTTTGAATGATATAGTCTATCTCTTCCTCCGTCGCGTCCTCGCCGAGCGTCAGGCGCAGCGAGCCGTGCGCGACGTCGTGCACGCGCCCGATGGCGAGCAGCACGTGGCTGGGATCGAGCGAGCCGGAGGTGCAGGCGCTGCCCGACGAGGCGCAGATGCCCCGATCGTCGAGCAGGAGCAGCAGCGATTCGCCCTCGATGCCCTCGAAGCAGAAGTTGACGTTGCCGGGGAGGCGCTGCTTCTCGTCGCCGTTGAGCGCGCTGTGCGGAATCTCGCGCAGCCCCGCGATCAGACGGTCGCGCAGGGGGAGAAGATGCGCCGCAGCCTCCTCCATGTGCGCGGCGGTGTCCTTGAGCGCCGCCGCCATGCCGACGATGCCGGGGACGTTCTCCGTGCCCGCGCGCTTGCCGCGCTCCTGCGCGCCGCCCTCGATCAGATTCTGAAGGCGCACGCCCCTGCGCGCGTAGAGGAAGCCGACGCCCTTCGAGGCGTGGAACTTGTGCCCGGAGGCGGAGAGCAGGTCGATGTTGTCCGCCTCCACGTCGATGGGCAGATGCGGCACCGCCTGCACCGCGTCGGTGTGGAACAGCACGCCGCGCGAACGGCACAGCGCGCCGAGCTCGCGAATGGGCTGAATGGTGCCGATCTCGTTGTTGGCATACATGACGCTGACGAGGCAGGTGTCCGGGCGCAGCGCCTTTTCAAGCTCCTCCACGCGCACGATCCCGTTCTCGTGCACGGGCAGCAGCGTGACCTCGAAGCCCTCCTTTTCCAGCGCGTTCAATGTGTGCAGGATCGCGTGATGCTCGAACGCGGTGGAGATGATGTGCTTTTTGCCGTTTTTCTTTCCCAGCGCCGCGGCGGAGCGGAGCGCCTGGTTGTCCGCCTCGCTGCCGCCGGAGGTGAAGGTGATCTCCTTGGGCGAGGCATGGATGACGGCGGCAACGTCCGCGCGCGCCAGCTCCAGCGCCTCCTTCGCGCGCTGCCCCAGCGAATAGAGGCTCGACGGGTTGCCGTACTGCTCCTCCATGCACGGGATCATGGCGTCGAGCGCGGCGCGGCTCATCTTCGTCGTCGCCGCGTTGTCTGCGTAAATCTTCATGGTATGCTCCTTATCATTGATGTGTCCGCATTATATACCTACCAGCCTACTATGTCAATAGGCATTAAAACGAAATTTACAGCCCGCGCCAGAGCGTTCGACCGCGGGGCGCGGGCTGATCGTATATCATGACGCCGACAGGCGGCATGATATGCAGCTACATTTCGCGGTTGCCCCACAGGGGCGAGCGAAATGGCGATTTGAATGGATAATGACCGTGCAACGGTCATTATATCACATAGTCGTTGCCGCGGCGCGCCGTCTGCTGGTCGAGAATGTCCTGCAGGGTGATGCCGTCGAGGTATTCGTTGATGACCTTGTTCAAGCCGCGCCAGACCGGCAGCGTCGCGCAGTCCGCCTGCCGCGCGCAGGGGTTGTCGTCCGTTTCGAGGCACGTCACCGGGGCGAGCGAGCCCTCTGTCGCGCGCAGGATGTCGCCGAGCGTATAGTCCTTCGGCGCGCGCGCGAGCCGGTAGCCGCCCTGATAACCGCGCGTCGTGCGCAGCAGGTCAAAGCGGTTGAGCGTCGGAATGATCTGTTCCAGATATTTTTTGGAAATGTCCTGCCGCTGCGCGGAATCCTTCAAGGCGACGTAGCCGTTGCCCTGATACTCCGCGAGGTCCAGCATCAGCCGCAGCGCATAGCGCCCGCGCGTGGAAATCATCATTTGCACCACCCCTTTTTTCCTATTATACTACCATTTCGATAGGTTATCAAGTGCTTACCGCAAAAAAATATCCGGCTTCCGCGAAAGCCGGATATCGGATCACAGCGCGCCGGGCGAGGGAAGCGGATGCACGCCGGAAAGAATGCGTTCGTCCTGCTCACGGATCGCGTTCCGCCGCCTCCAGACAGCGGCTCAGCTCATGCAGGTCGGAGATCACATAGTCGACGCGATAGCCCTCGGGCACGGGCGCCTTGTCGGGATTGTACCAGCAGGTCCTGACGCCCGCGTTCATGCCGCCCTGTATGTCGCTGGTCAGCGAGTCCCCGACGATCAGGACCGCGGAAAGGTCGACGGGGCGGATGGCGGCGAACACCTTCTCGAAGAATCCGGTGTTCGGCTTTTCGACGCCCAGCTCCTCCGAGAGGAAGACGCCATCCATCCACGCGCCGAGCTTCGAGCTTGCGAGCTTCTTTGTCTGCGCGGCGACCGTCCCGTTGGAGACGACGTACTGCTTCACCCTTCCCCTGAGGGACTTGACGATGCTCAGGCTGTCGTCGCGGTAAACGATGGTGTCGCCGAGCCTGAGCTGGTATTTTTCGTTGAACGCCGGCGCGAGCCGGACGTCAAGGCCGTATTCCCCGAAAAACTGCTCGAACCTGCCGACGAGGATCTGCTCCTTGGAGAGCTCGTTTCTCTCCAGCCTTTGCCAGAAGCTGTCGTTGATCGCGGCATAGCGCGCGAGCATCGCGTCCGTGCATTCGCCCAGCTCAAATTCCGAGAACAGCGCCCGGATGGCGGCGCGTTCCGCCACATGGAAATCCAGAAGCGTCCCGTCGACGTCCCATAAGACGGTCGAGATCATGAAATGAAAACCCCTTTTCTTTGCCGTGTCAGACCGAGAGGCTTTGCAGGACCTCGCGGCATTTCTGATACATGAGGATCGTGTCGATGCCGTAGGCGAGGAAGCGCAGCCCCGCGTCGAACAGCTCGCGCGAAAAGGCGGGGCTGAGCGCGAGCGCGCCCACGGGCACGCCGATGCGGACGGCGCGGCGCACCATGTCCAGCAGCACGTCATGCACCTCGGGCGCGTCGAGGTCGCCTCGATATCCCATCGCCACCGAAAGGTCCACCGGGCCGAGGAATACCGCCGTCAGTCCGGGCGTCGCCGCGATGGCGTCAAAGTTCTTCACGCCCTCCGGCGATTCGACCAGCGCCATGACCGCCGTGTCGCGGTTCGCCCGCGCGTAATACTCCGGGCCGCCCGCGCCGTAGCGGTTGGCGCGCACGCCGGGGCAGGCACCGCGCACGCCGTCGGGCGTAAAGCGGCACAGGCGCACAGCCTCCGCGGCCTGCTCCGCCGTGTCGACGTTCGGCACGATGATACCCGCCGCGCCCAGATCCAGCGATTTTTTGATCCACGCCGCGTCCGGCGCCGGTACGCGCGAGAGCATGGACAGCCCCGCCGCCTCGCCCGCGCGGATCAGGTGTACCAGCGTTTCCGTCCCATAGCTCGCGTGCTCCAGATCGACCGCCGCGAAGCGAAAGCCCGCGTAGCCCGCTGCCTCCAGAAACTCCGGCGAGGCGGACTGGATAAAGGTGCCGACGACGGGCTCTTCCTGCGTTAAGAGGGGATAAAACGGTATCATCCTTCGATCTCCTTTTGCGCCTGCTCCCGCGTCACTCGACGCCGAGGACCTTGTAGTCCTGCGCCTCCACCGCCTCGCGCAGCGCGTCGTCCGCGACGGCGGAGTTCAGCGTCACGACCGCGGTGCCCGCATTGTGGTCCGCCACGGCGCTCTCCACGCCCGCTACCGCCTCGAGCGCCTTCTTCACGCGCGCCTCGCAGTGCTCGCACATCATGCCCTCTACTTTGAGTGTTTTTTTCATGATAGTATCCTCCTTGTTATTTGTTTCCGCGGCGACGATCTCGCTGAGCGCCTCCGCGGGAATCGACCTTTCCTTTTTATCGTGCCCGGCGTCGTGAGGCTTCACGAGATTCAGCCGCAGCGCGTTCATGCACACGAAAAAGCTGGACAGCGCCATCGCCGCCGCGCCGTACATGGGCTTCATCTCAACGCCGTACAGCCCCATCGCGAGCGGGATACAGATCGCGTTGTAAAAGAACGCCCAGAACAGGTTTTCGTGGATGTTCCGGATCGTCGCGCGGCTGAGCCGGATCGCCGCCGTCACGTCGCCGAGGCGGCTTTTCATCACCACAATGTCCGCCGCGTCGATCGCGACGTCCGTGCCCGCGCCGATGGCGACGCCGTTGTCCGCCACCGTGAGCGCGGGCGCGTCGTTGATGCCGTCGCCGACCATGGTGACCTTGCCGAGCGTCTTCAATTTGCGGATCACGTTCGCCTTGCCCTCCGGCAGGACGCCCGCGATCACCCGATCCACGCCCGCCTGCGCGGCGATCGCCCTCGCGGTGCGCTCGTTGTCGCCGGTCAGCAGGACGGTTTGTATCCCCATGCCGCGCAGCTCACGGATCGCCTCGGCGGAATCCGCCTTGATGGGGTCCGCCACGGCGACAAGGCCGAGCAGCTCGCCGCCGAGCGCGAACAGCAGCGGCGTTTTGCCCTCCTCCGCGAGGGCGTTTGCCCGATCGGAAACGGCTTCGTTTACCAGCCCCTTTGACGAGAGGAAGGCAAGGCTTCCGCCCAGCAGATCCTCTCCGTCCAGCTCGGCGCGCAGCCCGTGACCGGGCAGGGCTTCAAAGTTGCCGACCTCCGAAAGAGACAGCCCCTCCGCGGCGGAGACGACCGCCTTTGCCAGCGGATGCTCGCTGTTTTTCTCCAGCGACGCGGCGAGGCGCAGCAGCTCGTCCCGCTCCCTTCCCAGGGGGACGACGTCCGTGACCTTCGGCTGCCCCTCGGTCACGGTGCCGGTTTTGTCCAGCGCGACGAGCTGCGTCCGGCCCGCGCCCTCGAGCGCGGCGGCGGTCTTGTACAGAATGCCCGTTTTCGCGCCGACGCCGCTGCCGACCATGATGGCGACCGGCGTGGCGAGCCCCAGCGCGCAGGGGCAGCTGATGACCAGCACGGAGATCGCGCGGGCGACGGCGAACGAGAAGGGGCGGAGCGCGAGCAGCCAGCCGAGCAGCGTCAGCGCGGCAAGCCCCATCACCGACGGAACGAAAATGCCGGACACCTTATCGGCGATGCGCGCGAGCGGCGCCTTCGTCGCGGCGGCGTCGGAGACCGTGCGGATGATCTGCGCGAGCGTCGTGTCCTCGCCGACGCGGGTTGCGCGGCACTCGATATAGCCCTGCCGGTTCATCGTCGCGGCGGAGACCGCGTCGCCCTCCGCCTTGTCCACGGGGATGCTCTCGCCGGTCAGGGCGGATTCGTCGATCGCCGTGATCCCCCTGAGAATGATCCCGTCCACCGGGACCTGCTCGCCGGGACGGACGGCGAACACGTCGCCGCTTTGGACCTGCTCGATGCCGACCTCGGTCTCGACGCCGTCGCGGATCAGCCTTGCCGTCTTGGGCGCGAGGCGCATGAGCCCCTTGAGCGCGTCGGTCGTGCGCCCCTTCGACATCGCCTCGAGCATCTTGCCGACCGTGATGAGCGTCGGGATCATCGCCGCCGACTCAAAGTAGAGGTTCATGCCGTACTTCATCACGACGTTGTGCGCGCCCTCGCCCTGCGCCAGGATCATCAGGAACAGCTCCGCGAGGGAGTAGGCAAACGACGCGCTCGACCCCAGCGCCACGAGCGTATCCATGTTGGGCGCGCCGTGAAACAGCGAGGAAAAGCCGGAGGTAAAGAACTTTCCGTTGATGAGCATCACGACCACGGCGAGCAGCAGCTCAAAAAGCCCCAGAAAGACGAGGTTGTCGAAGGCGGCGGGCGCCGGCCAATGCCACATCAGATGCCCCATGGAGAAGTACATCAGAATAAGCAGCACCGGCACGGAGAGCAGCAGCCGCCGTCTGAGCTTCGGCGTTTCGCGATCGCGCAGCGCCTCGGCGTCCGCCCACGAGGGCGCGTCTCCCGCCGCTTTTTTCGCCGCCCCCCTGGGCGAAGCGCCGTAGCCCGCCGCCTCCACGGCGCGGACGATCTCGGCGGGAGAGGCGGTGCCCTCCACGCCCATCGAGTTCGTCAGAAGGCTCACGGAGCAGGACGTGACGCCCGGCACGCCGGAGACCGCCTTTTCCACCCGGGCGGAGCACGCGGCGCAGCTCATGCCCGTCACCTGATACTGTTCCATCTTTTCCTCCCCGGTCACTTCATCAGCTTTTGCAGCGTGTTCATCAGCTCGTCCACCGTCTCGTCGCGGCCCGCGCGGATATCCTCGGACACGCAGGTGCGGATATGGCTCGCCAGAAGCGTCGTGCAAAAGCTGTTCAGCGCCGAATTGACCGCGGACGCCTGCGTCAGGATGTCGGGGCAGTAGGCGTCCTCGTCCAGCATCCGCTGCAAGCCGCGCACCTGCCCCTCAATGCGCTTGAGGCGGTTCATCAGATCGCGGCGTTCGGTTTCGCCGCGCTTCTTTTTTCGCTCCGAGCAGCATTTCGGCAGCTCCGTCTCCGACATTTTCGCCAGCTCCTTTCATACCCCTATGGGGTATCTTGGGCGTATCATATACCCCTGCCGGGTATTTGTCAAGCAGATTTTTTCGGAACGGATAAAAAAATACCAGTTAGGTCTTGCTTACTGCGTTAGGATGTGCTAATATACGCTTAAAGAGGCGCTGAGGTATTGCCGGAGGACAAGGCGCGCTTTGTCCGCGAGGCGCTGCTTGCCGGACAGTTTTTTTCTTTACCCACGAGTTAGCAAAAGGTAACAAAACGGAGGGAGAGGAGCATGAAGGAGAGAGAAACCATGAAAGAGAAGAAACAAAGCGATGTGGCTGTCCTGCTGGGCTACGCGGGCAGCTACCGGGGACTGACGTATCTTGGACTGGCGCTGTCCGCCGCCGCCATGGTGCTCGGGATGCTCCCGTATATCTGCATCTGGCTCGCGGTGCGGGACCTGATCGCCGTCGCGCCGGACTGGACGCGCGCGGCGGGCATCGAGCGCTATGGGTGGATGGCGTTTGCGTCGGCGGTGGGCGGCATTGCCGTCTACTTCTGCGCGCTGATGTGCACGCACCTCGCGGCGTTCCGCACGGCGACGAACATCCGCAAGCAGGGCATGGCGCATCTGATGAAAACGCCGCTGGGCTGGTTCAACGCCAACGCCTCCGGCCTCATCCGCAACCGGCTGGACGGCGCGGCGGCGGAGACGGAGACGCTGCTCGCGCACAACCTCGCGGACATCGTGGGAACGGCGGCGATGTTCCTCTCGACGCTCGCTCTGATGTTCGCGTTCGACTGGCGCATGGGGGCGGCGTGCCTGCTCGCGGCGGTGGTCTCGGTCGCGTCGATGTTCGCGATGATGGGCGGCAGGAACGCGAAGCTGATGGCAGAGTATCAGGCGGCGCAGGACGTGATGAGCAAGGCGGGCACCGAGTATGTGCGCGGCATCCCCGTCGTGAAGGTGTTCCAGCAGACGGTGTACTCGTTCAAGGCGTTTCGCGAGGCGATCGAGGACTACAGCGCGAAGGCGGAGAAGTACACGGTCGGCGTCTGCCGTCTGCCGCAGGCGGTGAACCTGACCGCCACCGAGGGGGCGTTTATCTTCCTCGTTCCCGCGGCGCTGCTGCTCGCGCCGGGCGCGCTGCAAAGCGGCGGCTTCGCGGCGTTCGTCGCCAACTTCGCGTTCTACGCGGTGTTTTCGGCGATCGTCTCCACGGCGCTCGCGCGCATCATGTTCGCCGCCAGCGGCACGATGCTCGCGCACACGGCGCTCGGGCGCATCGAGCAGGTGATGAACGCGCCGACGCTTGAGATTGACCCCAACCCGCAGGCGCCGAAGGACAACGGCGTGGAATTCAAGGATGTTTCCTTCACCTACGACGGAGCAAGCGTCCCGGCGCTCTCGCACGTTTCGTTCCGGGTCGAGCCGGGACAGACCGTCGCGCTCGTGGGGCCGTCCGGCGGCGGAAAGACCACGGCGGCGAGCCTGATCCCGCGCTTCTGGGACGTGACGGACGGCGCGGTGGAGGTCGGCGGCGCGGACGTGCGGAAGACCGACCCGCACGCGCTGATGAACGACATCGCCTTCGTGTTCCAGAACAACCGTCTTTTCAAGGCGTCCATCCTCGACAACGTCCGCGCCGCGCGCCCCGACGCGACGCGCGAGGAGGCGATGGCGGCGCTTGAAGCCGCGCAGTGCGGCGATATCCTCGCGAAGCTCCCGAACGGCGTGGATACCGTCATCGGCACGGAGGGGACGTACCTCTCCGGCGGCGAGCAGCAGCGCGTCGCGCTCGCGCGCGCCATCCTCAAAAACGCGCCGATCGTCGTGCTGGACGAGGCGACCGCCTTTGCCGACCCGGAAAATGAGGCGCTTATCCAAAAGGCGTTCGCCAAATTGACGCAGGGGCGCACGGTCGTCATGATCGCGCACCGGCTCTCCACCGTCGTGCACGCGGACAAGATCGTCGTGCTGGACGCGGGCAGGGTCGTCGAGGAAGGCACGCACGACGAGCTTACGAAGGCAAACGGCCTGTACGCGCGCATGTGGGCGGACTACAACCGGGCGGTCTCGTGGAAGATCTCGGCGTAAGGGGAGGCAGAGAGGATGTTTGGAAAAGAGTTTCAGCACAAGTACGCGCTCTCCGAGCAGGGCGCGAAGAACGTCAGGCAGGGCATGCTCTGGACGGTGGTCGTCAACCTCGTCGTCATGGGCGGCATGGGCATTCTCTACCTGATGATGGAGCGCTATATGGCGACGCTGACGGACGGCGCGCCGCTACCGAACGCGGGCATATTTCCGGCGCTGACGCTCGCGTTTGTTGTGCTGTCCCTCGCGACGCATATGCAGCAGTACACCGCGACCTACGGCCTGGTTTACGGCGAGGTCAGGACCGTGCGCATCGGCCTCGCCGAACGGATGCGGAAGCTCCCGCTGGGCTGGTTCGGCAAGCGCGACCTCGCCGATCTGACCGAGACCGTCATGGGCGACGTGAACCGCCTGGAGCACGTCTGGTCGCACTGCCTCGGCTACCTCTACGGCTCGTATATCTCCACCGCGATCGTCGGCGTGTGCCTGTTTGTCTATGACTGGCGGCTCGCTCTTGCCTGCCTCTGGGGTGTGCCCGTGGCGTTTGCGCTGCTCTTCGGCAGCCGGAAGCTCGCCGCGCGCGATTCGCAGCGCACCAAGGCGGCGGCGGTCCGCGTCGCCGACGGAATTCAGGAGACGCTGGAGAACATCCGCGAGATACGCGCGACAAATCAGGAGGAGCGCTTTTTGAGCGAGCTGAACGCGAAGATCGACGCGCACGAGAGAAGCCAGCTCCGCGGCGAGCTGAACACCGGCATCTTCGTCAACGCGGCGAGCGTCATCATGCGCCTCGGCGTGGCGACCACGATCCTCACGGGAACGAAGCTCATTCTCTCCGGAAGCATCGACTTTATGCTGCTGTTTTTGTTCCTGCTCGTCATCACGCGCATCTACGCGCCGTTCGATCAGGCGCTCGCCCTGATCGCCGAGATGTTCATGTCCCAGGTCTCCGCGAACCGGCTCATGGAGATCTACGACACCCCGGCGGCGGAGGGCGGCGAGACCTTTGCCCCCGACGGCCACGACATCGTGTTCGACAACGTGGGCTTCGCCTACGACAACGAACAGGTGCTCCGCGGCGTGAGCTTCACCGCGAAAGAAGGCGAGGTGACGGCGCTCGTGGGCCCGTCCGGCTCCGGCAAGAGCACCTGCGCGCGCCTCGCGGCGAGACTGTGGGACATCGACAGCGGAACGGTCGCCGTCGGCGGCGTGGACATCGACACGGTCGATCCCGAGGTGCTGCTCGGCGACTACTCGATGGTGTTTCAGGACGTGGTGCTCTTCGACGACACCGTGATGGAGAACATTCGCCTCGGCAAACACGGCGCGACGGACAGCGAGGTCCGCGCGGCGGCGAAGGCGGCGAACTGCGACGAGTTCGTGGAAAAGCTGCCGCGGGGCTACGACACGCCCATCGGCGAGAACGGCGCGAAGCTCTCCGGCGGCGAGCGCCAGCGCATCTCCATCGCCCGCGCGCTCTTAAAGGACGCGCCCATTGTGCTGCTCGACGAGGCGACGGCGTCGCTCGACGTGGAGAACGAGACGAAGGTGCAGGAGGCGCTTTCCCGGCTTCTGACCGGCAAGACCGTACTCGTTATCGCGCACCGGATGCGCACGGTCGAGGCGGCGGACAGGATCGTCGTGCTCGCGGACGGCAAGGTCGCGGAGGAGGGCAGCCCCGCGGAGCTGCTGGCAAATGAAAACAGCATGTTCCGCCGTATGGCAGCCTTGCAGGCGGAGAGCGCCGCGTGGAGCATCTGATCCGTGTTTTCCGCAAAAACCGAAAAATCCTATTGACAAATTAGCTCGCACTAACTATAATGCAGATGGTTAGCGGGAGCTAATTTCGTTTTTGCGCAGCTGTTAGCAAAAACAAACTCACAGAAGGCTGTATCATACTGAAATTTATTAAAACGATTGAAAATCGTTTTATAGCCGCGCAGCGGCGTTAAATTTCGCATGAGACGTGTTTTGCGCCTTTGGCGCAAAACCAGCGTGCGCAGCACGCGCCTTTCAAATTAAATCTTTTAATTTGAAAGTAGTATCAGTCAACAGAAAGAAGGTCGTCTATGATGCCGTTGATTCTGGCGGATACCGGTTCGGAGAATATCGTGCGCAAGGTCGGTGGTACGGCGGAGGTCAAACAGCACCTCGCGGACCTCGGCTTTAATGTGGGCACGCCTGTGACGGTCGTGAGTACGATCGGCGGGAACGTCATCGTCAAGGTCAAGGAGTCCCGCGTGGCGATCAGCCGCGAGATGGCGCAGAAAATCATGGTGTAAGGAAATTGTGACGGATAGAAGGAGGAAGAGAAGCATGACGACGAATCTGCGAGAGGTCAAAATCGGAGACACCTGCAAGGTCG
>CAMVAV010000080.1 GCA_947165595.1 uncultured Clostridia bacterium | reverse complement strand
TTCTGCCGACAATACTTGACTGGAGACGGTCCGGGAAAATAGGTAGCGCCAACACAAAAAGAGAACGCCCTCGGGACGTTCTCTTTTTGTTTGCCTCATATTTGAAATCGTGATGCTCCGCAAACCGATCAGTCCAGCTCGCGAAGCCATCTTTGCAGCGCGCCGAAGCTTCCGTGCGGCCATTGTGCGATATCCGCTTTTTCCTTGTTGATCAGGCAGTCGGTGAGCAGGAAGACCTTCATGCCGAGCTCCGCGGCGGGCATATCCTCGCCGACATCGTTGCCGACCATGGCACACTCCTCGGGCTGCACGCCGAGACGGTCCGCAACCTCGCGGTAGTAGCCGAGATCGGGCTTGCAGTAGTGGCTGGTCTCGTAGGAGGTGATGAACTCCGCCGCCGACGGATCGACGCCCGCCCAGCGCAGACGGCTCTCCATTGCGCACAGAGGAAAGATCGGCTCCGTGGCGATCACCACGGGATAACCGAGCTCCTTGCACAGCGCGATGGTTGCCTTTGCCTCTGGCGTGTAGCCGCAGGTGGAGGAGATGCGCTGAAAATCGACCGCGTAGAACTCATCAAAAAGCGCGCGGTCCTTCAGAGCGCGCTGGCCGCAGACCTCTACGAAATGCTCCCAGAAAAGCTCCTCGTTCGTATGGGTGCCGTCGTTGGTCTGCGTGGCGGTGATACCGGCATTGATGCCGTCAATCAGCGTGTTCGGCTCATAACCGTACGGAGACATTTTTTTCGTCAGGACCTTGAAATAGGTTTTTGCAAAAACGCCGGAATCCATAGGCAGCAGCGTCCCATCCATGTCAAACAGGATGCACTTGGTTTTCATACCGCTTCCTCCTTCGCGCTCAGTGTGTTGAAAATCTTCGTTGGGCCGGTTGTCCGTTTCGACGATGGTCAGATGAAGGAGTGGATTATTCTCGCAGGCGTCGCGCACGACGGACTGCAGCACGTCGGCGTAAACGCCGAGATGCGCGAACAGCTCGTCCCTTCGAAGGATGCGGATCTCCGTGTCCTCCGCAAGATCGGTGAGGCAGTCGTAGAGCGCGTCCAGATTGCGCCCGTACCACTCCGGCAGAGCAAGCTGCCCGATCAGGGCATCGTGCAGCGCGTCGCGGTTCCCGATAAGAGCGCCGTCGATCGTTGCGATCATGAGGATACCTCCCCGTAAAGAAGCTCGAAGCTCGCATAGTGGTCGCCCGTGTAGTAAATGAGACCGTCGTTGGAAAAGACGATTCGTTTTGCGCCGCGGCTTTTTGCCCCCAGCGTGTCAATGTCGCATTCGGTCCATCGGCGGCCGGCGACGTCGGGCAGCATGCCCTCATAATTGCCGAATCGGTTTCCGCCGATGCACTTGCCTGGGGCATAAGGCTCCAGAGAGCCGCCGTTCCAGCCGAGCGCCTCCGCCTCTTTTTTGGTGATGAAGTTGTCCGGGAGATGCCCGTAGAGATGCAGATAAAGCGCCACATCCTCCTTGGAGGTGTAGCTTCCGTCCTCCGGCAGAGAGCGCTCGCCCTCCTGCGCCTCGACAGACGGCGTTTCCCCGGGCAATACTTCCGCCGCGGGTGTCTCCGAACCGGAGGCGGCGGGGGGAGCCTGCGCCTCGGCAGAGGAGGCGGGCGCGGAGGACAACTCCTCGGGCGGTTCCTCCGCAGGCAGAAGACTGAACTCCTGCATGGGCGGCTCCGCTGCGGGAGCGGTCTGCGCGCCGCGCCGGCACGCCGTGAACGAGCAGGCGAGCAGCAGCGCGAGCAGCAGAGAGAATAACCGTTTCATCATAATAATATTTTATCATGACGGGTGAAAAATGATAGCGGCAAATTATACGGAATTGCGGAGGATTTTACCCTTTAAACGGGCAAAGATAGACAGGGACACCGACTCGCCCCGCGCAAGCGGGACACATAGCGAAGGAGGCTTGACATGAACAACATTCCTTATTTTGACGGTCATTGCGACACGCTCAGCTGCTGTGAGAAGCTTGGCTGGCAGCTCCGGAAAAACGAAGGACACCTTGATCTGACGCGGTTGAAGGCGTATCGGAAGGCGGCGCAGCTCTTTGCCATCTACCACGACCTCTCCGACGCGCCGGCGGACGGCATGTTCGCCGAGTGCAAGCGCCAGCAGTCGGTATTCGCCCGCGAGCTTGCCGCCAACCGCGACATCGCCGTGCAGTGCCGGACGGCGGAGGACGTGCGCCGCGCGAATGCGGAGGGGAAGGTGGCGGCGATCCTCTCCTGCGAGGGGACGGAGCTGCTCAACTGCGACCCCGCGAACCTCGACTGGGCGCAGGAGGTCGGTATCCGCGCGATCAACCTCACCTGGAATCACGCGAATCTCCTTGCCGGCTCGCATCTGAATGAAGCCGGCAGAGGGCTCAACGACCTCGGGCGCGCGTTCGTCAAAAAGGCGCAGAGCCTCGGCATTTTGATCGATGTGTCCCACTGCTCCGACCCGGCGTTCTGGGACCTGATGGAGATTACGGAGAGGTCCGTCATCGCGACGCACTCCAACGCCCGCGCGGTCTGCGGCCATACGCGCAACCTGACGGACGACATGTTTCGGGCGATCGTTCGGACCGGCGGCTTCGTCGGCGCCAACTTCTGGATCCGGTTTGTCGCGCCGTCCGACGAGCCGACGATGGACGACGTCGTCCGGCACATCGATCATTTCATGGAGCTCGGCGGGGAGAAGCACGTCGGGCTCGGCGCGGATTTCGACGGCTGCGAGAAGCTGTCCGGCGGGATGCGGGGCGTACAGGATCTGCCGATGCTGTGGGAGGCGCTGAGCAAACGCGGTTACAGCGACGCCGTGCTGGAGGACCTCTTTTACAACAATCTTCTGCGCGTGCTGGAATGAGAGAAAGAAACGGAAAAACGCCGGAGCGGTTCATTTGGCTTGAACCGCTCCGGCGTTTTCGTATGCAAAAAAGAAATTATCCGATGAAGCGCAGCAGCTCGCCGGCGCTCTTGCGCTGGGGGACGGCGGGGTTTTCCGCCGGATAGCCCATCGCGATCAGTGCGGAGACCGCCTGCGTGGAAGGAACGTTAATCAGCTCCGCGACCTTTTTTTCGTCAAAGACGCCGAGAATGCAGGTGCCGATGCCGAGGTCGTGCGCGGCCAGGCAGAAGGTCTGCGCCGCGATGCCCGCGTCGAAGGATTCCCAGTGCGTGCCCTGCGTCGTGGAGAAGGAACCGTCGCGCTCGTAGCCGGAGCGCTTGACGAGAATGGTCTGGACAACGAGCAGATTGCAGTTTTGCAGGATGCCGGCGTTGTGCGCAAAGCCAAGCACACATTCGTTTGCGATCCTGTCGATTACGGCGCGGTCCGCGACGGCGGTATAGCGCGCGACCTGCGTGTTCTTCCACGAGGGGGCGTAGGAGGCGAGCGAGACGATCTGCTCCAAGGTTTCCCGGGAAATATGCTGTCCTGTATAGCGGCGGATGCTGCGACGACTCTGGATGCAATCCTTGGTCTCCATGTTTCGATGCTCCTTGCATAAAAGTATGGATTTATTTTACATAAGGTTTCATATTCTGTCAACTGCCTGCGGGCAAAAGTTCGACAAAAAATGACAGTGCGATTTCCGCGTATACGGAATTCCGCTGCGGCGGGCCGTGCATAAGCTCGTCCGTTCCGGCATAGAGTGGAGCATCACAAAGGAGGGGACAGGATATGGACAATGATCGCATCCGGCGTTATGAGCAGGCGGCGGAGCTGCTTCCGCCGCGCTTGCGCCGGCTGGCGCTGGAGCTGCCGGACGCGCGCAAGGAGCGTGTCGAGGAGCTTCGCCTCCGCGTGCGGCAGCCGATGACGGCGCTCACGCGCGAGGGGGAGCTCTCCGTCGCCCCGGCGGATCGGGAGGCGCTCGTCACGGCGGACGATCTGGAGCGCATGATCGCGGGCGTGACCGAGTATTCGCGCTATGCCTCGGCGGAGACGCTGCGCCAGGGCTTCCTCACCGTGCGGGGAGGGTTCCGGCTCGGTGTCTGCGGCACGGCGGTGATGCGCGAGGGAGCGGTCTGCGGGCTCAAGGACTTTTCAAGCCTTGCGCTTCGCATCGTCTGCGAACGCATCGGGATCGCGGCGGATGTCGTCCCGCGGCTCTGCGATCCGACGGGGCGCCTGCAAAGCACGCTCATCCTCTCTCCGCCGGGCGGCGGCAAGACGACGCTGCTGCGCGACCTGATCCGCTGTCTCTCCCTGGGAAGCGGGGAGCGGCGCGCGCTTCGCGTCGCTGTCGTCGATGAGCGCGGCGAGCTGGCGGCATCCTGCCAGGGACGCGCGCAGACAGAGCTGGGCGGGCACACGGACGTGTTGGACGGATGCCCGAAGGCGATCGGCATAACCATGCTGCTGCGCGCCATGTCGCCCCAGGTCATCGCCGTGGATGAGATCGCGACACGGGAGGACATCGCCGCCATGTGCGCGGCGGCAAACTGCGGCGTCTCGCTGCTCGCGACCATCCACGCGCGGGGGACGGAGGAGCTGGCAAGAAAGCCGCTCTGGCGCGAGCTGCTGGCGGCGGGCGTTTTTTCGCGCGCGGTCATCGTCGGGGCGGGAGAGGACGGACGCACCTACACGGTGGAGGAGCTGCCATGCATCGATGGCTCGGCGCAGCCCTGATCCTCTGCGGCGGTTTGCTGGCGCGCGCTTCGCTGCTCGAGAGCGGGCGGCGCGCGCAGCGGCTCCGACAGGCGCTGAGCGCGGCGTTCGAGGCGATGGCGGCGGAGATCGGCGAGCTGCTGACGCCTGTGCCGGCGCTGCTGCGGCGATACGGACACGGGGAGGCGGAGCGTCTCCTGGCGCCGGTTTCGGCAGCGCTGTCGCGCGGCGTACCGCTGCGTGAGGCATGGGAACAGGCGTCCGCGGCGCTGCCGATCGGAGAGGGGGAGCGCAGAACGGTCGCCTCGCTCGGCGCGCGGCTGGACAGCGAAGCGGAGAGCGCCGCCTCCGCTCTAAGGCTCACGGCGTCCGCGCTTCGGCGCAGCTATGAGCGCAATGAGACGGGGCGGAGGGAAAAGGAACGGCTGATCACATCGCTCTGCATCACGATAAGTCTATTTTTGACGATCCTTTTGGCATAAAATCGCATACAAAACCCGTAAGGATAAATACTTTACACAGGTGAAAACAGATGAATATCGACCTTGTTTTCAAAATCGCGGCGGTCGGGATCGTGGTCGCCGTGCTCAATCAGCTGCTCGTGCGCTCAGACCGTCCGGATCAGGCGATGCTGGTGAGTCTGGCGGGGCTCGTGACGACCATGATGCTGCTGGTGCGGGAGATCAGCTCGCTGTTTGAGCTGATCAAGACGCTGTTTGGATTTTCGTGATGGAGGCGGTCGTCAAAATCGCGGGTCTGTGCCTTGCGGCGTCGATCGTGGCGTCGCTGCTGCGGCGCAGCTCGCCGGAGCTTGGGCTGCTGCTTGCCGCCGCGGCGGCTCTGCTGGGCGGTACGCTGCTGCTGGACGCCGCGGCGGAGCTCTCCGCGCTGGGGGATGAGCTGACGGCGCTCACGGGACTTGCGCCGGCGCTGTTCGCGCCGCTTTGGAAGGTAACGGCGATCGCGCTCGTTTCGCGCATCGGCGCGGCGCTTTGCGCCGACGCGGGGCAAAGCGCGCTGGCGCGGGTGATGGACGCGGCGGGCGCCGTTTGCGCGCTGGGCTGCGCGGTCCCGCTGCTGCGCGCGGTGGTGGAGCTGATTTCGGAATGGATATGAAACGGGTCGTATGGATCATACCCGCGCTTCTCGCGCTGACTGTCACGGTGCGCGCCGCCGTTTTGCCGGAGAGCTTGACGAACGCGCTGCCGGAGGGCTTGCCGGAGGCGACGAACGGCGGGGAGCTGCTTTCCGGCGGTGTGAGCTGGCTGGCGGAGCGCGCGCGGTCGGTACTCGACGACGCGCTCCGGGACGGAGCGCGCAGCGCGGCGCTGCTGGTTTTGACGGCGCTGCTGTGCGGCGCGGCGGAGGGGCTTGCAGACGGAGCGGGGGCGGCCGCGGTGCGCTATGTGCCGTTTTGCGGCGTGCTGGCGGCCGCTTCGCTTGCGACGCGGGACCTTCACACGCTGCTCGGGCTCGGCACGCAGACGGTGGGGGAGCTCGGCACGCTCGCAAAGCTGCTGCTTCCGACGCTGGCGGCGTCGATTGCCGCGGGGGGCTTCGTCTCCACCGCCAGCGTGTGGCAGGTGACGACTCTGATGGTCTGCGACGCGCTGTGCGAAGCGGCGGAAAACCTGCTGCTGCCGCTGACATTCTGCCATGCCGCCGCCTCCGCCGCCGCCTCGGCCTTGGACGAGGAGCGCCTGGGGGCGCTTGCAGATGGGCTTAAAGAGCTGGTCACAGGCGCGCTGAAGGCGGCGACGGCGGCGTTCGCGGCCTATCTCACAGTGGCGGGCGTTCTGACCGGCTCCGCCGACCGCGCCGCGGTCAAGGCGGCGAAGGCGGCGGTCTCCGGTGCGATCCCGGTCGTGGGCGGCGCCCTCTCCGACGTTGCGGAAAGCGCGCTCGCCGCCGCCGGCGCGATGCGCGGGACGGTGGGGGCGCTGGGGATCTTCTCGATCCTTGCCCTTTGCCTGACGCCGCTGCTCCGCCTCGGGGTGCAGTTTCTGCTCTACAAGCTGGCGGCATTTGCGTCGGGGCTGGTGGGCACGAAGGCGCTCGGCAGCTTTCTCGAACGGCTGGGCGAGGCGTTTGCGCTCGTGTTTGCGACGACGGCGGCGTGCGCGCTGGTGCTGCTGGTCGCGCTGTTGGTCGCGGCGTCGATGTCAATGGGGTAAAAGGATGCAGTTTTTCAGACAATGGCTGCTCGGCGTGGTCGCCTGCGCCCTGCTGACGGGAGCGGCCGAACAGCTTTCCCCGGAGGGGATGGGGCGCAGGCTCATACACTTTACAGGCGGACTTCTTCTGATCGCCGCCATGCTGCGCCCGCTGGCACAGCTCGAGCTGCCGGAGGCGTACGGGTTTGCCGGCAGCTACCGGGAGGCGGTGGCGCGGCTGGAGCTGGAGCTGGGGGACGCGCGGGAGCGGGAGCTGCGCCGCGGCATAGCGGAGGAATTGGAAGCATATATTGAGGACAAAGCGGGACAGCTTGGGGCGGATGTGCGCGCGGAGGTCGCGATGGGCGAGGACGGCGTGCTGCCGGAGCGCGCGACGCTCCACGGGACGTACAGCGAGCCGCTCTCCGCGCTGCTCGCGTCGGAGCTCGGCATTGCAAAGGAGAAGCAGATATGGATCGAGGACGGATGAGCGCGGAAACGGTGGAAAAGCTGCGGCGGGCGGCGGGAAAGTACAAGTACGCCGTTGCCGTCGGACTGCTGGGCGTTTTGCTGATGCTTCTTCCGTCCGGCGGGAGCCGCTCGCCGCGCGCGGCGCCGGACGCGCCGGAGGGACGCGCGGACGTCCGCGCCGAGATGGAGGCGGCGCTATCCGCCTTCGACGGCGTGGGGCGGCTGCGGCTGGTGCTGACGGGCGACGCCGAGAGCGGACGCTGGACGGGCGCGCTCGTCGTTTGCGAGGGCGGCGACGGGGCGGCTGTGCGTCTTCGCCTGACGCAGGCGCTGACCGCGCTGACGGGACTGCCGTCGGATAAGATCGCAATCGTAAGGGGGAGGCCGTGATGAAGGGAATCAAACCGCTGCAACTCAAAATATTCGGATTTATCAGGAGGGACGAAAACATGAAGAAGCTGTGGAAGAGAAACGCCGTGGTGGGCGCGGTGCTGGTGCTGGTGATCGCGGCGATCGTGCTCAACGGACGCTATGCCGCGAGCGTCGGAGAGACGGAACAGCCTCCGGAGGGCGGCAGGGTGCTCGGGCAGGCGACGGAGGTCGCCGGACCTGCCCCGGAGGAAACGGCGGACGCCGCGCCGGAGGCAGAAGACACCGTCCCGGCGTCGGACTACTTTGCCGCCGCGCGGCTCTCCCGCCAGCAGGCGAGGGACAGCGCGCTGACGCTCCTGCAGGAGGCGGGCGCGAGCGAGGAGCTCGACGAGCAGATCGCCGGCGAGGTCGCGCAGAGCATCGAAGCGCTCGCGAGCTTCACGATGACCGAGGCGCAGATCGAGAACATGGTCACCGCGAAGGGCTACGACGACTGCGTGGTATTTCTCTCGGACGACAGCGTGAGCGTGGTCGTCTCGTCGCGCACGGACGGGCTGCAGACGGAGGACGTCGCCAGGATCACCGACATCGTCAAGCAGGAGACGGGGCTGCCCGCCAGCGCGATCAAGATTCTGGAGGTCAACTGACCGGAAACGTAAAATAACGGTTGTATTTTTCAGGAATCAATGGTAAAATACTCTGGATCATGTTTCAAGGAGTGTTTTCCATGGCTGAGTATTTGACGCATTTTGAGGAAAACGGTACGATCAACATCGCCGAGGATGTCGTCGCCGCCATCGTGGCGGACGCGGTGAAGCAGGTCGAGGGCGTCGGCGCGATGAGCCAGAACGTCACCGAGCAGCTTTCCGGCAAGAAGGCGGTGCGCGGCGTGCGCGTGGAGAAGGTGGAGGACGCCGTCGTCATCGACCTTTACCTCATGGCGCGCTACGGCTACGCGATCCCGGAGGTCGCGCAGAAGGTGCAGGAGAGCGTTTCCAACGCGGTCGGCGGCATGACGGGCTTTCCCGTGAAGGAAGTCAACGTCCACGTCGGCGGCATCAGCTTCAACGACTGACAAGAGGAGCGGGGTTCGGCTTATGACGCGCAATACCGCAAGAGAGATCGCCGTTCATCTGGCATACGAGCTGGGCTTTACGGACCGTCCGCCGGAGGAGCTGGTCGAGGAGCGCCTGAGCAGGGAGCGTTTCGAAACGCTTGCCGGCGAGGATGAGCTCTATACCGAGGCGCCGGGGCCGACGCAGGCGGAGTATATCCGCGGCGTTGTCATGGGCGTGGCGGAGCACGCGCCGGAGCTTGACGGGTACATTGCAAAATACGCCAGGGGATGGCGGTTCGAGCGTATCCCGCTCGTCGCCGGCGCGATCATGCGCGTGGCGATGTACGAGGTGATGTACCGGCCCGACATTCCGAACGGAGCCGCCGTCAACGAGGCGATCGAGATCGCGAAGAAGTATGAGACGCCGGAGACGGTCAAATTCATCAACGGCATTCTCGGAAGCTTTGTGCGCGGTGAGATCGAAGAAGCAAAAGAATCCTGAGACCCATCATTCAGCGCCGCGGAAGCGGCGCTGAATTTTAGATGTTTGGGGAAAGAGAGGGGAAGCCATGCCGGAGCGGCAGATGATCTTCAGCGTATCCGAGGCAAACGCCTTCATCAAGGCGCTGCTCGACCGGACGCCGCAGCTGCAGCAGATCTTTGTGCGCGGCGAGATATCGAACTACAAGCTCTATCCCTCGGGACACCATTACTTTACGCTCAAGGACGCGGAGGGCGCCATGCGCTGCGTGATGTTTCGCGGCAGCGCGGCGGCGCACCTGCGCTTCCGGCCGGAGAACGGCATGAGGGTCATCGCCTTCGGGCGCGTCTCTGTCTTTCCGCGCGACGGCGCCTACCAGCTCTACGTCAGCGAGCTGACGGCGGAGGGCGCGGGCGATCTGCACGTCGCGTTCGAGCAGCTCAAGGCGAAGCTGGACGCGGAGGGCCTGTTCGACCCCGCGCACAAGAAACCGCTGCCGCGCTATCCGGGGACCATCGCGATCATCACGTCCTCGGCGGGGGCGGCGGTGCACGATATGATCCGCATCCTGAACGCGCGCTGGCCGATGGCGAAGGTCGTGCTGCTGCCCGTGCGCGTGCAGGGGGAGGAGGCGCCGCCCGAGATCGCGGGCGCGCTGCGCTACGCGAACAAATGGAACGTCGCTGATCTCATCATCACGGGGCGCGGCGGCGGCAGCATCGAGGACCTGTGGGCGTTCAACGACGAGCGCGTCGCCCGTGCGATCTACGACTCCGCGATCCCCGTGATCTCCGCCGTCGGGCATGAGCCGGACGTCACCATCTCCGACTATGTTGCCGACGCGCGGGCGTCGACCCCGTCCAACGCGGCGGAGATCGCCGTCCCCGACCAGAGGGAGCTGCGGCGGAGACTGGACGCCCTGGGCGGGCGCGTGACGCAGAGCGAGGAGGCGCGCCTCACGGCACTGCGCAAGCGTCTGACGGAGCTTGCGCAAAAGCGTGTGCTGACCGATCCGACCGCGTTTGTGTCGGACAAGCGGATGCTGCTGGACTACACGCAGAAAAAGCTCGTCTCCGCCGCGGAGCGGCAGCTTTCGGAGCGGCAGCGGAAATACGCCTCGCTCTGCGCCTCGCTCGACGCGCTCAGCCCGCTCAAGGTGCTCGGCCGCGGTTACGCGATGGCGCGCACGGCGGACGGGCAGGTGCTGCGAAGCGCCGCGGGCGTCGCGGTGGGCGATGTGATAGACTTAACACTTGGAGACGGCAGACTCACCTGCGAGGTGGAGTCCCGGACAATGGAGGAGAGCCATGGCTAAGACGGAAAAAACCTTCGAGGAGAGCATTGCGCGGCTGGAGGAGATCGTCGGCGCGCTGGAAAAGGGCGACGCGCAGCTTGCCGACTCGCTCAAGCTGTTCGAGGAGGGCACGAAGCTGGTCGGCGCGTGCGGCAAAATGCTCGACGAGGCGGAGCAGAAGGTCGTCAAACTCGCAAAGGGAGCGGACGGCGCGCCGGTGGAGAGCGAATTTACGGGCGAGGCGGAAGGCAATGGACGATAAGCGCTTTACGGAGCGGTACGAGTCGTACCGCAGGGCAACGGAGGTCTATCTGGATGGACTGTTCCGGGATGACGAGGCACGGATTCCGTGGCATGATCTCTATGAGTCTATGCGCTACAGCCTTCTCTCCGGCGGGAAACGCATCCGGCCGGTGCTGACGCTGGAGTGCGCGCGCGTGTGCGGTATTCGGGACTGGCGGCTCGCGCTGCCCTTTGCCTGCGCGCTGGAGCTGGTGCACACCTACTCGCTCATCCACGACGATCTGCCGTGCATGGACGACGACGCCCTGCGGCGCGGCAAGCCGACGAACCATATGGTATACGGCGAAACGATGGCGACGCTTGCGGGCGACGCGCTGCAGCCGGAGGCGTACCTGTTGATCGCGGACGCGCCGAAGCTGACGAAAACAGCGAAGCTGAACGCCGTCGCGTCGCTTGCGTGGGCGAGCGGGGCGAACGGCATGGTGGCGGGACAGGTGCTCGACCTGATCGGCTACGGCCGCGACCGCGAGACGCTGACGACACTGTGCGACAAGAAGACCTGCTTTATGATCAAGGCGGCGGCGGAGCTGGGCTGCTGGGCCGCGAACGCCGCGCGGGAGCAGACCCTCGCGCTGGCGTCGGGGTATGCCGCGCGGCTTGGGCTGGCGTTCCAGATCCAGGACGACCTGCTCGACGTGACCGGCGACGAGGCGACCTTCGGCAAGCCCATCGGCTCGGACCGGGAGGAGGGAAAGACGACCTTCGCCGACCTGCTCGGCGCGGACGGCTGCCGCGCAGAGGTCAGGCGGCTGACGGACGAGGCGGTCGCGGCGCTGGACGGCGTCGGCGACACGGAGTTCCTCATCGAGCTGGCGCAGCGGCTCGCGGAACGGAAAAAATAAAAATAACAAGCGGGAGCCATGAAAAATAATTGTGAATAATGGAATGAATATCTTGTATATTTGACAGAAAACGTATATAATACCATCCTGCTGAACAGCGGCGCAGTATCCTAGTCAGATCTGCCGTCTCCTAAGAAGGGCCTA
>CAMVAV010000079.1 GCA_947165595.1 uncultured Clostridia bacterium | reverse complement strand
GAGGAGACAGCATAACGCAAAAGGCGAGGTCAGGAAACCCTTTTGGGCTCCTGACCCCGTCTTTTTCAGCACGCGCTGTTTTGCAGCGCGCCCCTCTGCATGTGCTTTGAGCGGATTTTCGGCTCCTTACTTCGTGGTGACGAGCATGGTCCGGGTCGCCTCGTCGTAGTCCACGCTGAAATTCAGCACGGAGGCGAGATCGCGCAGGGCGAAGAAGTTGTTGCCGCCGATGTTGTAGGGCGCGAGGTAAACGGGTTCTCCGTCGATCAGCATGCTCTGGGCGCTCTTTTGCGCGCCGGCGGCCTTATTGCTCAGTTCGCCTGCGTCGGGGATGACAAGCTCGCCGCCCGCGGCCTGGTAAGCCTCGCCCTTTTTGACCAGAATGCTCTTGCTGGCGGCGTCGTAGTCCACGGAGAACGAGCCGCTCGTGCCGTTGAGCAGCGCCGCCATGTCGCGGAGCTTAAAGTAGTTCGCGCCGTTGATGTTGTAGATCTCCGTCTCCTTTGCCGCGCCGTTGACGCTCAGCTTCTGCGCCGTGGGCACGACCTTGGACTCCACGTTCGTGATAAACACATAGGTGCTGTATATTTCATCCTCCGCCTGCTTCAGAGGCTCGATCGTCACCTTGCCGCCCTCAATGGACACGGCGGCGGAGGGACCGGCGAGCTGGCGGACCGGCAGGTCAAAGGCAAAGGTGTAGCGGATCCACATGGTATCCTCCATTTCCTTTGCGATGGCTTCGTAATCCAGCTCCTCCAGCTCCTTCTGTTCCTCTTCGGTCAGGCCGCTCAGGTCGGGGGTTTCCTCCGAAGACGCCTCGTCCTCCTCCGCCTTGCTGAGGCTGAAAACAAGCGTCAGGCTGCCGTCGCTGTTGCGCTTGAGCGCTGCGCTGATGCTCGACTCCGTGGAGAGGGGGGAACCGTTCTCCGCGTCGTCGCCGCTTTCTTCCTCCGTCAGCGCGGCAAAGACCTTGCTGAACTCCTCCGCGGACGAGAACGAAACCGTCTTGCTCTCGCCGTAATATTTGTTGCCGTTGACCTCAAAGACCTCTTTGCCCTCCTCCGGCTCTTCGCCCTCGTCCGCGAGCAGACCGGTCGCGAAGCAGATGGTGCCGCTGCCGTCGTTATGGATCACGGAGTCCGTCTGGGAATAGATGCAGCCTGTCAGCAGCATAGTCAGCATCGCCAGCACCAGCAGCAGGGATAAACTCTTTTTGCTTTTCATGTTTTGTTCTCCTCTCATTCATACAAAAATTATGCCGTATTGAATCGGCAGTTTTTTCCGGCTTGCGCCTCCGCGAAGGCGCGGCGGGGGAGGTGGCGCGCGCTCAGACATCGGGACCCCGTGCGGCTCATGCCTCCGAAGCTTGTTGCAGTCATTGATTGTTGATTTCCTTCGCCACGAGTGAAGAGCAGTACTGGCTCATCTTTGTCGCGTAGTAGTCCGGATCTTCCTGATACTCCTCGAGCTGAGCCTTATATTCCTTCATGCCGGCCTGATACTTCGCGTAAGCGGCGGTCTCCCGCCTCCGGTTGTTATGCATCGAGAGCTTGGCCATGCTCGAACCCATGCCGAAAAACGCGCCGAGCCTCGTGAAGATGGTGGGACGAGGCGGCTCGGCGCCGGTTTTCGCGCCGTTTTTTCAATCGATTCGTTTTGTTCCAGCCGCACATATTGCGTTACTCCGCGGCGTCGTCCGGGATCGTCACCGTCACCACGGTGCCGCCGCCGTCATTGGGCGTAATCGTCAGGCTTCCGCCGCACATGCTCTCCAGCCGCTGCCGGATGTTTTTCAGCGTCACGTGCCCCTCGCTGCCTGCATCGGGGTCAAACCCGCGGCCGTTGTCCGCGACGACGATCTCGGCGGCGGAATCCGTATGGCGCGTCCGGACGGAGACGCGAAGCGGCCCGGCATCCGGGTCCATGCCGTGCTTGACGGCGTTTTCCACAAGGGGCTGCAGGGTCAGCGCCGGCAGGCGGAAGCGGGTAAACGGCGTGTCGTAGTCCACGACGAGCTGTTCCTCGAACTGCGCCTGCTCCACGGCGAGATAGGCGCGGGTGTGCGCCAGCTCCGCGGAAAAGGGGATGGTGTGGTCGCTGGCAACGGCGTTGAAGTTCTTGCGCAGGTAGTCGGTAAAATCCGCGATGACCTGCCGCGCCTTCTGCGGGTCCTGATTGCAGAGGCTGTAAATGCTCATCAGGGTGTTGTAGATGAAGTGCGGCCGCATTTGCAGCACCATGACGCTGGCGCGCTGATTGGCGATTTCCAGCTTTTGATCGGCGATTTCCAGCTTTTGGTTGGCAATCTCCAGCTGCTGCTCGGCAAGCTCCCGCTGGCGGCGCCGGTCCTGCTCAAGCTGGTCGGACAGAACGAGGCCGTACATGGCCAGGGCGGAGAGGGCGTAGCTGATGTCGAGGAAAGCGAAGATTTCGACGAACATCAGCACAAGCAGCGCGAGCGTCATCGGAACGATGGCGACGAGAAAGCTGAGAAAGACGACGGGGGATAACTGCGCCCTGCGCCGTATCACGCTCGCGAGCATGAGCAGCATCATCGCGACAAGCGGCAGCAGCAAAAGCGCGTACAGCGGCCCGCGGGAATACGCGCTGCGCTCTGCGATATAGGAGAAGCCGCCGATGACCGGGGAGATGACAAGCTGGACGATATAGAGCGCCCACAGCCCGAGCTCGAGGTGAAAGAGCCTGCTCCGGCGCACGTCCTCCCCGCAGCAGTGCAGGAAAAAAACCGTCAGCATGGGCAGCGGCAGCGAGAGGGTCAGACATTCCAGCACCAGTACGATATACAGCGCCGCTCCCGGAATGGGATAATGCCATGGGACGAGCTCTATGAAGCCGGAAAGGCAGCACAGCAGAAAGGCGATAAAATAGTCCTTGAAAAACCGCTTGTTCCAGCCGTCGATCCCCGGCATGATGGCGGTAAACCACAGTCCCATCAGGCTCAGCACCAGCGCCGAGCTGATGATGGAGAAATAGAAAACATCACTGTTCATTCGTCCGTGTTCCCCATTGAAAACGGATAGCGCAGCTTTTTGAGCTGTGCCTTTACGCTCTCCGCCGTCAGCGGCTTGACCATGAAGCCGCAGGCTCCGGTGTTCCACGCGTCGAGGGAGTAGTCGGGATAGGAGGTCAGATATACCACGTTGGTGCGGGAATTGATCTCCAGCAGCCTTTGGCAGAGGTCAAGCCCGCTGGTCGTCCCCAGCTCGATGTCCAGAACAGCCAGCACGACCCGGTTCGAGCGCGCAAATTCGATCGCCTCTCCCGGCCGGATGAAGCCCGTGACCGCGATGCCCGGCAGGACCGCCTGCAATACGGCGACGCCGTCGGTGAGGATGGGCCTGCTGTCGTCCACCAGGATGACGTTGGGAACCTCGCTGCTCTCGGACGCGATGGAGAGCAGCGTGTCGAAGCTCACGCCCAGCGCCTTGGCAAGAAAGAGCATCATCGCGGCGTCCGGCATCCGGCTGCCGTTTTCCCAGCGGGCGACGGTGGAACGGTTGACGAACAGCTGCTTTGCAAGCTCCGCCTGGGAAATCTCTTTTTCCTCTCTCAGCTTGCGCAGGGTTTCCGCCAAAATGGTACTCACGCAATACACCACCCTTGCTTCTGTTCATTCCTATCATAGCCTGACATTACGGAAAAAGCAAGAAAACGGGACGATTTGGGGACGTGACAAGCTGGAACCCCCCCTTGTACTTGCCGCAATCCATGATAAACTGTCAAATGAGAACAGCAGGCTCCCTCGTCTCCGCGCGGCGGGGCCCGATATATGGCACATCAAGCAGGAGGATACTGCCATGTCGAAGGAAGTTGAATATATGACCCCGAAGAAGGAAGCGGACGCGGAGAAGCTGACGAAAGCGATCGATAGTTATAAGTTTGGCAACATCAGCGACAGCCTTGAGACGATCGGCATCGTACTGGACAAGGACGGCACGACGCCGAAGAGTGCCGAAGCGCCGCGCATCTTTGCGTTGAAGGACGGCAAGGCGGTCACGCTGGAGGAGGGGAACATGAAGATCGGCTCCCCGGCGTTCATCGAAGCGGCGCTCAAGGGGGAGATATTCGCCTATCCCTCCGGCGAGAAGCGGCCCGTTCAGGCGCAGGGAAGATTGAGTGGCGCGACCTTCAGCCTCGATTTCAGCGTACCGCTGGAGATCGGCGAGATGCAGAAGATGGAGCTTGACCCGCCGACGGCGCCGGCGCTCGTGCCGGCGCCGAAGTGGTATCACCAGCTGTTCAACTTCATCCCCTCCAACCAGAGAAGGATCGACGATTACAACCGCTCGGTGCGGGCGCACGCGGAATGGGAGAAGCAGATCGAGGCGCTCGGCAAGGAGCTTGAGGAAAGGCAGAAGGGCGTACCGGAGCAGTACAAGGCCGCCCAGGCGGCCGCCCAGGCCATCGACGAGAAGTTCGGTGCGCTGCGCGACGAGAAGTCCATGGCGGCGGACCGGGAGATGAGCGAAATCATCGACCGCGCGTATTGGAAGAAAGAGGCAGACATCCTGAAGGGACACGTCCAAAAGGAAGATTACGGGATCGACATCATGCAAAACGTGTACGGCAGCCGCCCGCAGGTGCGCAGGGAATGGCTGAAGAGCGGCGCGGCGGGCGAGATGGATAACAACGGCCTGTACACCGAAAAGAGCTTCGATCTGCTGACGAGCGCGGAGATCGACCCCGCGAAGGTGGTGATCGGCGGCAAGGGCCTGACCGAGCGGGAGTTCGCGACGCTGGCGATGTTTGCCGCCACGGACGCGGACATCGGCATCGCGGTGCAGAAGTCGACGGTATGCGACCCGGCGGGCGCGATCCAGTACTTCAAGCAGCTGGGCTATAACGAGAAGCAGGCGAAGCAGATCATCGCCGATTCGATCAGCAACACATACACCCAGGACGTCCTGCATGTGGAGCCCCGCATGTATATGTATTTCGACACCGCGATGAACGGCGGGCGCGCCAGGGCGACGGAGGCGCTCAAGGCGTACCAAAAGGGCGAAAAGGGACCGCTGGCGGAGATCATGGGCCTCGCGGTGAAGACCGCGGGCTCTCGGGCGGGCATCACCGGCGACACGGGCGTCCACCCCCTGGGGAAGGTGGCGGGCGAAATGCTCTCCCTGATGGAGCGCGACCCGGAGCTCAAGGCGATGGCGAAGGCGTCCTTCGAGCAGGAGGAGAAGGAGTTCTGCGCGGGCACGCCCTTTCAGTCGAGAAGCTTTGAGGAAATGACGGACAGCATCCAAAAGATGCAAAAATTCTCCGAGGTGCGGGAAAAGGGCTTGAAGGCGCTCGCCGATCTCGCCCAGGCGCGCGCGGAGGGGAGAGAACTGACCGCCGAGGAGAAGAAGGGCTATCTCCGCGACATTCTGACCGCGAGACTGGCGGAGGGGATGCGCGAAAACCAGCTGAAGGAGATCAAGAGGGCAAAGACCGTGAAAGAAAAATTAAGAGAACAGAAGGAAGCGGAGCAGGACCCCGCGAAGGCAAAAGAACTGGAGAAAGAGGCGGACCCGTGGGCGGGACCCATGGATTACAGGAGACTCGACGCGTACTGCGATAAGCTGGGCGAAGAGCTCGAAAAGATCAACGACGAGATCAACACCCTGGCGGTTTCGACGGGCGCCGGCAGCTCCCTGCCCAGCTCCGGGCCGATCCTGCTCTCGACGGCCATGGAGTGCCGCGTGGTGAAGAAGCCCGCTATTCTGGATACGGTTGCGGACCCGGAAAAGCTCTCGGAGATCACGCGGACGGCGGAGAAGATCATCGAGACGGATCATCTGGATGAAAAGTCCATGGACTTTTTGGTGAAGAACGTGGTGAGCGAAAAGTCGGACACCCCGTACAACATGTCCAAGGTCATGGAGGCGGCGGTCAAGGTGCAGGGAATCGACAAAAAGCTCGGGCAGGAGAAGAACAAGACCGCGGAGCTGACCGGCCCGAAGAAGGAAAACAACAAGCGGATAGAAAACGAGGAGCTTCAGGCCGTGGCGCCGGCTCCTTGAGACGGAGAGGGAGGATACAGTTATGGCAAAGTATAAGGCTGTACAAGATGTGGAAGAGAAGACCCTGCAACTCGCGCAGGAAACCTATACCAACAAAAAGCTGTCGATCACCCTTGAAAAGATCGGCATTCTGCTGGACGAGGGCGGGACAACGCCGATGAGCGCCGACGCGCCGCGCATCTTTGCGGTGAAGGACGGCAAGGCTGTCACGCCGGAGGAGGGCGGCATGAAGATCGGCTCTCCTGCGTTCATCGAGGCGCTGATGAAAGGGCAGATCTTCGCCTACCCCAACGGGGGGACGGCGCCCGTGCAGCTGAGGGGGAGTGCGTTTCAGACTAAGGATATGCCTGAGCCGGAGCTCAGAGTGCAGATCACCGATCCGCTGAGCGCCCCGGACCCCCGGGACAACCTGCGCCCGGAGCCGGCGGCGAAGCCGGCGCCCAAGTGGTACCACAGGGTGTTCAGCTTTATCCCCTCCAACCGCCGCCGCATCGACGAATACACGCAGTATCGGGAGGAACACGCGGCGTGGGAGCAGGAGAAGCAGCAGCTGCAGGAGGAGTACGAGGCGAGCGCCAACAAGGACGAGATCGACGTCATCAACGCGGCGAAGGAGAAGTTCGGCGCCAAGCGCGACGAGGCGTCCCTCGAGGCGGACAAGGTGATGCAGAATCAGGTCGACCGGAGGATCGACGCCCGCGCGGCGGATAGCCTGGAGGATTCCCATATCAAAGGCGTGGAAAGCGGCATCGATCTCATGGTCAGCGTGTACGGCACCAAACCCAAGTTCCATGAGAAGTGGGCAAAGAAATTTGAAATGGACGAAAAAGGCTATTACATGAAGGAGCACTTCGACACGCTGACGAGCTCGTCGCTTAACCCCGCCAAGGTGATGATCGGCGACGAGGGCCTGACCGAGCGGGAGTTCGCGACGATCGCGATGTTTGCCGCCACCAACGAGGAGACCAGCCTCGAGCAGCAGAAGATATCGGTGGGCGACCCGTCCGGCTCCATCGAAACCCTTCAGAAGGCGGGCTATGGGAAGGAGCAGGCGGAGCGGCTCGTCGCCGACGCGAACAACACCGGCTTCACCGTGGACATCCTGCACAGGAACAATCGCATGTGGAAGAACTTCCCCGCGGTGAACAGCGGCCGCGACCTGGCGACAAAGGCGCTGGCGGTATATCCCGCCAAAAAGGAAGCGCTGGCGGAGATCCTCGGCCGCGCGGTGGAGCAAGGCGGGATGCAGGCGGGTATCAGCATGGATCAAGGCGTGACCGCCGCGGCGAAGCTGGCCGGCGAGATGCTCGAGCTGATGGAGCGCGACCCGGAGCTCAAGGAGATGGCGAAGAAGTCCTTTGAGCGGCGGGAGCGGGCGTTCACCGAAAACACCCGCATCCCGGCAAAAAAGTGGGACGATCTGGTGAAAAACATCCAGAATAAGGCGAAATTTGAAGAGGTGCGGCAAAAGGGCTTCGAGGGCCAAATTGCGCTCATCCGCGCGCGAGAGCAGGGAAAGAAGCTGTCCCCCGAGCAGAAGAGGGGCTATGTCCGCGACATTCTGGCGGGGAACATGGTGGAGGCGCTGCGGAAGCATCAGGAGGAGAAGTCCAGAAATGAACCGGCGAGCGGGAAGGAGCAGCCCTTCAACTACCAATCGATGCTGAATGAGTTTAACAGGCTCACGACGTTTACCCCGGGGGACCGCGGCCTCGGGGCGACGGGGAGCGGCAGCTCGATGGCGAGCAACGCGTCGACCTGCCTCGTGTCGGCGCTCACACAGCGCGTGATCAAGACGCCGGACGTCTTGACCACGGTGACGAAGCCGGCGGAGATGGAGAAAATGATGAAGACGTTGGATAAGATCATCGAGGCGGACCAACTGGCCGACAAGTCCGTCGACGAGCTGGTCAACGAGATAGCGTTACCCAAGGGTTTCTCCACGTATGAGGCTGAACGTATCCTGGACAAGGCGGTCAATGTGGAGCAGCCCGCGCTCGATGCACAGAAGAAGGCGCCGGAAAGGCAGCTCGGAACGCAGAAGGATATGCATAGGGAGCGGAGCGAGCCGAAGAAGACCAACGAGGAGCCCCAGCTCGCGCCGCTCGGCGGCTGAGCGCGCCCGCGCCGAAGGCGGCGGATTGACAAGATTGAAAGGAGAAATCGGGTATGGGATACACACCGGGAAACAATCAGAAGGCTGAGCTGAAGCGGCATCTTTTGAGCAGCGAGCTGCCGGAAACGCAGAAGGATCTGCTCAAGGTCGACGATGATTACTTGGCACATCTGAACGAGGCGTTCGATGCGCTCGACACTCTGGGGTATGAGCTTGACGGCAAGGCCGGCTCGAAGCTGTTCCTGCTGCGTCAGGACGAGGACGGCACGTTCCGCCGGATGCCCCTGGACGAGGCGGGCATCAAGCCGAATACCCGTGAGTTCTGGAAGGAAGCGCAGATGGGCAGCCTGTTCGCGTACCCCTCGGGCGGCAAGGAGCCGATCCAGATCCAGGCGGGCAAGGAGGATGAGGATGGGATGCCCGAGATCTCCTGCACCAAACCTGTGGACGCCGCCCGGCTCCCGTCCGGCAGGCTGACCAACAAGCCCAACTTCTTCAAGCGCCTGATGAACCGCATCAACAAAAATTGGTTCAAAGAGGTCGAGTTCTGGAACAATCAGGAGCGCAGCTCCGCCCCGATCCGCGCGGAGCTGGAAAGGGAGGCCGCGGCAAGGAACGAGGAAACGCTCGAACAGGAGCTGAAGGAGACGGCGGACAGGGAGCTGGTGAAGAGGGCGAAGGCGCGCCGCGACCGCGCGAAGATCAGCTTTCAGTATTCCGAGGCGATCTTTGAGCCCGAGCCGAAGATCTTCGCCACGAAGGAAACGCTTGAAAAATACCCGCCTAACAAATACCCGGGCAGAACGGTGACGGACAAAATACACGACAATCTGCTCCATCGGAAAAAAGGAGACGCCACCACCTTCGGCTTTATGAGCGTGGAGAATTACGGGGATCTGACGCAGCTCGGGAAGAATCAGCTCAATCTGGATTCCATCCTGCTGGGCGACAGCGGCAGGGCGGTCAGCAAGAGCGAGTTCTGCTCGCTGGCGATGTTCACCACCATGAGCACGGATATCGTGCTGAACACGCACAGGGAGGACAGCTCTTGCAGATGCGATGCCTATGACCCCTCGGCACTCCCGGGCCTGCTTGAGGCGGGCTACTCCCAGAAAGAAGCGGAGGAGATTATCGCCAGCGTAGGCCCCTCCATGTTCACCACGGACACGTTCCAGCACCCGCCGCGGGACAGCAGCGGCAAGTTCATCAAGGAAACCATCGACATCGGCCGCAGGAGAACGGCGGACGCGCTCAACGCCTATAAAAACGGCGATCTTGAGCCGCTGGGCAGGCTCCTCGCCAACGGCATCAACAAGCAGGCGGGCAGCGTCGCGCATGAAGAGACCTGCTTCGGCTATGAGTTTGGGGGCGGCTGCGAATCCTCGCGCAAGCTGCTCAGCCTGATGAACGCCGACCCGCGGCTCAGGGACGCCGCGTTGAAGGCCGGGATGGAGCAGAAGAATCTGGAGGTCGTCGAGGGCATCAGCAAGCTCTGCGAGCTGGATGAAAAGGCGTGCGAGGCAAACCTGAAGCTGGCGGAGGCGAATCGGGACGGCGTCAAGCTCAGCACGGAGAAGAAGCAGGCGCTCGTACGCGACATCGTGACAGCGCAGCTTGCGTTCCAGCTGATGAAAACGGAGAATATGAATCAGAAATGTCCGGAGATGGACAGGATGAATTCGCTTGCCGGTCCGGCGCTTTCGGGGAAGCAGTCGAAGGATATGGAATACATGAAGAACAACCGGCCCAAGGGCAAGCTCTGGCTCCACACCGCATACACCATGGGGGAGATGATGAAGGGCATCTACCGCAAGAAGCCGGAGAGTATCGCGTCCATCAAGTCGCCCACAGGGTTTGAGAACCTGCAAAGGACCGCGTCGGAGATCGTCGCCCGGGAAAAGCTCGCGGAGCTGGAGCCCGGGGAGATCGTCAAAAAAATGGGAATGGACGAGCGGACTTATGGCGAGGGCCTCGGAGAAAAGGGCTTAAAGATCATGAAGGAAATGGGCATGATGGAGCCCAGGGTCATGGAAACGATCCGCGCGGAGCTCAAGGCCCATGCCACGGAGAAAATGAACCTCGAGGCGCAGAAGACGGCGGAGAACAAGCAGCCCGAGGCGCAGAAGACGGTAGAGAACAAGCAGCGCGGGGGAAAGGAACCTGTTGTGTCCCATGAGGCGACGCCGACGCTTTGACCCGGCGGCAGATCTCCCGGATGTGAGGAGGACGTTCGTATGAACCGGAAAAACATGAGGAAACGCGCGCTGGCGGCGGCGCTCGGCGGCGTGATGGCGCTGGGGCTGTTCCCCGCGCTCCCGCCCGCGCAGATCGCGGAGGCGGCGGACTTCTCGCTCGGCAGCGGCTTTACCGACCCGACCATCACGGTCGCGACCATGTACTACTGGAAGGAGGGCCTGCCGCCCGTCGTTGGCCTTAACGGCGGCAAGACGGAGGGCTCCACCCTCGGCAAGGAGTTCCCGCTCCTCATCGTGTGGGACGACCAGTATTACTTTAACCCGACCGTTCCGGCGGGCGTGAATGAAATCGAGAACGGCGACAACAACGCCAGCAAGCTGCTCGCCATCAAGAATCCGAATGCGTTGAATCACGACGACAACAACTACAACCAGCCGCATGAGACACAGTACGACCGCGGCCTGCCCGCGGGATATATCGCCAAAATGCGCGACTACAAAAAGAACTGCAACTCCCTGTTCGGCGCGCTGGACGTCGCGCAGTCCCTCAAGGAGAACGGCGTGGCGGCCAGCATGGACGTTCCCACCGATCTCTACGCGGTGCCCACCGAGAGCGGCCGGTACGGTCTCGAGCTCGGCAGGGGCTCGAACAAGTGGCTGTTCGGCGAGCTGCATTTTCACAACAATTCCCGCGGTGAACGCGGCTACGATAACAGCCTGGACTGGTTTCTCAACACCCGCACGGTGGATATGAAAGACTTCATCGACCCCCGCTACAATTTGCCCGTGCGCCAGGCGGTCGCCACCAATGTGCCTGACTACAGCGGCAAAGAACAGATCGATTTGAGTCACAGGACATGGACCTTCGTGAAGGCGGACGATGGGCAGTACAGCATCGGAACCGACGGCACCGCCTCGTGGTATGTGGAGAATTGGGCGTCCTCCATCGTGGACGAATGGCGGAAGACCACGCAGGATTTTGTGAACGGCGGCATCTGGAACTGGACGGAGATGTGGATGTGCCACGACTTCGAGTGGAAGGCGATGAGTCTTGATGAGGCGGTGGCGGAACTTTTTGGCGCGGAAATACCCGAGAAAAGCTCCGGGGCACTCCAGACCATGGGCGTCAACAATGGTGACTGGAGCCACGCGCAGGCGAACGGGATGCCGAACTTTAAATTCCGCGTGTTCTACGGCGAGCCGAACCTCGTCAGCTTCATCCAGACCGACACCAAGGTGCAGAGCGGGCAGGTGGTGAATCTCGACGGCCCCATCGTCATCGGACAGAACGCCACCATCACGGTGGAGGACGGCGGCGTGCTGGTCGTCTCCGGCTGGGTGCAGAACGGCGGCTTCATCATGGTCAAGCCCGGCGGCATGCTGATCGTGCAGGATCAGGAGCGTCTGGACGGCACCCATCAGTACGGCGTGATCAACTGCTTCCAGGAGACCCCGGGCAAGAAGTACGGCAGAATCTCCTGCGACGGCATCATGATCGTCAACCGCGACTGCAAGGTCTTCGGCGCGGGC
>CAMVAV010000078.1 GCA_947165595.1 uncultured Clostridia bacterium | reverse complement strand
GCATATACTCCACGTCGCCCGCCAGCTCCTCGATCGGCTCCTCGGGCATACCGGCGAGCTCGTCGTACCCATCCCCGCTGCCGTTCGGGTCGCCCTGCGGAGCAACCTCCGGCTCGGGCGAAGCCATGTAGCCGACGACGTCGTCCTCCGAGGGCTGCGTCTTCGGCTGCACCTCGACGACCTGCGGCGGCTCCTCCGGGGCGCCCGCCAGCTCCTGTCCGCTGCCGATGGCGTCCTCGTCGCAGCCGGACGCGCCGAGCGCCATGCCCGCGCACAGCGCCGTCACCGCCACCGTCCTGCCCAGGCGCTGCCGCGCCGCCAGCTCGCGCTCCAGATAACGCAGCTCGCTCTCGCAGCGGGGGCAGGTGCCGGAGCAGTCGCCCTGATAGGTGCACTCCCGCGTGATGTAGGGGATGTCGTTTTCGTCCGCGATCTTCTGGCGAATCTCCTTGAGGATCCTGCACTTTGCCTTGCCAAGCATGACGTCACCTCCGTAATACGTTCAAAAGCCGTTGCGTCCTGTCGATTGGTTGGACGAAGCGCGGGGAAAAAAGTTCCGGGTCACGCTTGCCGAAATTCTACTTGCTGCGCGTGATGATGTCAAGCATGTTCGCCGTGCGCGGCGTGGTGTAGGGATTGAAGTACGTGTTGACCATCTCGAGCGTCTCGTCGGGCAGAAGGTACATGTAGGGGTTGATCCACTGGCAGGGCATGGACATCGTGTTGAGATTCTCGGTGTTGAAGGACAGCGCCTTCGACGCGAACCACGCCATCTCCGAGAGGGTCAGGTCGGTGTCCAGGTTCTCCTGCGCGATCTTGATGTACTCGTCGATCTTGCCGGGGTTCGCGAGCACCTTCTTCATCACCGCGGTCAGCACGGCGCGCTGCGTCTGCTGGCGCCCCTCGTCGCCGTAGCCGCCGCCGCCGTTGTTCTGGCGGAAGCGGCAGACCTCCAGCGCCTGCTGCCCGTTCAGGTGGCGCATCCCCTTGCTGTAGTGGATGGAGAGGTCCTGCTCCGGATCGTCGTAATTCATGTAGCAGGGGACGTAGAAGTCGATGCCGTCCACCGCGTTGACCAGGCGCACGAAGCCGCGGATGTTGACGCGCAGATATCGGTCGATCGGAACGCCGAAGGTCATGGAGACCTCGCTCTTGAGTCCCTCCACGCCGCCGCTGATCGCGTAGGCGGCATTGATCTTTTTCAGCTTGCGCGAAACGTCCACGCGCGTATCGCGGGCGATGGACGCGACGCTGACGCTCTGATTCGCCACGTCGTAGCTCACGAGCATCAGGCTGTCCGTGTTGCCGCCGCCGCGGTCCATGCCGATGAGCAGGAAGGTATAGAAATCCTCCTTGCGCGTGTAGGGGCCCTCCTCCACCGGACCGGCGGGGTCCGTCGTCTCCTCGGGCTCGGTCGTGCCGGAGGGACGGATGATCGGACCCGTGGGCCGGATCACCGGCGCCGGCGGCGCGTCGTCCGCGACGGCGGGCTTGGGCACAAGGATCTGCCACAGCCCCCACAGGGACGCCGTGCAGATCATGACGATCAGGAGCGCGCGGCACAGCCGCTCGCCCTGCGTGATTTTCAGCTTGCTTTTTTTACTCACGTCACAATATCCCTTACTCGAAGTATTCTTTCTTTTGCGTATAGACGGAGAGGGAGCGGAAAAGGTTCCCGCGTCAGAACGCGACGCCCTGTCCGTAATACGCCGTCAGCAGATCGACCACCGCGCCGTAGCTCCTGACGCCGAGCTCGTCGCCGTAGCCGCGGAGCATCGTGTCGTACGCCTTGCCGCTCACCTCGGCGACCGGTCCCTCATAGCGCGCCCAGTACAGGTTCTCCGCCTGAAGGTCGGCGATGACGGACGCGGGAAGCGAGCGCCGAAGCTCGAGCCATTTCTCCGGCGCGGCGGTGTAGAGCGCGTTGGAGAGGTGGATGTAGCCGGTCAGCCAGCCGGAGTAGCGGTAGGCGGGGTCGTCCGACCGCGTCGCGGCGAGAATGGCGAGGAAGTTGCACTGCTGCTCCGAGGCGATGCCGCGGCGGTGCGCCAGCTCGTGCGCGACCGTGGCGGGGAAGGTGGCGACGGGAAAGTCCATGTTGAGGTTGGATTCGCCCGTGAACGGGAAGTAGAGCCCCGTCACGTTCATCGCGCTCATGACCTTCGAGCAGAGGATCGGCTTGGGGCGCGGGTCCGTTTCCAGCCGCAGGAAGGGGAACTCGTCGTACATCCCCTCGTAAAGCGTCCCGGCGCGGTCCAGCGCCTCCCGGCGCGATAAGGCGCACACGCCGTTCTCGGCGCGGGGCACCTGATCGGCGCACAGCGACGCCTGCTCGGCAAAATACCGCGTCACGAGCAGAAGCTCTCCGCGGGAGACGGGCTCGGGCACAATGCCGCTTTTGTCGCAGAAGTCGTCGGCGTAGAAGTTGACGCCCCACAGCAGGCTCAGCGCGGCGCCGATGCTCAGCGCCGCGTTGATCAGCACCATCGCGCGGCGATAGATCTCGTCCCCCTTGTACTCCGTTTTGCGCACGGCGCGCACGCCGCACACGAGAAACACGACGAGCCAGATGACCGCCGCGGCATAGAACAGCTCCGCCACGGAGAAGGGAACGAGGCCGAACGCTCGGCCCAGCGCGTGCTCGACCGGCATGGTAAAGCGCGCGGAGACCTCGTTCATCACGTCGCGCCGCGTGCGGAGCAGCAGGAAGGAGCCCAGCAGCAGCCCATTGACCAGCAGCCAGATGTGTACGCCGCGGAAATGCCGCAGAAAGCCGCGCATGCCGTTTTTCTCCTTTCTCCGTCGATCGCTCCGGGATCAGTCCGCCGCGGCGAGCAGCATCTTGGTGTATTCCTCCCGCGGGTGGGCGAACAGCTCCGCGACGGTGTTCTGCTCGACGATGCGCCCCTTTTTCATCACCATCACGCGGTCGCAGAGCTGATAGACCACGTTGAGGTCGTGCGAGATGAAGAGGAAGGAAAGCCTGTATTCGTCCCGCAGGGAGCGCATCAGCTCCAGAATCTGCCGCTGGATCGTCACGTCCAGCGCGCTGACCGGTTCGTCCGCGATGATGAGGCTGGGCTTTTGGATGAGCGCCACGCCGATGCTCACGCGCTGCCGCTGTCCGCCCGAGAGCTCGCGCGGGCGGCGCGTCACGCAGTCGGCGGGAAGTCCGACCAGCTCGACGATCTCCGCCACGCGGCGCTTGCGCTCCGGGGCGTCGTACTTGCCGTAGATGCGCAGCGGCTCCTCGAGGATCCAGCCCACCGTGCGCGCGGGGTTGAGCGAGCTGAGCGGGTCCTGAAAGATCATCTGCGGGCGCTTGGTGTAGTGGATGATCTCGCCCGTGTGCGTCTCCACCAGCCCCAGGATGTTGCGCACGAGCGTCGTCTTGCCCGTGCCGGACTCGCCCACGAGCCCCAGAATCTCGCCGCGGTGCAGCTCGAAGCTCACGTCGTAGAGCACATGGTGACTCACGCGCCGCCCGCGGGCGTCCGCCTCGCGATACCACGCGCTGAGGTTTTTCACTTCCAGAACGAGGTCGCTCATTCGTATCAGTCCTTTTTGACGCGGCGCGGAATGGCGTTGATCAGCTCGACCGTGTAGGGGTGCTTCGGGCGGAGGAAGACCTCCTCCATCGCCCCCTGCTCGACGATTTTGCCGCGCTGCATGACCGCGACGCGGGAGCAGATGCGCCGCACCACCTGCAAATTGTGCGAGATGAGCAGCATGGAGATGCCGTACTCCTCGTTCAGGCGGCGCAGCAGCTCCAGGATCTGCGCCTGCACGGTGACGTCCAGCGCGGTGGTCGGCTCGTCAAGGATCAGCAGCTTCGGGCGCGTCACCAGCGCCGCCGCGATCATCACGCGCTGGAGCATCCCGCCCGAGCACTCGTGCGGATAGCGGTTGTATACGTCCTCGGGATCGGGCAGGTCCGCCTCGCCCAGAGCGCTGAGCGCGCGCGCGCGCCGCTCCGCCTTCGTGAGCTTCGTGTGGACCGCCAGCGCCTCCTCGACCTGCGGTCCGATGCGCATGAGCGGGTCCATGGCGCTCATCGGCTCCTGAAACACCACGCCGATCACGCTGCCTTGGAGCTTGCGCAGCTCCGCGCGGGAGCGGGGCGCCAGCAGGTCGACGCCGTCAAGCAGCACCTCGCCCCGGCAGGTGACCTTTTTGCGCTCGATGAGGCCCGAGAGCGTCATGGCGGTGACGGTCTTGCCGCTGCCGGACTCGCCCACGAGGCCGACGACCTCGCCGTCGGCGATGGTCAGGTCGATGCCGCCGACCGCCTCGCGCTCCGAGGTATGGAATTTTACGTGCAGATCTCTCAGTTCCAGCATAGGCTTATCAAAGGTCCTTGCGCTGCAGGCCCTCGCCGATCAGTCCGACGCCGAGGATCAGCAGAACGATCACGAGCCCCGCGCCCAGCGCGTACCACGGCGTCGTGGCGAGGTACGCCTGCGAGTCGCTGAGCATGTAGCCCAGGCTTGCCTCGTCCGGCGAGACGCCGATGCCGAGGTAGCTCATCGCCGCCTCCGCCAGCACGGCGTTGTTGAAGCCGATGGTGATGGCGGAGAGCAGCACCGGCCAGATGTTCGGCAGAATGTGGACGAACAGGATGCGCGCGGTGGACGCGCCCATGAGCTGCGCGGATTTGACGTAGTTCTGCGAGCGCGCGCGCTCGAATTCCGTGCGCACGATGCGCGCGTAGCTGGGAATAAACACGATGCCGAGCGCCAGCAGCAGATGCCGGCGTCCGGGTCCGAGCACGCTGACCAGCACCAGCGCCAGCAGGAAGCCCGGAAACGCGGTGAGCGCGTCGTTGAAGCGCATGAGCACCTCGTCCAGCCAGCCGCCGAAGTAGCCCGTCAGCGCGCCGACCAGCGTGCCGACCGCCGTGCCGATCAAAACGGTGCCGAAGGCGACGAAAAACGTCGCCCCCGCGCCCTTCATCACGCGGGAGAGAATGTCGCGCCCGAATTTGTCCGTGCCCATCAGGTGCGCAAGCGTCGGCGCGCTCTCGCGCACGGAGCCGTCCATCTTCATCGGGTCGCAGGGCGTCCAGAAGTAGCCCAGCAGGATAAAGGCGATCATCAGCGCCGTGATGACGCAGCCGAAGGTGAGAAAATAGTTCCGCGTCTTCATTCGTCCCCTCCCTCGCCGCCGCGCAGGCGCGGGTCGATGCGGCGTCCCAGCAGGTCGCCCGCGAGGTTGCACAGGACCACCCAGAACGCCACCAGCGTCACCACCGCCTGCACCACCGGCGCGTCGCGGTTGGAGATCGCCGAGATCAGAAGGCGGCCCAGTCCGGGGATGGAAAACACCTGCTCGATGATGACGCCGCCCGCCGCCAGCTCCGCCACCGTCAGGGCGAGGAAGGTCACCAGCGGGACGAGCGTGTTCTTGAGCACATGGCGGTAGAGAATGTCCCCGCGGCTGCGCCCGCGCGCCATCGACGTGCGGACGTAGTCCTTCTGCGCCTCGTCGAGGATGCAGCCGCGCAGCAGCCGCACCGTCATCGCCACGCGCGGCAGCGCGATGGCGAGCGCGGGGAAGAACAGATAGCCCAGAAAGCGGAGGCCGCCCGCCTCCGCCGCCGGGAACGAGCCGGGCACAAACAACCGCAGCACCAGCCCGAAGAGGTAGGTAAAGAGAATGCCGGTGAAAAACGGGGGCACCGACATCAGAAGCTGGCCCACCACGGTCACGACCCGGTCAAGCCAACCGCCGGCGTACTTCGCCGTGACCACGCCGATCGGGATCGAGAGCAGCACGATCAGCGCGAACGCCATCGCCGTGAGCGTCAGCGTCGGGCGCAGGCGCTCGGAGACGAGCTGCGCCACCGGCAGGCGGTACTGGTAGGAGATCCCCATGTCGCCCCGCAGCAGCGCCGCCAGCCAGTCCGCGTAGCGCACGATCAGCGGCTTGTCGAGCCCCAGCTCCTCCCGCAGCGCCGCCAGACGCTCCGGGGTCGCCTCCGTGCCCAGCAGGCGCGTCGCCGCGTCGCCGGAGAGCAGGGAGAACGCCAGAAAGACAAAAACGGAGACGAGCACCATGGTCAACAGCAGCGTGCCTATCTTTTTCGCTGTATATCGCATCGTACTCGCCTCATCTCTGTGGCTTACTCGTATCGCACCGTGCTCATGTCCATCACGTAGATGGGATAGAAGCGGTAGCCGGTCAGGCCCCTGCGCAGCGCGACAAAGTCCACCAGGTCCTGAATGTAGACATTCGCCGCCTTTTCGGCAAGGATGCGCTCCATCTTACGGTAAGCGGCAACCTGCGCGGCGTCGTCCTTCGCCGCCAGCGCCTCGGCAAACGCCGCGTCGTAGTCGGGATCGGAGAAGCCGATAAAGTTCTTGCTGTGTCCCGTGGTAAAGCGCTCGAGCATGGCGCGCGCCGTCATGGTCGAGGCGTCGAAGCCGCAGACCGTCGCCTCGAAGTTGCGCCCCTGATAGACGTCGCTGACCCAGGTCGCCCACTCCACGGGCTGCACCGTGACCTTCACGCCGATCGCGCGGAACTGCTCCGCCGCGATCTGGCCCGCGTCCACGTGCGGGGAGTAGTTGGACGGCACCGTAATCGTCAGCTCAAAGCCGTCCGGATAGCCCGCCTCCGCCAGCAGCGCCTTCGCCTTCTCCGTGTCGCAGGGGTAGAGGTCGTTCAGGCTCTCGTCGTAGTACTTGCGGAACGCGGGGTACATGCTGCTGCCCACGGGCCAGCCCTTGCCGTCCGCCGTGAGGTCGAAGATCTGCTGGCGGTCGAGGGCGTAGCACAGCGCCTGGCGCACGCGCACGTCGTCGAGCGGCTTGACCGTGTGGTTGAGGTACACCGCCTGGACGAGATTCATCGTCCCCTCGAGAATGGAGAAGTCGTCGCCGAGCTGGCTGACCGTCGCGGTGCTGAGGTGGGCGTAGAGGTCCACCGCGCCGCCCTTGAGCGCCATCGCCAGCGCCTCGGGGTTCTCGTAGATGATGTAGGTCACGCGGTCGAGATACGCCTTGTCGCCCCAGTAGTCGTCAAAGCGCTCGAGCACGATGCTCTGCTGCACGGCGCGGGAGACGAACTTAAACGGGCCCGTGCCGACCGGCGCCGTCGCCTGATCGGCGTAATCCGCGGGGATGATCGCGCAGGTGAGGTTGGCAAGGAACTCGTTGTTCGCGGAGGGAAGCGTGATCGTCAGGGTGCTGCCCTCGCCCTCGATGACCGAATCCTTGAGCGCGGCGACGTAGCCCTCGTCGCGGCAGCGGGTCAGGGAGTAGAGCACGTCGTCCATCGTGACCTCGCTGCCGTTGTGGAACTTCACGCCCTCGCGCAGCCGGAAGGTGTAGGTCGTCAGATCGTCGGAGAGCGTCCACTCCTCTGCCACCGCGGGCGCGAGGTCGCCGTCCGGCGTGGGCTTGACCAGGCCCTCAAACACGTTGAACAGCAGCTCCTTCGTGCCCGCCGCCACCATCGTGTGCGGGTCGAGGCTGCTGTCGAGGTCCTGCGAAATGCCGACGGTGATCTCATTCGTCTCGCGCCGGCCGGGGTCCGTCGTCGGAGTGGCCGGCGCCGCCGGCGTCGGCTCGGCGGAGGGCGATTCGGGCTGCGCCGGCTGCTGCCCCTTGCAGCCGGCAAGCAGGGAGAGCAGCATCAGAAGGCACAGGAGCAGAGAGAGCGTACGGGTTTTGTTCATGTTGATTCTCCTTTGGTTTCAGGCACGGCCGCGGCCGCGTCGTCTTCGGGAAAGCCGCCTTTTTTGAGAAGACGTTTTTCGGTGTAATAGTTTGCGATGATGCGCAGGCAGGCAAAGACCGGCACGCCGAGGAACATGCCCAGGACTCCGAAGAAGCCGCCGCCGATCAGGATCGCCACGATCACCCAGAAGCTGGGGAGCTTCGTCGAGCCGCCGAGGATCTTCGGCCCGATCAGATTGCCGTCCAGCTGCTGAAGGATCAGGATAAAGATGAGGAAGTAGAGGCACTGGACGGGATTGACCAGCAGGATCAGGAACGCGCTGGGGATCGTGCCGAGGACCGGTCCGAAGTAGGGCACGACGTTCGTCACGCCCACGATCACGCTCACGAGCGGCGTGTACGGCAGGCGCAGGATCGACGCGCCGATGAAGCACAGCACGCCGATGATGAGCGAGTCAAGCAGCTTGCCGCGGATGAAGCCGCTGAAGATCGTGTTCGCCTGCGCGAGCGATTTGACAATGTTGCGATACATCTCCTGATCCGTCCAGCTGTAGAGCAGCCGCTTTGCGCCGAAGACAAATTTCTCCTTGAGCGCCAGCAGGTAGATCGACACGATCACGCCGATGAACAGGTCCTTGAAGAAGAACAGCACGCTCAGCACGCCGCTGGTCAGCGCGCCGATGGTCTGCCGCGCCTGCGGCAGGAACGTGCCCGTGAACCACTTCGTCACCTCGCCCCAGTACTTGTCGGCGGCGTCGAAGACCACCGCGGCGATCCTGGGATTGTCGTCGAGCAGCTTCATGGTCCATGCGTAAACCGTTTTGTAGTAGGACTGCATGTTGCCGATCAGCGTCACAACGCTCTGGTAGAGCTGCGGGATCAGCATGTTGAACAGAACGTAGCACGCGTAAAACACGACCGTCAGGGTCAGCAGAATGCTCCCCGCGCGCACCAGCGCTCCCTGCCGCGCCGGCGGCACGACGCGCAGGATGAGCCGGTCAAAGAAATTGACCATCGGCGCGAGCAGATACGCCAGCACAGCGCCGTAGATCACGGGCTTGAGCGCATGGAGCAGCACGCGCAGCAGATTCAGAAGGACGCCGTTGCGGAACACCGTGTCGTAGAAGACCATCAGGGCGCACACGGTCAGAAACGCGGTCAGTCCCCAATAGAAATAGTGCTTCTTCTCCAATGGCCGATCCCTCTTGCAAGATTTGATTCATTCTGATACTTTTTTAACAAGCATGTAGTCCCTAATACCATACTACTTTTTTACAGGAATTGCAATAGCGGATTTTTTGTGGTAAACTATCCGGAGCTCGCGGAACTGCCGCGCGGAAAGGATGCCGGGACATGTCAAAGAAGCTGCTGTTCATCGTCAATCCCCGCGCGGGACGCACCAAATCCAACGGCCCGCTGTTCGACGCGGCGACCATCTACTCCGAGGCGGGCTACCTGATCACGATCCGCAAGACGCGCCGCCGCGGAGACGCCACGCGCCTGGTGGAGATGTACGGCGCGGATTACGACCTGATCGTCTGCCACGGGGGAGACGGCACGCTCAACGAGACGGTCAACGGGCTGATGCGCATTCCGCGGGAATCCCGGCCCCAGATCAGCTATCTGCCCGGCGGCAGCACCAACGACTTCGCCGCCAGCCTGAACATCGATGAGGACCCCGCCGTCGCCGCGCAGAGCGCCATGCGCTTTCGGCCGCGCGCGCTGGACGTGGGCCGCTTCGGCGACCGGCACTTCGTCTACGTCGCCTCCTTCGGCGCGTTCACCCGCACGTCATACAGCGTGCCGCAGGACGTGAAGAACATGTTCGGGCACTTCGCCTACATCCTCGGCGGCGTGGGCGACCTCGACTCCCTGCGCCCCTACCGCGTCCGCCTGCGGACGGAGGAGGAGTCCTTCGACGATCCGGACGGCTATCTCTTCGGCGCGGTGAGCAACTCCACCTCGATCGCGGGGCTGATGAAGCTCTCGCCCGAGGACGTCAGCTTCGACGACGGGGAATTCGAGCTGCTGCTCGTGCGCGTGCCCAAAACGGCGGCACAGCTCCAGCAGCTCACGCGCGCGCTGCTCTATCAGGAGTACGACGACTCGCAGGGACTGATCTTCCGCCATGTGAAGCGCGTCACGGCGGAGACGGAGGAGAATCTGCCGTGGTCGCTGGACGGCGAGTACGTCCCCGGCGCGCAGCGGGTCGATATCTCCATCGAGGACAACGCCATCGACCTGCTGCTGTGAGTCCGCGCGGCATGAAGGAAAAAATTCATCACATCCGCTGAATTTATGGTTGTATTGCGCTGAAATTTATTATATAATTTATGTGTTGAGCATTTTCCCCCAAAGGGAATCACAGTAAAAGGAGAACAAAACCCTATGAGTGCAAAAGACGTACGCAACATCGTGCTGCTCGGCCACGGCGGCAGCGGCAAGACCAGGCTCGCCGAGGCGATGCTCGCCATGGCCGGCGCGCCCGCCCAGCTGGACTACGACGCGGAGGAGAAGAAGAGGGGCATTTCCATCGCCCTGTCCACCGCGCCCGCCACCTATAAGAACGTCAAGATCAACATCCTTGACGCGCCCGGCAACTTCGACTTCGCCGGCGAGGCGCTTTCCGGCATCCGCGCCGCCGAGTGCGCGGTCCTGGTCTGCGGCGCGAAGGACGGCCTGAGCGTCGGCGCCGAGCGCGCGTGGAAGATGCTCGGCAAAAAGCCGCGCATGATCTTCATCAACCGCACCGACGAGGACAACAGCAACTATCAGACCTGCTTCGAGGCGCTCAAGGGCAAGTTCGGCACCGCCGTCGCGCCCATCGTCGCCCCGGTCATGGACGGCGCCGGCCACGTGACCGCGATCGTCGACCTGCTGCACAACAAGGCGTATGAGGCGAAGGGCGGCAAGGCGGCCGCCTGCGCCATCCCCGCCGACGTCAAGGACGAGGTGGAGACCCTGCGCGCGGAGCTGATGGAGGCCGCCGCCGGCGCCGACGAGGAGCTGATGGAGAAGTTCTTCGACACGATGGAGCTGAGCAATGAGGAGATCGCGAAGGGCCTCAAGATCGGCGTGCACGACGGCAGCGTCGCGCCCGTGCTCTGCGGCAGCGCGGCGAACGGCCTCGGCGTGGAGATGCTGCTCGAGTGCGTGCTCGATCTGGTGCCCATCGCCACCGATATGCCCGCCGAGAAGGCGAAGACCGAGGGCGGCGACGAGGTCGAGGTCGCCTATGACGAGAACGGCGCGACCGCCGCGATCGTGTTCAAGACCATCTCCGACCAGTACGGCAAGTACTCGCTCATTAAGGTCGTGCGCGGCAAGGTCACGAGCGACATGTCCCTGTACGACACCACCACCGGCAACACCGAGAAGCTCGGCCGCCTGTACGTCATCAAGGGGCAGAAGAACGAGGAGACCAAGGAGATCGGCTGCGGCGACATCGGCGCCATCGCGAAGATGGACCGCGTGAAGACCGGCGACACGCTCTGCGATCCCAAGAACATCGTCGTGCTGCCCGCCATCCCCTTCGCGGAGCCCTGCTACTCCCGCGCCATCGCGCCCAAGACGCGCGGGCAGGAGGATAAGCTCGGCACCGGCCTCAACCGCCTCAACGAGGAGGACCCGACGTTCACCGTCAACAACAACGCCGAGACGCGTCAGATCGTCGTCTCCGGCGCGGGCGACATCCAGATCGACGTGCTGGTGAGCAAGCTCAAGAGCCGCTTCGGCGTCGAGACCGAGCTGGACACCCCGCGCGTCGCCTATCGCGAGCGCATCCGCAAGACGGTCCAGAAGCAGGGCCGCCACAAGAAGCAGACCGGCGGCAGCGGCCAGTTCGGCGACGTGTGGGTCCGCTTCGAGCCGAACGAGGAGAGCGAGGAGATGGTCTTCGCCGAGGAGGTCTTCGGCGGCAGCGTGCCCAAGAACTTCTTCCCCGCGGTCGAAAAGGGCCTGCGCGAGGCGTGCCTGCACGGTCCGCTCGCCGGCTATCCGGTCGTGAACCTCAAGACGGTGCTCTACGACGGCTCCTATCACCCCGTCGACTCCTCCGAAATCGCGTTCAAGACCGCCGCGAACCTCGCCTATAAGGCGGCGATGCCCGAGGCGTCCCCCGTGCTGCTGGAGCCGGTGTGCGAGCTGAAGGTCACCGTCCCCGATCAGTACATGGGCGATATCCTCGGCGACCTGAACAAGCGCCGCGGCCGCGTCATGGGCATGAACCCCACCGGCGACGGCGAGCAGGTCATCGAGGCGGAGTGCCCCGAGGCGGAGCTGATGAGCTACGCCATCGACCTGCGCTCCATGAC
>CAMVAV010000077.1 GCA_947165595.1 uncultured Clostridia bacterium | reverse complement strand
GCCGCAGCAGCAGCCGCAGCAGGGCTGGCAGCAGCCCCAGCAGCCGCAGCAGCAGGGTTGGCAGCAGCCCCAGCAGCAGCCGCAGCAGGGCTGGCAGCAGCCCCAGCAGCCGCAGCAGGGCTGGCAGCAGCCCCAGCAGCAGAACGGCTGGCAGCAGAATCCGCAGCAGGGCTGGCAGCAGCCCCAGCAGGGCGGCTGGCAGCAGCCGCAGCGCGGCAACTCGTTCGCGCCGCAGGGAATGCCCTACGGAGCGAAGCCGCGCAAGAAGTTCAGCGTCGCGACGCTTGCCATCGCGCTTGCCGTGGTGGTCGCGGGCGCGTTCGCCGTGATCAAGTTCACGCCGGCGCAGGGCGCGATCATGCGCTCCTTTGCCGCGCCGCAGAAGTATTACCGCTACGTGGAGAAGGACCGCGTGGACACGATCTCCAAGTCCGTCACCTCCACCTATGACAACTTTGTGGCGAGCACGGTCGCCTCGGACGACTGCAGCCTGAACGGCAGCTTTACCATTGAGCTCGGCGACGAGGCGCGCAAGCTGGTGGTGGACATGGCCGGCGAGTACATCAACCAGATCAATCAGGGCGACGACCTGAAGTGGCTCAAGACGGTTTCGCTCGATTACACCGTCAACCGCAGGAAGGAGATGGGCAGCATCGACGGAAAGCTGCTGCTCAACGGGAACGGCATCGTTTCGATGGACTGCGTCATCGAGATCGAGGACGGCAAGCTCTATTTCACCATACCGGAGATATCCGACCGCTATATGGTCATGGATATGGAGGATATGGACCTGGAGGACGCGAACATCAATCTCGGCTCGGTCCTCAGCGCGGTTGCCATGATGGATCCGACCAAGATGGATCCCACGATGCAGGCGCTGCCCGAGCCCGAGGTGATGGAGAAGCTGCTCAGGAAGTACCTTGACGCGGTGGTCGAGTGCCTCGAAAACGTGAAGAAGGAAAACGGCAAGCTGGAGGCTGAGGGCGTTTCGGCGGATTGCACCGTCATGACCATCACGATCGACGGCGAGACCGTCAAGAAGATCGTGACCGAGGTCGGTCCCGTGCTTCGCGACGACCGCGAGGTCAAGGACATCATCGCTGGGCTTGCCGCGGCCTCGGGCGAGGATGGCGAGAAATCCTACGAGGAGTTTATGAAGGGCCTCGACGACGCCATTGAGAAGGCGGACGAGATTCCCGAGGAAATGGGCGAGCAGACGGTCGTCATGACCGTCTATCTGGACAGCTCCAGCGAGGTCAAGGGCCGCGTCATTGAGGCCGCCGATACCAGGATCGAGTTCCTGATGCCCGAGAAGAGCGGCAAGTTCGGCCTGCGCGTCTCCATGACCCAGGATGGGACCGAGCAATTCCGGATTGCCGGCAGCGGCAAGCGCAGCGGCAACAAGCTGACCGGCGAAATGGACGTGGAGGTCCAGGGCCAGTTCATCGGCACGCTTGGCCTGGATGGCTTCGACGACGAGAAGATCAAGGAGGGCTGCTTTGTCGGCGCCGTCACCTTCGCGCCCAGCTCCGAGCTTCTGGACGCGATGGGCGAGGTCCCCGATTCCATCAAGAGCATCCTTGAAAAGCTGGTGATCCGTCTGGATATGGACACCGCGAAGAACAAGGTGGATCTCAAGCTGAGCGCGCTGACGGGCGACAAGCTGCTGATCTCCTTCGCGGTCAACTGCGCCACCACCAACGGCAAGAACGTCAGCTCCGTCAGCGGCGTGGAGCCGGAGAAATGGGCGGAGGATATTACGCTCGACAAGCTGGAGAAGATCGTCGAGTCGGTCGAACGCGCGGGTGTGCCGCAGGCGTATACGGATCTGATCGATCAGGCGTTGGAATCCAACTTCTGACATGACGGGAGAGATACGGGACATACGGAAGAATTATGGAAAGACTGCCGTGCTCCGCGGGGTGACGATCCCCGTGGAGCGCGGCGGCTCCGTTGCGCTGGTAGGGGCGAACGGCAGCGGCAAGAGCACGCTGCTGCGCGTCCTTGCCGGCGTTTTGCGCCCTCAGAGCGGAGAATTTCTCTGGGAGGGCGTCGACCTGCTGCGCTCCCGCGCCTTGCTGGAGCGGACGGTCGCCTATGTCCCGCAGGGCACGCCGCTGCTGGAGGAGCTCAGCGCGCTGGACAACCTGCGCCTGTGGTACGACCGGGAAACGCTGGAGGCGTCGCTCTCCGGCGGGATGCTTCGCGAGCTGGGCGTGCAGGAGTTTTTGAAGACGCCGGCATCGCGCCTCTCGGGCGGGATGCGCAAGCGGCTGTCCATCGGCTGCGCGATCTCGCGCGACCCGCAGATCCTGCTGCTGGACGAACCGACCGCCGCGCTGGACCTTGCGGCGCGGGAGCGGCTGCTGGACTACTTTTCCGGCTTCTGCGCGCGGGGCGGGACGATCCTGCTGGCCACCCACGACCTGCGCGAGGTGGAGGCGTGCACGCAGTGCTGCCTGCTCAGCGGCGGCGTGGTCACGCCCTATGAATACGACGGGGACGCGCGGCGCCTTGCCCGCGCGCTGGAGCGGCCATGAAGCGTTTCGGAACCTATCTGCTGCTGCAGGGAAAGCGGGCGCTTCGGCTGCTGCCGCGAACGCTGGCGGTCACGCTGCTGCTGACGTTGTCCGCGGCGCTGATCCTCGCCGTGGTGTCCGCGCGCCGGGCCTCCGACGTCTCGCGGCGGAAGACGCTGGTCGGCGTCATCGCGATGGACGACAACCCTTATATCATGATGGGCATTCACGCGATGGAGACCTTCGACGCCATGCGTGACGAGATCAGCTTCCTCATGATGGAGGAGGAGCCGGAGGCGCTCCAAAAGCTCCGTGCCGGCGAGATCGCCGCGTATGTGGTGGTGCCGGAGGGGTTTGTCGACATGATGTATACCGACGACGTGCACCCGCTTCGCTTCGTCACGCTCGCCGGGGTGACGCGGCTGGACTCCCTGCTCGCGGCGGAGCTGGCGGAGGCGGTGGCAAAGCTGATGATCGAGACGCAGAACGCCCAGTACGGCGCGATCCATTACGCCATGGACCACGTGCAGGGCAGCGATCCCTATGAGGCGGACGACGTGCTGATTGACCGGTATTTTGCCATCGTGTTCGACCGGGACAAGCTCTTTCGACTGGAGACCGTCGGACTCTCCGGCGAGCTGAGCTTCGGCGGCTATTATCTCTGCGGCGTCAGCGTCGCGTTCCTGCTGCTTTGGGGCATCGGCGCCTGCCCGCTGTTTACCCGACGCTCCGAGGAGGTCGGGACGCTGTTGTCCGCGCGCGGCTTCGGCGCGGTCCGGCAGGTGGCGGGGGAATTCGGGGCGTTTTATTTTCTGATGCTCTGCGGCGCGCTCTGCGCCGGGGCGGCGGGGCTTTTCCTGCTGCGCCGCGCGGGCACGGCTGTCCCGGAGCTGCCCTACGTGCCGGCGGGGGCACTGATCCGGGCGCTTGCCTTCCTTGTGCTGACGCTGGGCTCCATGCAGTTCTTTCTCTATGAGCTGGTGCCGGAGAATCCGGGCGGCATCCTGCTGCAATTCCTGAACGCCGCCGTGCAGAGCTTTGCCGCCGGCTGCTTTTATCCGAGCTCGTTCTTCCCGGACGGACTGCGGCGCTTCGGCGAGCATTTGCCCGCCGGCACGGCGCTGCGGTATCTGGGGGGCGTCATGAGCTGGAGCGGCGGCGGCGTCGCCGGCATGCTCGGATGGACTGCGCTGTTTCTGACGCTTTCGGCTGCGGTGCGCCGGTATCGGCAGACGGGACGGGGGGCGTGAACGGCATGAAAAAGCTGGCGCGTTTCGCGCTGTGGAGCTGGCTGCTGACCAAGCGGCTGCTGAAAAAGCCCGCCTTTTTGATCCTGCTGCTGTGCGTTCCGCTGCTCTCCGGCGCGGTGGCGCTGGCGGCGCGGCAGGAGAGCGGCACCGTCCGTGTGGCGCTGGTGTGCGCCACGGACGACCCCGTCGCGCGGCGGAGCACGGATCGCCTGCTGCACCCGGACGTGCTGGTCCGCTGCGAGGCGTACGATTCCGAGGCGGAGGCGCGCGAAGCCTTGGAACGCGGGACGGTGGACGCGGTGTGGATCTTTCGGGACGGCGTGAGCGAGGAGCTGGAAAACTTTGTAACGGGGCAAAGAACGCGCGGGCTCGTCCTCGTGGTAGAACGGGAGGACAACGTGTTTCTCCGCCTCGCGCGCGAGCAGCTTGCCGCCGCGATCTATCCCGAGGCGTCCTTTGCGCTGTTCCGCGACCATTTGATCAAGGCGCTCGGCGCTCCGGAGGACCTGCCGAGGGAGACGCTGGAGAAGTACTACTCCGTCGACGTGACGGACAGCCCCATCATTGTCTTCACCAACGCGGACGGCAGCGAACGGCAGAGCTCCGGGGACCTTCTGATCACGCCGGTCCGGGGGCTTCTGTCGCTGCTGCCGGTGCTGGCGGGGCTTGCCTCATGCCTGTACTATTACCGCGAGGAGGAGAACGGCGTCTATCTGCGCCTTTCCGCAGGCAAGCGGCGCGCCCTGCCGCTTCTGAATCATATGAGCGCCCTGCTGCCCGTCGCGGCTGCCGTGCTTGCCGCCCTGTATGCGGCGGGGATCGCGACCGGCTTTGAACGGGAGCTGGGGCTGCTGCTGCTCTACTGTCTGGCGGTCGCCGCGTTTTGCGAGGTGCTGCGCAAGCTCTGCCGCGACGAGTCGCGCCTCGGCGTTCTGATCCCGGTGCTGATGGCGGCGATGCTGGCGCTCTGCCCGATCTTTGCGCAGCTGGAGCTGCCGGAGGCGCTTCGGCGGCTCTTTCCCCCGTATTATTATCTCAAAGGCATTTACGCGGGCCGCTTTGTCTGGCAGCTCGCGCTGTATGCCGCCGCCGCGGCGGCGCTTGCCATGCTGCTGCCGGAGCGTGAAACCATGCTGCCTGCGCGCGCGAAGCGCGAGAAAAAGAACATTTAGGAGGAACAGAACATGAGGTACGTAATCAAAGGCGAGCCTATGCCCGTGGTGATCTGCGAGCTGGAGGGCGGCGAGTCGATGCTCTCCGAGTCCGGCGCGATGAGCTGGATGAGCCCCAACATGCAGATGGAGACCGTCGGCGGCGGCGCGGGAAAGATGTTCGGACGCATGTTTTCCGGCGAGAGCCTGTTCCAGAACCGCTACACGGCTCAGGGACAGGGCATGATCGCCTTCGCGTCCAGCTTCCCCGGCTCGATACGCGCCGTCGAGATCGGCAACGGACGTGAGGTCATCGTGCAGAAGAGCGGCTTTCTCGCCTCGGAGCCGGGCGTCGAGCTGTCGGTTTTCCTGCAGAAGAAGGCGATGTCCGGCGTCTTCGGCGGCGAGGGCTTTATCATGCAGCGCCTCAGCGGTCACGGCATTGCGTTCATCGAGATCGACGGCAGCGCCGTGGAGTACGACCTCGGGCCCGGCCAGCAGATGGTCGTTGACACCGGCTATGTCGCCATGATGGACGCCACCTGCGCGATGGATGTCCAGACCGTCAAGGGCGTGAAGAACATGCTCTTCGGCGGCGAGGGCCTGTTCAATACGGTCATCACCGGACCCGGCCACGTCGTTCTGCAGACCATGCCGCTCAACAACTTTGCCAGCACGATCGCGTCTCTGCTGCCCGGCGCCAAGAACTGATCCCATCTCGCCGAGAGCATTGCCGCATACGCACCTCACCGGTGGGTCCGATTTCCCCCTGCGCGCCGGCGGGGCCGGTGGGACCGACAAGACCCTGCGGGCCCTGCGCGCCGGCGGGACCCGTCGGACCGACAAGACCCTGCGGGCCCTGGATGCCCTGAATGCCCTGCACGCCCTGCGGGCCGCGCGGGCCGGCAGGGCCGGTCGGACCGGTGGATGCGGTGAAATGAACACAACATATCGGGGCACGTGCCGGCGCCGGCGCGTGCCCCGGGCGGTATTTTTGCCGCCCTTGCCGCATAGGAAAGCCCGATGGAGGTGATCTTGTGATCGACAGGGAGCGGCTGGAGCAGCTGGAGCACGCTGCGGCGGATATGTGCGGAACGCCGGTCGGACCGGACGGCGCGGCAATCGCGGGCGATACCCCGGCGCAGAGGCTGGAAAGCCTCCTGGAGCTGACGGGAAGCCCGTATGCCCTCCGGGTGGGAGACGTCCCCGTTCGTCTTTCCTTCCGCGCGGACGGAGAGGCGCTCGAGGAGGCGCTGTTTTCGCATTTTCTCACGCTTTGGCAAAAACATCCGCCGGAGCATTGCGGAGACGGCGGTTCTGTGCTATGATAACATAAGTGTGGGCAGGCGCATGTGCCGCGCATGTTGCGCATCGGGAAAGGAAGCGGTGGGACCGACGTAGCAGACGGTCCCGCAGCCGATGCCGCAGCCGCAGCCGACGTAGCACTTGCAGCCGCAGCCGTTGTTCGCGGCGGCGTTCACGCCGCAGTTATTCTGAAAACGATTCATAGCGATCTCCCTCTTTGCGGATAGGCGGGATGCCCCGCCGCTTCATCCTATGCCGCCGGAGGGAAAAGGTGCGCGGAACGGGTCGGGAAACGGGGGAGACAAAAATGACGGTCAACGCATATGAAACGGAGCATCGGGACGCGGTACGCGCGCTCGCGCCGGAGTGTACGGTGCTGCTGCGCGCGAGCGGAGCCTTCCCGCTCGCGGGACCGTGCCGGCTCGCGCTCTACGGCAACGGGGCGCGCCGGACGATCATGGGCGGCACCGGCTCGGGCGAGGTGAATGTGCGCGAGTTCGTCACCTGCGAGCAGGGGCTGGAGGCCGCGGGCTTCACCGTCACGACGAAGGCGTGGCTCGACGGCTACGACAGGATCTACGACGAGGCGCACAGGGCGTTCCTCGCGGAGATCCGGGAGCGCGCCAGAAAGAAGCATACGCCGGCGATCGTCGAGGGGATGGGGGCTGTCATGCCGGAGCCCGCCTGCGATCTGCCGCTTACGGGAGACGGCGATGCGGCGGTCTACGTGCTCTCGCGCATCTCGGGCGAGGGGTCCGACCGGCGCGCCGTGGAGGGCGACCTCCTTCTCAGCGAGAGCGAGCGGCGCGATATCCTGACGCTGCGGGAGCGCTTCGACAGGTTTATGCTGGTGCTGAACGTCGGCGGTCCCGTCGACCTCTCGCCGCTCGACGGCGTGGACGACATCCTGCTGCTCTCCCAGCTCGGCATCGACACGGGAAACGTGCTCGCCGACCTTCTCACGGGGAAGGCGTACCCCTCGGGCAAGCTGACGACCACCTGGAGCGCATGGGGAGGCTGGTGCGACGTCGGAGAGTTCGGCGAGCGGGAGGACACCCGCTATCGCGAGGGCGTCTATGTCGGCTATCGCTTTTTCGACTCCGTGGGCAGAAAGCCGATGTTCCCCTTCGGCTTCGGGCTGGGTTATACCGCCTTCGACGTCGCCTGCGCGGGCATACGAACGGAGGGAACGGAGCTGCTTGTCGACGCGGCGGTGCGGAACACAGGAAAATACAGGGGCAGGGAAGTCGTACAGCTTTACATCTCGTCTCCGGGCAGGACATTGGACGTCCCGTTCCAGTCCCTTGCCGCCTTTGCCAAAACGCGGGAGCTTGCCCCGGACGAGAGTGAGACGGTAACACTATCCTGTAAGGTAGAAGACCTTGCCAGCTATGACACCGTCAGGCAGCGCTGGTTCCTTGACGGCGGAGATTATCTGCTCCGCCTCGGCACAAGCAGCGCGGATGCCTCCGCCTACGGCGTGCTGAGGCTCGACGGCGACGTCGTGACGCGCGCGGTGCGCAACCGCTGCGGCGTGCCGGACTTTGCGGACTGGAAGCCGGAGCGGCGGCGCACGGAGGAAGCGAGCGCGGATCTGCCGGTCGTTACGGTGTGCGCAGCCGCGATCGAAACAGAAGAAGTCGATTACAATAAGTCGATAAGTCGCTCCGAAACGGCGCGGCTGCTCTCCGACGGGGACCTTGCAAAGCTCTGCGTCGGCGCCCATGAGAGCGGGCTGACCGGCGTGATCGGCGACGCGGGACGCAGCGTCGCGGGCGCGGCGGGAGAGACGAGCCTGCATATGAGGGAGCGCGGCGTCGGCTCGATCGTCATGGCGGACGGCCCCGCCGGGCTGCGCCTGAGCCGCCGCTATACGGTCGATAAAAAAGGCGTCGCGCATTCGCTGGACGGTTCGATGCCGCAGAGCATGCTCGAGCTGCTGACGCCCGCGCAGGCGGCGGGGATGCGTCTGCTTTCCTCCGGCCGTACGCGCGTGCGGGGAGAGGTGCGCGAGCAGTACGCGACCGCCCTTCCCATCGGGACTGCCCTTGCGCAGAGCTGGGATCTCGCGCTGGCGGAGAGGTGCGGCGATATCGTCGGGGACGAGATGGAGCGCTTCGGCGTCGATCTGTGGCTCGCGCCGGCGCTCAACATCCACCGCGACGTGCGCTGCGGCAGGAATTTTGAGTATTTTTCCGAGGACCCGCTGGTTTCCGGCCTGTTTGCCGCCGCGATCACGCGGGGCGTGCAAAAGCACCCGGGGCGGGGCGTGACGGTCAAGCACTTCGCCGCGAACAACCAGGAGACGAATCGCTACAACAACAGCTCGCAGGTCAGCGAGCGCGCGATGCGCGAGATCTATCTGCGCGGCTTCGAGCTTTGTCTGCGGGAGTCGCGGCCCGCGGCGCTGATGACCTCCTACAATCTGCTCAACGGTGTGCATACCTCGGAGCACAGCGGATTGGTCACGGATATCCTGCGCTGCGAGTTCGGCTTCGACGGACTCGTCATGACCGACTGGATCACCGCGCGCGGCATCATCAGCCGCGGCGCGAAGTACCCCGCGCCCGCCGCGTCCCGTATCTGCGCCGCGGGCGGCGACCTGATGATGCCGGGCGAGCGCGCCGACGTCGCGGACCTTCTGCGCGCGCTTAAAACCGGGAGGCTGCGCCGCGAGCAGCTGGAGCGCGCCGCGGAGCACATCCTGAAGGTGCTGAAGCAATGTGGAAAAGGCTGAGGGACATCGCCGCCGCCGGACGAATCTATCTGCGCGCGCTGGCGAAGTGGCTGAGCGTCGCGCTGATGACGGGCATGATCTGCGGCGCGGTCGGAGCGGCGTTCCATCTGGGCGTTGAATATGTGACCGAGCTGCGCGCGGAGCACGGCTGGCTGCTCTACACGCTGCCGCTGGCGGGGCTTGCCATCGGCGGCATCTACCGGCTGTTCGGCACCTCGGGCGTGAGCACGAACAACATCCTCGAGGAGGTCCACTCCGGGCACGGCGTTTCGCTCGCCCTGCTGCCGACGATCTTCCTCGCCACGATCCTCACGCACCTCGGCGGAGGCAGCGCGGGACGCGAGGGCGCGGCGCTGCAGATGGGCGGCTCGATCGGCTATCAGACCGGACGCCTGCTGCATCTGGACGACAGCGACCTGCGCACGGCGACCACCATCGGCATGTCGGCGTTTTTCTCGGCGCTGTTCGGTACGCCGATGGCGGCGACGCTTTTTGCCATGGGGATCGTAAACGTCGGGCGCGTGTACTATGTGGCGCTGCTGCCGTGTCTCGTTTCGTCCCTGACCGCCTACGCCGTGTCGGTCTCGCTGGGGATCGAGCCGGTCGCATTCGCGGTCGCGCTGCCGGCGCTGAAGCTCGGAATGCTGCTGCGCGTCAGCGTGCTGGCGTCGCTGTGCGCCTATGTGTCCGTGTTGTTCTGCGCTGTGATCCACGCGGCGGAGCGCTTGGCGTCGAAGCGCCTGCCGAACGAGTGGCTGCGCGCGGTCGCGGGCGGCTGCGCGATCGTGGCGCTGACGCTGCTGCTCGGAACGACGGATTACAACGGCGCCGGCATGAGCGTCATCGCGCGCGCGGTGGAGCAGGGGGAGGCGGCGCCGGCGGCCTTCGCGCTCAAGCTGCTCTTTACGGCAATCACGCTGGCGACAGGCTTCAAGGGCGGCGAGGTCGTGCCCTCCTTCTTCGTCGGCGCGACCTTCGGCTGCGTCGTGGGCCCGCTGCTCGGCGTGCCGGCCGGGTTCGCCGCGGCGATCGGACTGACGTCGGTGTTCTGCGGCGCGGTCAACTGCCCGCTGGCGTCGACCTTCCTTGCGCTGGAGCTGTTCGGGGCGGAGGGAATGCTTTATTTTGCCGTTGCCTGTGCGCTGAGCTTCGTGCTCTCGGGCTACAGCGGCATCTATTCGAGCCAGCGCATCCTCTATGACAAGCTGAAGGCGAAGTACATCAACGTACAGACGAACGGAGACCGCCCGAGCCGTTGAATCTCTGCATTTTGCTTGCATTTTTGCAAAGATACATTATAATTTTAACTCAGCATGACAGAGAAGAAGGAGACATGAGCCATGAACCATTTTGCAGCGATCCGGGATAAACTGGATGAATACGGCATTGACGCGATGCTGCTGACCTGCGAGGCAAACCGCTTCTACGCCTCCGGGTTCCACTCCACGGGCACGGACGGCGTGGCGCTGGTGACGAAGGAGGAAAACTATTATTGGACGGATTCCCGCTATATCGAGGCGGCACGGCAGCAGGTCCGGGACGCCGCGATCGAGATGACGACGGTGGGGCACGGCTACACGGCGCTTCTGGAGGAGACGGTCGAACGCCTCGGCATAAAGAGGATCGGCTTTGAGGACGAATACATGACCGTCGCGGCGCTCCGGGACTACGAGAAAAAGGTCCGGGCGGAGTTCAAGCCGGCGACAAAGCTGCTTGCCGGCCTGCGCTCGGTCAAGGACCCGGAGGAGCTGGAAACGCTCGTCGCCGCGCAGCGCATTGCGGAGAGGGCGCTTGAGGAGATCTATAACGACATTAAGCCCGGCGTGACCGAAAAGGAGATCGCGGCGAAGCTGACCTATCTGATGCTTCGCTTTGGCGCGGAAAACGTTTCGTTCGATCCGATCGTTGCCTCCGGGGCGAACGGCAGCAAGCCGCACGCGGTCCCCAGCGAGAAGAAGATCGAGGCGGGCGATTTCGTCACGATGGATTTCGGCAGTCTCTATCACGGCTACTGCTCGGACATGACGCGCACGGTCGCCGTCGGGCATGTGACCGAGGAAATGGACAAGGTCTATCACATCGTCCTCCGGGCGCAGCTCGCGGGGATCGCCGCGGCGAAGGCGGGCGTGCCGGGCTGCGACGTGCACAACGCGGCGGCGAAGGTCATCTCGGACGCGGGCTACGGCGAGTATTTCGGACATGGCTTCGGACACGGCGTCGGCGTCGAGATACACGAATCGCCGCGCGCAAGCAGCACATGGAAGGATCCGCTGCCGGCGGGGGCGGTCATCTCGGCGGAACCGGGCATCTATCTTCCGGGACGCTTCGGCGTGCGCATCGAGGACTGCATCATTATCCGCGAGGGCGGCTGCGAGATCATCCACAAAGCACCCAAGGAGTTGATGATCCTGTGATTTTAAGGTATCTCAAGCGTACCGCGCTGATCGCGCTGGCGGTGCTGTTCGTCCTGTTTCTCCACAACCGCGTCCAGCGGGAGGCGGAGGAGGCGGAGGCCGCCAAAAAACCGGCGGCTGCGGACACGGAACAAACGGAAGAGCAGGGCGCGGAAGGCACTCAGTCGATTTCCGTGCTCCGCATGGGGGACGTCATCGCACTCGGACATGTGGAGAGCAACGGCGACAAGGGCGGCGTGCGCGTCGTCGTTCCGCAGTCGGACGGCTCGGATAAGGTCTACGTCTTCACGGACGTCGGAGAGGACAGCTGGTATGTTGAGGCGGTGAATTTCGTCGTGTCGGCGGGACTGATGACGGGCGTGGGGGATGAGGACATCTTCCAGCCGGAGTTCGGCATGCTCCGCGAGTCCTTTGCCGCGATCCTCTACCGCTACACAAAGGGAACGCCGGTGGAGCCGCGCTACACATTTGACGACGTGAAGAAGGACAGCTGGTACTACGACGCGGTGAGCTGGGCCACAAACGAGCGCCTGATGTCGTCGATCGAGCCCTCGGTGTTCGGCGTCGGACACTATATGACCTGCGAGCAGGCGCTCATGGGGCTGTACCGTTTGGCGGGCGAGCCGGAGACGGACGGTTCGCTGGCGGATTATCCCTATGCCGGAAAGGTGACGGACTCGGGCCGCAATGCCGTGGACTGGGCGTGGAAGAACGGGCTTATCACGGAAGTGGAGTGTGTCTGGTATCCGCCGCAGGCGATCAGCCGCGCGCAGGTTGCCCTCCTTCTGATGCGCTACAGCAAGATGGAGTGAAACGCCCTTCGGGAACCGTCCGAGAAAAAAATTCAAAAAAATGAAAAATACCTCTTGACAAGCAATAGATGCTGTGGTATTCTACCTAAGCTCCTTGCGAGCGAGTACCTTGTAAATTAAACAACGGATGCAAGACAAAGCACCAGAAAGCGA
>CAMVAV010000076.1 GCA_947165595.1 uncultured Clostridia bacterium | reverse complement strand
CACAGCGAGCGCCGCCAGTACTTCGGCGAGACCGACATCACCGTCAACAAGAAGGTCCACGCCGCGCTCGCCGCGGGGCTGAACCCGATCATCTGCGTGGGCGAATCCCTCGAGCAGCGCGAGATGGGCGTCACGATGGAGCTCATCGCGCTGCAGGTCAAGTCCGCGCTCGCCGGCGTGCCCGCCGAGCAGATGCGCAGGTGCGTCATCGCCTACGAGCCGATCTGGGCGATCGGCACCGGCAAGACCGCCACCGGCGAGCAGGCCGCCGAGGTCTGCACCTTCATCCGCGCCACGATCCGCGGCCTGTACGGCGCGCGCATCGCCCGCGGCGTCACCATCCAGTACGGCGGCAGCATGAACCCCGGCAACGCGGCGGAGCTGCTCTCCCACGAGGACATCGACGGCGGCCTGATCGGCGGCGCGTCGCTCAAGCCCGACCAGCTCATGGCGATCGTCCACGCGGCGAACCAGGGCTGATTTCCTCCCGCGTCCCGCCGCCCCCGGGGCGGTGGGAAACGCAGAGCCTAATCGAGGGGGAACACTATGAAAAAGGCGACCACTACACTCATCATCATGGACGGCTTCGGCCTGAGCGATCAGATTGAGGGCAACGCGGTCAAGGCCGCGAACACCCCCGCGCTCGATCTGCTCTTTGCCGAATACGCGCATACGACGCTGTCCGCCTCGGGCCTCGACGTGGGGCTTCCGGACGGGCAGATGGGCAACAGCGAGGTCGGCCACACCAACATCGGCGGCGGGCGCGTCGTCTATCAGGACCTGCCGCGCATCACCAAGGCGATCGAGGACGGCACGTTCTTCGAGAACGAGGCGTACAACAAGGCGATGGACGCCTGTCTGGAAAACCACTCGGCACTGCATCTGATGGGTCTGCACTCCGACGGCGGCGTGCACTCCACGCTCGGGCACCTGTACGCGCTTTTGAAGATGGCGAGCATCAAGGGGCTCAAGCGCGTCTATATCCACTGCTTCCTCGACGGGCGCGACGTCTCGCCCACGAGCGGGAAGGACTACGTCGCGCAGACGGTCAAAAAGTGCGCCGAGCTCGGCGTCGGCAAGATCGCGACGGTCATGGGCCGCTACTACGCCATGGACCGCGACAAGCGCTGGGAGCGCGTCGAGGCGGCGTACGACGCCCTCGTCTACGGCGACGGCGCGCAGAACCCGGACCCCGTCGCCGCCATCGCCGAGAGCTACCGCAGCGGCGTGACGGACGAGTTCGTCGAGCCGGTCGTCTGCGACAAGGACGGCATGGTCTCCGACCACGACAGCATCATCTTCTTCAACTTCCGGCCCGACCGCGCGCGCGAGCTCACCCGCACCTTTGTGGACCCGGATTTCGACGGCTTCAAGCGCGAGCGCTTCCCGGTCACCTACGTCTGCAATACCGAATATGATGCGACAATGCCGAACGTGATGGTCGCATTCCCGCGTCTCACGGTGAAGAACAACCTCGGCGAATACCTCTCTGCCATGGGCATGACGCAGCTTCGCATCGCGGAGACGGAGAAGTATGCCCACGTCACCTTCTTTTTCAACGGCGGCGTCGAGCGGCAGTACGAGGGCGAGGACCGCGTGCTGGTCCCGTCGCCCAAGGTGGCGACCTACGATCTCCAGCCGGAGATGAGCGCGTGGGAGGTCACGGAGCAGTGCGTGGAGCGCATTCTCTCCGGCGCGTACGACGTGGTGATCCTCAACTTCGCGAACTGCGACATGGTCGGCCACACCGGCGTGTTCGACGCGGCGGTGAAGGCGGTGGAGACCGTCGACGCCTGCGTGGGCAAGGTCGTGGAGGCGACGATGCAGATGGGCGGCATCGCGATGGTCACGGCGGACCACGGCAACGCCGAGCAGATGCTCCAGGAGGACGGCAAAAGCCCCATGACGGCGCACACGACCAACCGCGTCCCCTTCATTCTCTGCGGCGCGGGCTCCGAGCTGCGGGAGGGGCGTCTGGCGGACATCGCGCCGACGATCCTCGACGTGATGGGCCTCAAGCGCCCGCCGGAGATGGACGGACAAACGCTGATCGTAAAATAACAAAATCAAATCATGTATGAAAGAAGCTTCGACGGGACACAATACCGTCGAAGCTTTTCTTTGCGCGTCCGCGGCAGCGCGGGCAAGCAGCCCAACCATTTCAGGAAAGGAAGTCAAGCATGAGCAATTCAGGCAGCCGCAACACGCGGCACATCTTTGACGGGACGGGCGTCTACATAGCCCTGTTCCTCGTTGCGACGGCGCTCGCCGTCGCGGGCTATTGGACGCTGATCCCGCATTCCCCCGCAGAAGCACCCGCCGTGGAAGAGACGCCCCGCGCCGCCGCGCCGGCGACGCCCATCACCGCGCTTCCCTCGCCCGAGCCGGAGAAGCCGGCGCCCGCCGCACCCGCCATGCCGGAGCGCGAGATTCCCTCCGCGCCCGTGCAGAGCACGGTGACGCTCGTGCTGCCGGAGCCGGAGAGCGTCGACCTGACGCCGGAGCCGCCGGCGCTGGTGGTGCCCCCGCTGCTCGGCGAGACGGTCGCCGCCTTCTCGATGGAGGCGCTGCAATACAGCGAGACCATGGGCGACTGGCGCACGCATGACGGCGTGGACCTCGCCGCGGAGCCGGGCACGCCGGTGTGCGCCGTTGCCGCGGGCACGGTCATCGACGTGTGCGACGACGATCTCATGGGCACCTCGGTCGTGATCTCCCACGACGGCGGATACGACACCACCTACGCAAATCTCCAGGGCGTGCCCGCGGTCAGCGTGGGCGATTCCGTCTCCCCCGGACAGATCATCGGCTCCGTCGGTCGGACGGCGCTGTGTGAGCTGCGGCTCCCCTCGCACCTCCACTTCGGCGTGACAAAGGACGGCGAGTTCATCGACCCGACGGAATTTCTGGACGAATTCGCGCGTTGACGCCGCGCGAGAAAATACCCTCCCGCCGCGCTGAAAACGCGGCGGAAGGGTATTTTTGACAAATTTGCGCCCGCTCGGCCGCTCACCTGCGCTTGCGTACTCGCCGCAGGCGCCGGGCGGAGTTCTATGGAAGCGCTGATTAAATCAACGTGTGCGGATTGGCGAGCAGATTTTTCGTCTTGCAAGCCAAAAAGCCGCAGGAATACTAACGTATTTCAAGGATTTTTGGCGCAGTCAAGACGGAAAAGATGCCGTCAAGACGTGCGCGGGGATTTATTCAGCGCTTCCTTATATCTCCGGCGGTGCGTCGCCCAGCTTCTCGTGCATCCGGCGCAGCGTTTTGCGCAAAAAGTAGGTCGAGAGGATCAGCGAGACGACCTCCGCGATGGGGAACGCCAGCCACACCAGCTCCAGCCGCCGCGTCAGCGACAGCAGATACGCCGCGGGCAGCAGCGCAGCCATCTGGCGGCAGACGGAGATCAGCAGCGCGTGCATCGGGTTTCCGATCGCCTGGCAGACCGAGCCGGCGATGATGCAGAAGCCCGCCAGCATGAAGTGCGTGGCGATGATGCGCAGCGCGGGGATGCCCTGGCGCAGCATCTCGTCGGAGGCGTTGAACACGCTCAGCAGCTGCGCGGGGAACAGCTCGAAGAGCAGCATGCCCGTGCCCATGATCGACACCGCCGCGTACACGCTCAGGCGGATGGTGCGCTTGACGCGGTCCGGGCGGCGCGCGCCGTAGTTGTAGGAGATGATGGGCACCATGCCGTTGTTGAGTCCGAAGATCGGCATGAAGATGAAGCTCTGGAGCTTGAAGTACGCGCCGTAGACCGCCGCCGCGACGGTGGAGAACGTCAGCAAAATTGCGTTGAGGCTGAACACGAGCAGCGAGCTGACCGACTGCATCAAAATCGACGGGAAGCCGATCTTGTAGACCTCCGCCGCGATATCCCCGTGCCAGCGCAGCAGGGAAAAGCGCAGATGGATCTCCGGATTCCGTTTCAGATTGAGGTACAGGCCGAAGAACGCCGAGATGATCTGTCCGAGCACCGTGGCGAGCGCGGCGCCCCTGACCCCCATCGCCGGAAAGCCGAGATAGCCGAAGATCAGGATCGGGTCGAACACCATGTTGATCGCCGCGCCCATGACCTGCGTGTACATCGAGAGTCTCGTCCGCCCCGTCGCCTGCAGCAGACGCTCGAAGCAGAACTGGAAGAAGATGCCCGCGGAGCAGCCGATGCAGATCGTGGCGTAGGTCGTGCCCGCCTCCACGATGGCGGCGACGTCGGTCTGCGCGCGGAAGAACGGTCCCGTGACCGTGAAGCCGAGCACCGCGAACAGCGCCGAGCACAGCGCGAAGAGCACGACGCCCGTGTTCGCCGTGCGGTCCGCCGTCTCCTGATCCCTCTCGCCGAGCGAGCGCGAGACGATGGCGTTCACGCCGAGGCCCGTGCCGCCGGCAAGCCCGATGATAAGCGCCTGCAGCGGGAACGCCAGCGACAGCGCGGTGAACGCGTCCTGGCTGATACGGGAGACGAAGTAGCTGTCCACCACGTTGTAGAGCGCCTGGAGCATCATCGAGAACATCATGGGGATCGCCATGTCCGCGAGGAGCCTGCCCTCCGGCAGGACGCCCATTTTGTTTTCCTTGCCGTCCATCTGTTCCTTCTCTCTTTTTGTATAACAAATTGTCCGAACGCAAAAGGCATCAGCCGTTCGGGCCGATGCCTTGTGGGGATCGGATCCGGTTTCCGCGGCCGGCGCGCAAAGCCGGAAGCGGAGCAAATTTGTCCGCTCTCGTTATTTCTTCAGCTCCCCGTTGGCGGCCTTCGTCAGATAGGCGTTGATGAAGCCGTCCAGATCGCCGTCCATGACCGCCTGGATGTTGCCGGTCTCGTAATCCGTGCGCATGTCCTTGACGAGCTGATAGGGCATAAACACATAGTTGCGGATCTGGCTGCCCCACTCGATCTTGAGCTGCACGCCCTTGAGGTCGCTGACCTTGTCGGCATGCTCCTGCAATTTCAGCTGCACCAGCTTCGCCTTGAGCATTTCCATGGCGTAGTCGCGGTTCTGGAACTGCGAGCGCTGCGTCTGGCACGCGGTCACGATGCCCGTGGGCTTGTGGATCAGGCGCACCGCGGAGCTTGTTTTGTTGATGTGCTGGCCGCCCGCGCCGGAGGAGCGGTAGACCTGCATCTCGATGTCCTCGGGGCGGATCTCCACCTCGATGTCCTGCGGAAGCTCGGGCATGACCTCGATCGCCGCGAACGAGGTCTGGCGGCGGGCGTTCGCGTCGAACGGGGAGACGCGAACGAGCCGGTGCACGCCGTGCTCGCCCTTCAAATAGCCGTAGGCGTTCTCGCCGCGGATCATCACGCTCGCGCTCTTGATGCCCGCCTCGTCGCCGTCGAGATAGTCGAGCATCTCGAACTCGAAGCCGTGCTTGTTCGCCCACTGCATGTACATGCGGTAGAGCATCTGCGCCCAGTCCTGCGCCTCGGTGCCGCCCGCGCCGGGGTGGAACTCCAAAATCGCGTTGCAATGGTCGTATTCGCCCGACAGCAGCGTCGTGAGCCTCGCGGCTTCGATCTTCTTCTCCAGCTCCGCGTAGCCCTCCTCCAGCTCGGGCAGCAGGCTGTCGTCGTCCATCTCTGTGCCCATGTCCACCAGCGCCAGCAGGTCGTCGCGCTCCTGGGCAAGCTTTTCGTAGCGCTGCACCTTGCTTTGCAGCTGCTTGAGCAGCGTCTGGTTCTTCTGGCTGCGCTCCACGTCGTTCCAGAAGCCCTCCTCCTCGGCCTCGGCGAGCAGCCGCTCGATCTCGTGCTTCGAGCCTTCGATCTCCAGCGCCTTGTAGAGGTTTTCAAACGTGTCGTCCATCGCGCGCAGCTTCTGCCTGTAGCCGTCGTATTCGATCACTGCCATATCCGTTTCTCCTTGTTCCGATTGCATTAACCGTGAGATTTTACCATACACATATAAAAAAAGCAAGCAAAAAAGCTTGTATTTCCGCCCTTTGTCTTTTATACTGGTGCATCATGAAAAAACTGCTTCGTTTTCTGCTTCCGCCGCTCGTCCTCGCGCTGTGCGTTTTCGGCGTGTGGCGGGACAACAACAGCATCGAGACCGACCGCTTCTCCTTCGCCTTTTCGCGCCTGCCGGAGCCGTTCGACGGCTTCCGCGTCGTGCAGCTCTCCGACCTGCACGGAAAGCAGTTCGGCGAGGGGAATTCCCGCCTGCTCGCCGCGGTCGCGGCGGCGGAGCCCGACATGATCGCGCTCACCGGCGACCTGGTCGACGCGCAGAGCGACGTGTCCGACATGCTCCCCCTGATCGACGGGCTGGTCCGGCTCGCCCCGGTCTACTACGTCACGGGCAACCACGAGTGGGGCAGCGGTCAGGCGCAGACCGTGGTGCGGACGCTGCGCGAACGGGGCGTCGTCTGCCTCGAAAACGAATACGCGACGCTCGAGCGGGACGGGAAGCACCTGCTGATCGCCGGGATCCACGACCCCAACGGCTTCGCGGACCAGAAGACGCCCGAGCAGCTCGCCGCCGAGATCAACGCCTCGGAGCCGAACGCCTGCTGGCTGCTGCTGGCGCACCGCAACAACCTTTTCAACGGCAAATACTGCCGCCTCGGCGCGAGCCTGACCCTCAGCGGGCACGCGCACGGCGGCATCGTGCGCCTCCCGTTTACGGACGGGCTGGTGGACACGATGCTGCACCCCTTCCCCTCCTTCACCGCCGGCTTTTACCAATGCGACGACGGCGGGCACACGCCGGCGTGGGTCTTCGTCTCCCGCGGGCTCGGCAACTCGCCGCACTGGACGTTCCGCCTCTTCAACCGCCCGCAGGTCGCGGTCATTACGCTCAAATGCAAAGAGTAAACCACAGGATGATACGCCATGCACGAATTTCCCGCCGGAAAATTTGATATTGCCGTCATCGGCGCGGGGCACGCCGGCATCGAGGCGGCGCTCGCCGCCGCAAGACTCGGGATGAGGACGGTGTGCTTCACCGTCAACCTCGACTCCGTGGGCAACATGCCCTGCAACCCCGCCATCGGCGGCACGGGCAAGGGCCACCTCGTCCGCGAGCTGGACGCCCTCGGCGGCGAGATGGCGCGCGCCGCGGACAAGGCGTGCATCCAGTACCGCCTTTTGAACCGCGGCAAGGGCCCCGCGGTGTGGTCGCTGCGCGCGCAGGCGGACCGGCGGCGCTATCAGGAGATTATGAAGCACACGCTGGAGCGGCAGGAGAACCTGCTCGTGCGTCAGGCGGAGGTCGTGGCGCTGCGCGCGGAGGACGGCGCGATCCGCGGCGTCGTCACCGCCACGGGCGGCGTGTACGAGACGCGCGCCGTCGTGCTCGCCACCGGCACCTTCCTCGCGGGCCGCACCATCGTCGGCGAGTGCGTGGAGGAAAGCGGCCCCGACGGGCTGCACGCGGCGACCGCGCTCTCCGCGTCCCTGCGCGCGCTGGGGCTCCCCCTGCGCCGCTTCAAGACCGGCACGCCGCCGCGCGTCAACGCCCGCAGCGTCGACTTCTCCAAATTGGAGCGGCAGGACGGCGATGTCGTACCGATACCATTTTCGTTCCGCACCACGGAACCGGTACGCAACGAGGCGGTCTGTTGGCTGACCTACACCAACGCGGAGACGCACCGCATCATCCGCGAGAATCTGGACCGCAGCCCGATCTACTCCGGCGTGATCGAGGGCGTCGGCCCGCGCTACTGCCCGTCGATCGAAACGAAGATCGTGCGATTCCCGGACAAGGCGCGCCACCAGCTCTTTCTCGAGCCGATGGGCCTTGCAACGGAGGAGCTTTACATCCAGGGCTTTTCCTCGTCGATGCCGGAGGATGTGCAGGTCGCCATGCTCCACACCCTGCCGGGGCTGGAGCACGCCGAGATGACGCGCCCCGCCTATGCCATCGAGTACGACTGCGTCGATCCGACGGCGCTGCTGCCGACGCTGGAGACCAAGGCGGTCCGCGGGCTCTACGGCGCGGGGCAGTTCAACGGCTCCTCCGGCTACGAGGAGGCGGCGGCGCAGGGCTTTGTCGCCGGGGTCAACGCGGCGCTCGCTCTCAAGGGCGAGGAACCGCTGATTCTCGGGCGCGAGCAGAGCTACATCGGCACGCTGATCGACGACCTCGTGACCAAGGGGACGAACGAGCCCTACCGCATGATGACCTCGCGCAGCGAATACCGCCTGCTGCTGCGGCAGGACAACGCCGACGAGCGCCTCGCCGCGATCGGGCACCGCATCGGCCTCGTCAGCGACGCGGAGCTCGCGCGGGTGGAGGAAAAATACGCCGCGATCGACGCGGAGATCAGGCGGCTGGAGCACACGGGGCTGCCCGCCTCGGACGCGCTCAACGACCTTCTGCGCGCGCGGGGGACGGCGGAGGTGCGCGACGGGGCGACGCTTTTGTCGCTCCTGCGCCGACCGCAGCTTCGCTACGACGACCTGCGCGCGCTCGACGGCGGGTGCGCCAGCTTCCCCGCCGCGCTGGCGGAGAGCGTGGAGATCGCGGTCAAGTACGAGGGCTACATCAGGCGCCAGCGGGCGGAGGTGGCGGAGTTCGCCCGGCTCGAGCGCCGGACGCTGCCGGAGGGGATCGACTACGCCGCCATCGACGGCCTGCGCCTGGAGGCGCGCGAGAAGCTCGCGGCGGTGCGGCCCCGGTCGCTGGGGCAGGCGAGCCGCATCTCGGGCGTCAGCCCGGCGGACATCGCGGCGCTGATGATCTGGTTGGAGAAGGCTTTGCGTTGATTTTCGCGCGCTGCGCGTTTATCATGTGAATGAACAAAGGAAAGGACGGGATCGCCATGGAGGACCGTACGAATTATATCGAAACGCTGCGCTTTCGCAAAAGACAGGTCATTTTCCGCGAGGGGGAGACCGGAAGCTGCCTGTTCGCCGTCGACGAGGGGCGCGTCGGAATCTACGCCGATTATGAAAAGCCCTCGCAGCGTCTGCTCACGGAGATCCCCGTCGGCAGCTTCTTCGGCGAGATGGGCATGGTGCGGGGCCTCCCGCGCTCGGCGACCGCCGTGGCGCTGGAGAGCGACACGGTCGTCAGCGCCATCACCTGGGACACGCTGGGGCTTTATTTCAAGCAGTCCCCGGCGAAGATCATCGGCATCATGCAGCAGATGGCGCAAAGGATCGAAACGCTGTCGACGGACTATATGGGCGCCTGCGGCGCGGTGGAATCGCTCAGTCGCCGCTGCGACGCGCTGACCGACGAAAACCGGAGGCTCCACAGGGAGCTCGCCCGCCTGCTTCCCCGGGAGACGCCCGTGCAGGAAATGCCCGTCTGGCAAAGCATCGAGGGCGAGAGCGCCGAGGAGCAGGACGCGCGCTTCCAAAAATACATCCTCGAATATCAGCATTATCTGCTCGCAGTGAAAAAGCAAAAGCAGGGCTTGCTCTGACGCGGAAAAGCCAACGCTCTTTATATATCTTTTAAGGATCATAATTAAAGATTCTACCGAAAAAGGGACGGCGCGGGCCGTCCCTTTTCCATATTTTGCGGTCCGGCCGTCCGGCGAGCGCAACATCATGGGCAGCCTCGCACACTTCGTCAAAAGCGCGCCATTCGTTCACAAATCGTTTACACGAAAACCTATTGACAATGGCAAATTCCGGTGCTACACTCCGGTTAGCACTCAAGGAAAAGGAGTGCTAAAGGAATGGACGGCAATGGAATTGAGCGAGCGCAAAAAGCAAATACTGAAAGCGGTCGTCGAGCACTATATTGATTCCGCCGAGCCCGTCGGGTCCAAAACGATCGCAAAGGAGCTGGGCGTCTCCTCCGCCACCATTCGCAACGAGTTTGCGGAGCTGTGCGAGCTGGGCTATCTGGAGCAGCCGCACACCTCGGCGGGGCGCGTCCCCTCTCCGCAGGGCTACCGGCTCTACGTCAACGAGCTGATGGAGCGCCGCGCCGTTTCCGCACAGGAGGCGGAGAGCATCGACGAGACGCTGCGCGGCCGGCTGGAGGACATGGGCGGCGTGCTGACGAACGCGGGACAGCTCGTGTCCACCATTGTCAATTATCCCGCCTACAGCGTGACGAGCGGCAACGCGGCCCTGACGGTGGAGCGCTTCGAGCTTCTGCCCGTGGACGCGACCGGCTTTATCTCCGTCGTGATGACGAGCGACAAGAACGTCAAGAGCCAGCTGCAAAGCACGGCGCTCGCCTTCGACGCAGCGCGGCTCTCGGACCTCAAGAACCTGCTGAACACCCACTTTACCGGCAAGGGCCGCGCCGAGATGAGCGCCCGCCTGATGAGCGTGAGCGAGCAGCTCTCCCCCGAGATGTTCCTCGTCCTCTCCAGGACGGTGGAATACGCGGCGGACATCCTCGACGAGGCGTCGCGGCGCGACGTGGAGACCACGGGCGCGAGCCGCATCCTTAAAATGCCGGAGTACCGCGACGTGGACAAGGCGCACGAGCTGATGACCTTCCTCGTCGACGACAAGGAAAAGCTTCCCGTGCCGGAGGACGGCGCGCCGCTCCAGATCCTCATCGGACCGGAGAACGTCAACGAGGCGCTGCACGACACGAGCGTGGTCGTCGCCAGCTACGACATCGGCGACGGGATGCGCGGCCTGGTCGGCGTGGTCGGCCCGACGCGCATGGATTACGCCACCGTCACCGCGCGGCTGAGCTACTTTGCCGAGAGCCTGACGAAGATGTTCGGCAAGGGCCTGCCGCCGGCGGAAACGAAAAAAACGGATCCCCAAAAACCCAAGGAGTTGAGTTCACATGTCTGAGAAAGAGGAAAAAAAGACCGGTCCCGAGGAGGAAGCGGAGGAGGTCCCCGCCCCGGAGGAGCCGCGGGAGGCCGCGACCGAAGAGGCCGCATCCGAAGCGAAGCCCGAGGACGCCGCGCCCGAAGCGGAGCGGAAGGAGCCCGAGGACGCCGCCGAGCCTGCCGAGGCCGCGGAAGCCGCGCCGGAGACCTTCACCGTCACGAAGGAGCAGATGGAGAAGCTGGAGGCGCTCGCCGCCGAGCTCTCCGCCCAGAAGGACAAATACCTGCGCCTCGCCGCGGAGTACGACAACTACCGCAAGCGCACCGCGAAGGAGAAGGAATCCCTCTACGCCGACGCGAAGATCGACACGATCACCGCGATGCTCCCCGTGTACGACAATCTGGAGCGGGGGCTCGCGCAGTACAAGGACGAGGAGGCGGACTCCCCGCACCGAAAGGGCCTTGAGATGGTGTTCTCGCAGTTTAAGGAGAGCCTTTCCAAGCTGGGCGTCACGACCATCGACGCGGCGGGCAAGCCCTTCGACCCCGAGAAGCACAACGCCGTGATGCACGTCGAGGACGAATCGCTCGGCGAGAACACGGTGGCCGAGGTGCTGCAGCAGGGCTTTCTGCTGGGCGAAAAGGTCCTGCGCTTCGCGATCGTCAAGGTCGCCAATTAACGCGATTTCCCGTGTTTTTTCACGTGAAACATTTTTCTTTCGTAAGCAATTAAAATTGAGATATACAAGGAGGCAATCATCATGTCTAAGGTAATCGGCATTGATTTGGGCACCACCAATTCCTGCGTCGCGGTCATGGAGGGCGGCGAGCCCGTCGTCATCGCGAACGCGGAGGGCAACCGCACCACCCCGTCCGTCGTCGCGTTCAGCAAGACCGGCGAGCGCATGGTCGGCCAGGTCGCGAAGCGTCAGGCGATCACCAACCCCGACCGCACGATCTCCTCGATCAAGCGCGAGATGGGCAGCGACCACCGCGTGGAGATCGACGGCAAGAAGTTCACCCCGCAGGAGATCAGCGCGATGATCCTGCAAAAGCTCAAGGCGGACGCCGAGAGCTATCTGGGCGGCCCGGTCACCGAGGCGGTCATCACCGTCCCCGCGTACTTCACCGACTCCCAGCGTCAGGCGACCAAGGACGCCGGCAAGATCGCCGGGCTCGAGGTCAAGCGCATCATCAACGAGCCCACCGCCGCGGCGCTCGCCTACGGCATCGAGGGCAGCGGCAGCCAGAAGATCATGGTCTACGACCTCGGCGGCGGCACGTTCGATGTGTCGATCCTGGAGACCGACGCGGAGACGAACACGATCGAGGTGCTGGCGACGGCGGGCAACAACCGCCTCGGCGGCGACGACTTCGACAAGTGCATCATGGACTACCTCGTCGCGGAGTTCAAGAAGAGCGACGGCGTGGACCTCTCCGGCGACAAGGTCGCCATGCAACGGCTCAAGGAGGCGGCGGAGAAGGCGAAGATCGAGCTCTCCGGCGTCACGACCTCCAACATCAACCTGCCGTATATCACGGCGGACGCCACGGGTCCGAAGCATCTGGACGTGACGCTCACGCGCGCGAAGTTCAACGAGCTGACCGCCCACCTCGTCGAGGCGACGATGGGCCCCGTGCGTCAGGCGATGAGCGACGCGGACGTCAAGGCGGGCGACCTCGCCAAGGTGCTGATGGTCGGCGGCTCGAGCCGTATCCCCGCCGTGCAGGAGGCGG
>CAMVAV010000075.1 GCA_947165595.1 uncultured Clostridia bacterium | reverse complement strand
CCAAGTCCGGCGCGTCCAAGGCGTGGGACGCCACCAAGTCCGGCGCGTCCAAGGCGTGGGACGCCACCAAGACCGGCGCGTCCAAGGCGTGGGACGCCACCAAGTCCGGCGCGTCCAAGGCGTGGGACGCCACCAAGTCCGGCGCGTCCAAGGCATGGGACGCCACCAAGTCCGGCGCGTCCAGGGCGTGGGACGCCACCAAGACCGGCGCAACCAAGGCGGCGGGCGCCGTGAAGGACTTTGTCACCGATGCCGATACCCGCAAGAAGGCGTGGGAGGCTGTCAAGGCAGCTCCCGGCAAGGCGTGGGACGCCACCAAATCCGGCGCGGCAAAGGCATGGGATTCGGTCAAGACCGGCGCGACCCATGCGGTGGACTACACCGGCAAGGTCATCGGCCACAAGGTCGACTCGCTGGTGGAAGCGCATCAAAACGCCATGGATCAGTTCAACGAGCACCGGGATTCCTATGATAAGATGAGCTGGTTCGACCGGGCAAAATGGACGCTGCATAATCCGCTCGCCCGCATCAGGATGGCCACCAAGGAGGGTCAGGAGGAGGCGGACAGCCGTCTGGCCCAGAGGCTTCAGGCGGAGGAGATCCGCGATTACGAGGCAGAGAAGAAAAAGAAGAAGAAATAATCACATCGCTTGCGGGGCAAGCATCGCGACGTCAGGAAACGCAGAGAGCGGCAGCTCGCAAAAATGATTCGGGAGGTAAAGCAGTATGGACATTCCGGCGGTAAAGTCCTGTTTCGAAAAGCTGCGGGAGCGGCTTTCCGCCCTTGGTATCGAATCGACCTATCTGGAGGGGATCGACGACCCGCAGATCGGCGATACGCTTCGGATTCTGTTCCCCGTCACGCAGGACGGAAACGCGGTCATCACCGAGCTCATGGTCACGTCCTTCTCCAAGGATCTGGACCTGATGCTCCTTTACAGCACGATCGTGGCGGAGATCGGAGACCGCTATGACGAGCTGGTGCAAAAGCTCGTCCCCTGGAATATGCAGTGCCCGTTCGGCGCTTACGGCATCTTCGAGGAGGAGCGTCAGCTCTATCACAAATACAGCTTCCCCTTCCCCAGCGACGCCAATCCCGACGACGTCGCCGGACAGGCGATGGTGCTGCTGGGCGTGCTCCACGAGGTGCTGTCGAAGCAATACTACGAGGCGGAATCCTATTCCGTCGAATAAAGAGGAGGCACAATCATGAGTTACACATACGCAAACCGCAAGCGCGCGAACGACGCCGCGCAGAAGAGCGAAAGCGCTTTGCCTCAGCAGTCGACGGAATCGCTCAGCAGCGGAGCGTTCCATATGTCGGGCGAGCAGCTTGGCCATCAGGTCGACCTGCCCGGCGCGATCCGCTCCAAGATGGAAAACGCCTTCGGCGCGGATCTCTCCGCCGTCAGGCTCTACGAGAGTCAGGCGGTCGCCGACGCGGGCGCGCAGGCCGTCTCGCAGGGCACGAAGATCGCCTTCGCGCCGGGGATGCTGGACTTCACCAGCTTCGGCGGACAATCCCTGCTCGGCCACGAGCTTAGCCACGTCGTCAGTCAGGCGCGCGGCGAGGTCTCGGGCAGCGGCTTCCTGAACGATCACGCGCTGGAAGCGCGTGCCGACCGTGAGGGCGCGATGGCGGCGGCGGGCCAGACGATCGCCATGCCGACGGCGGCGATGTCGAGCGTCAGCGCCGCCCCCGCCGCCGGGCCGATGCAGGCAAAGCTGTTCGGCGGATTTTTCGGCAAGCTGTTCGGCGGCAAGAAGGACAAGGAGCCAAAATCAAAGCTCGGCAGCAGGGCCGAGCTGGACGCGGTCTCCCCGGCAAGCACCGTCGCCGCCATGGACAAGGCCTATGATGATGCCGGCGGAAGCGCGAACGCCACTAAAGCTTATTCCGATGCAATGCAGGCCAGCGGCATGCGGAGTAACCAATCCCAGTTGGCGAAAGCCCTCAAAACCTACGAGGGCAGCGCCTTTGATGACGTTGCCGCCAAGACCACCGCAGCGATGGCCGGGCAGGATGAGCGATGGGCAAATATCCATAACACCAAAAGCAGCAACGTGGATACGGGCGCGTTCGGCGGAATGAACTTTGCCTACAGCCCGGAGATCTCCGCCGCGGCAGGCGAGCTGATGAGCCAGGTCTTTATGCCGGCCGCGGGAAACCAGGACGTTCAGGATTTCGTCAGGGCGCAGCACGACCAGATCAAGGACGCGAAGGTATTCCAGGACAGGGAAAACGGAACCGCGATGGACGCAGTCATGGGCAACCTTTTCAACCGACAGTTTGGTCTCGGCGCGTTCGCCCAGGCGAAGATGGATGCCGGAGGTTCGTTCAGCGATGCCGGGAAGGGTGTTTCGGACGTCAACTCCTTTATCACCCGTCTTCCCAACCTGGTGCGCGACGTGGAAACCGGCGCGCTGCGCGAGGATCAGATCCCGGAGCATATGAAACCCGTTTTCGAGCAGTACAGGCAGATGCGCACAATGCTCACGCCGTCCGCGCCGGATTCGTCGTCCGCCCCGGCTTCGGCGCCCGCCGCGCCGTTTGTTCCCGGCGAGAAGACCTCCGACCAGACCTTCGGCTACCGCACGGCGGCGGTGCCCCGGGATTACGACCCGACAACCGCCACGGATGACGAGAGCCTCGCAATGCTCTACCAGAAGATCAAGAATCCCGATCCGAATGACGACGAGGAAACCATCAGCGCCCGCAAACGGTTCTTTGCCCAGCAGCGCGCGGCGCAGATGCAGGCACAGGAGCGCGCGGCCGCGCAGAAGCCGGCCGCTACACCGCAGGCCGCCCCGAAGAAGAAAAAGTGGTGGCAGTTCGGGAAGTAATAGCGTCTCCTGTGAGAAAACCTGCCGCCGGACAGCAGCGGCCCGGCACTTCGGAGCAACGGGCACCGCAGGCGCAGCGGCTCAGTCTCCCGACGCGCATAATCAAAAAGAAAGCAAGGCTGTGAGGAAGCGGGACGTGATCGTCCCCTTCTCTCACAGCCTTGTTTGATTTCAGGTTACGCCTTCCAGTCCCGCTCCGCGATCCACTCCAAAAGCGCCGACTTGCTGCGCGAGAGGTTCGGCGCGCTGATGGGAACGCGCTCGCCGCCGTCCAGCACGAAGGCGCGGTTCTCGATGCTTCTGACGTAGTCGAAGTTCAGCACAAAGCTCTGGTGGCAGCGGAAGAACGAGCCCGCCGGCTCCAACTCCTCCATCAGCTCGCCGATGCTCCCGCGGGTGCTGACGTCCTGCCCCTCGGCGTGGATGACGCAGGCATGTCCCCGGCTTTCGATGTATCGGATGTCCTGCACGCGGATCGTCTGCTCGCCCCACTGCACGCGCACCGTCAGCTCCCGCAGCTTGTCCGACTGCGTCCGGAGGAACCAGTCCATCACCCGGTCGACGTCCTCCTGCCGCACGGGCTTGGTGAGGTAGTCCATCGCCTGCAGCTCAAAGCCGGCGACGCCGTGGTCCATGCTGGTCGTGAATAACACCAGCGCACAATCCCGGTCCACCTGGCGCAGCTGCCGCGCTGCGTCGATTCCGTTCATCCCCGGCATATAGATATCCAGAAATATGATGTCCCAGCGCTCCGGCCTCCACCTGGCAAGCAGCTCGACCCCGTCCTGGGCGCTTTCCAGCTTCAATGTCAGATCATGCGAGTTCTCGTAGTGCCTGAGCATACGGGCGAGAGAAATCCGCTCCTCCGGCAAGTCATCGCAGATCATCGCGGTGATCAGCATTTACTGTCCCCTCCCCTGCCATGCCTCGAACGCGCGAACCAGCGCCTCGTGATAGCGTCTGCCCACGGGGAGGCTGACGTCGTCTCCCTTCAGCCTCAGGGCGGAATAGGTCAGCTTCTCCACCTCGTCCACGCGCACCAGATAGCTCCGGTGGCAGCGCAGGAACGGCGGGTTCGGCAGCAGCGTCTCCAGCTCGCCCACGGCAAATCGCGAGCGCACCGGCATCGTCTGCTGATAAAAGATGCAGTAATGATACTTCGCCTCAATGTAGCGCACGCGCCCCAGCGGCAGGCGCGACCGCTTGCGCTTTTCCGGCAGTTCCAAAAAGAGAAGCCCCTTTTGCCAAAGCTGCAAACAGGTGCTCATCGCCTCCTTGAGCTGAGGCGCGGCAAAATCAGGCTTCAAAAGCGCGTAAGGATGCCAGCGAAAGGCGCGGATCGCCGCCTCCCCGTTCCCGGAAACGATGATCAATCCACCGTATCCGGCGTTTTGCAGCGCGGAATCCTTCACGTCCATGCTGTCCAGATCCAAAAGGAGGATGTCAACGCGTTCATCGCGGCCGGGCAGACGGTCAAGCACCTCCGGCACAAGGCGGACACACTCGCCGCAGGCCCAGCGCTCCATACCGCGGCACAGCCGCTCCGCCAGAGCGGTATCCGCTGTGCAAACGCCGATCGACACAACACCGTCGCTTGTTATTTCCAAGCGCAACATCCCTCCCCTCCGGCACAGGACCGCACATATGATTTCAAATGAAATATTATATACAAAAATGTGAATTCGTCAATGCCGCCGGGCGTGTATTTTGTGGGCAAATTTTTTTCTTGACAATCGGCCGCCCCGTATGCTATCATATCATATGCGTTTGGAGAAGACGCGGGACAAGACACGGAGAGATGGCCGAGCGGTTGAAGGCACCGGTCTTGAAAACCGGCGACGCGCGAGCGTCCGTGGGTTCGAATCCCACTCTCTCCGCCAATCATACGGATCCTTGTTTTCGGCTTGCGGAAGTACCCAAGAGGCCGAAGGGGCTCCCCTGCTAAGGGAGTAGGGCGTGTAAAAAGCGCCGCGGAGGTTCAAATCCTCTCTTCCGCGCCAAAAAAGGCGGAGAAAAACAGACATGTTTTTCTTCGCCCTTTCTTTTATCCTCTCCGAAAAAGCTGCGATTTTGCGAAAGGCTGGTGAAGGCATGGGGATGCTGCTGTTCTTCTGCGGCTTTTTTGCCCTGCTTGTCTCCTTCACCGTCGCCCTTGTGCAATACACGAAAAACAACCGCATGGGCCTGTCCGCGATGTGCTTCGCCATGTCCGTCGCGGTCATGATCTCCGGCTACACCGCCGCCGCGCTGGAGGGTGTGTTCCGCAAGGAGGAACCCCCGAGCGAGGAGGAGCTCGCCGCCGCGCAGGCCGAGCGGGAGGCGCCGCCCCCCGCCCATGTCATGCTCGTCTCGTGGGACGACAGCATCTATCACCGCGGCGAGCCGGAGAGCGCGGAGCCCGCTCCCGGAGAGGAATCGGGCGCGGAGGAGGCCCCGACCGCCGAGGGTGAGACGCCCGCGGAGGGCGAGCCAGCCGAACCGGCCGAGTCCACCGAACCCACCGCGCCGGAGACGCCCGAAACCTGATACCGTCACGCAACAAAGGCGAAAGCGAGGTCATTCCCCCGCTTCCGCCTCTTTTTTCATTCCCTTGAGCTCAAGCATACGCTCCAGCAGCGACACCGTGCCGTCGATGCCGAGCAGCGAGCTGTCGACGCACAGATCGTAGCTCCTCGCGTCGCCCCACTCCTTTGCGGAGTAGAAGTTGTAGTATGCCGCGCGGTCCTTGTCGCGCTTGCGGATGCGCTCCTTCGCCTCGTCCTTTGTGATGCCGTTGCGCTGCGCCACGCGGGCGATACGGCTTTCGAGCGGCGCGGTGATGAACAGGTTGATGACGTCCGTGCGGTCCTTGAGCGCGTAATCCGCGCAGCGCCCGATCAGGACGCACGGCCCCTGGTCCGCGAGCTTTTTGATCGTGTCGTAGGTCGCGAGATAGACCTGCTGCTCGATCGAGCCCTTGGCGGTGATGTGGCTCATGGAGAAGGAGTACGGATCGAGCGCGATGGAGTACAGAAAGCTCTTCGGCCGCTCGTCAAAGGAGCGGAACAGCTCCTCGCACAGCCCGCTCTCCTCCGCCGCCTTTTTGAGCAGCAGATCGTCGTAGTAGTTGATGCCCAGCCGCCCCGCCAGCTTCGTGCCGATCTCGCGGCCGCCGCTGCCATACTGTCTGCCGACCGTAATAACCATCGAACCGCCCCCCCTGATCTTGTTGGGACGATTATAGCACTTTTTCCTCCCGCGTGCAAATAAAACTTGCCCGCATTTTGAAAACGGAAGGCTCCGAACGGTCTCTCCCCTTGATCCGCCGTCGGAGCGCGGCGGCTCAGTGCCGCTTGTCCCCCGCCCGGAACAGCAGCGCCATCAGCAGCGCGAACACCACCGCCGCCGCGACGCCGCCCGCCGTCGCCGAGAGCCCGCCTGTCATCACGCCGAGCCAGCCCTGCTCCGTCACCGCCTTTTTCACGCCGTTCGCCAGCGCGTAGCCGAAGCCCAGCAGCGGCACCGTCGCGCCCGCGCCGCCCCATTCGACGACCGGGCCGTAGACGCCCAGCGCGGTCAGCGCCACGCCCGCGACAACGTAACCGGTCAGGATGCGCGCGGGCGTGAGCTGCGTTTTGTCGATGAGCACCTGCCCAATCGCGCACAGCAGCCCGCCGCAGAGAAACGCTCGCAAAAACTCCATTTCCTCAGCCCTCCCTCGTGTTCGACAGGACGACCGCGTGGCAGATGCCCGGGATGCTCTCCCCCTGAAAGGACGAGGTGGGCGAGAGCAGCGCCCCCGTCGGCGCGAACAGGATGCGCTGCCACTTTCCCTCCCGCATCCCGCGCAGGAGATAGCCGCACAGCACGCTGGCGGAGCAGCCGCAGCCGCTGCCGCCGCAGTGCATGTCCTGCGCCTCGCGGTCAAAGAGCAGCAGCCCGCAGTCGTCGTAGTTTTTGGTCATGTCGACGCCCTCGCGCCCCAGCAGGTCGACGACGATGTCGTGCCCCAGCTTGCCGAGGTCGCCGGTGACGATGAGGTCGTAGTCCGCGGGCGCAGTCTGCGTATCGCGGAACACTGCGGCAAGCGTGTCGCAGGCGGCGGGCGCCATCGCCGCGCCCATGTTGTTCGGGTCGGTGACGCCCAGATCGACGATCTTGCCAGCCGTCAAATGCGTCACATAGGGGCCGTTCCCCTCCTCGCCGAGAAGGCAGCAGCCCGCCGCCGTCGCGGTCCACTGCGCGGTGGGCGTGCGCTGCGAGCCGTAGGGCACGGGCATGCGGTACTGCCGTTCCGCCGTGCAGAAGTGGGACGAGGTCAGCGCCGCCGCGCGCCGCGCGAAGCCGCCGTCGATCATCATCGCCGCGAGGGACAGCGCCTCCCCCATCGTCGAGCACGCGCCGTACAGCCCGTAGAACGGGATGTTGGAATCCCGCAGCGAAAACGACGAGCCGATGCACTGGTTGAGAAGGTCGCCCGCAAAGACATAGTCGATGTCCGGCTCATGCAGCGTCGCCTTTTCCAGCGTCTTGTTCAGCGCGTGCTTCTGCATCGTGCTCTCGCCCTGCTCCCAGGTCTTCTGTCCCCAGAAATGGTCCTCGCTCAGCTCGTCGAAGCAGTCGCGCAGCGGTCCCTGTCCCTCCATGTGCCCGCCCACGGCGGCGAAGGACAGCACCGCCGGCGGATGCGCGAGGCGCACCGTGCGCGCGCCGATCCGTTTTCCCATAATCTGCGCTCCTTGTCGGTCGTTTTGCCCTAGCTTTCCCAACGGCGGAAGAAAATATGAGCGCTTGACGCGCTGTGTGAAAATGAGTATGATGGAGGGGAAAACAGAGCAAAGGAGAACAGGGCATGATCGATCCCAAGACCAAGCGCAGCGACGTTCCCGAGGAATACACCTGGAACCTCAGGGACCTGTACGAAAGCGACGAGGCGTGGCGCGCGGAATATGACGCGCTGCGCGAGCTGCCCGAACGGCTTTCCGCCTTTCGGGGCAGGCTGGGCAAAGGCGCGGCGGAGCTGCTCGCCTGGTTCCGTCTCGGCGACGAGGCGAACCTGCGGTGCAGCAGGCTCTTCAGCTACGCGAGCCGCAAGGCGGACCAGGACCAGGGGGACGGCGTCTGTCAGGATATGAACGGCAAGGCGATGAGCACGCTCGTCGCCGTGTCCAGCGCGGCGGCGTTCGCTCCGCCGGAGATCATGGCGCTCCCCGACGAGACGCTGGAGCGCTTCCTGCGCGAGGAGCCGGCGCTGGAGGAGTACCGCCGCAGCCTGTACCAGATCCGGCGCCGTAAAGCGCATATCCTCTCCTCCGCCGAGGAAAAGCTGCTTGCCGCCGCCGGCGAAATCTCCAATGCCCCGGAGCAGATCGGCTCGGTCTTTCGCAACGCCGACCTCACCTTCCCGGATGTGACGGATAGCAAGGACGAGGCGCACGCGCTGACCAACGGCTCCTTCGTCCCGCTGGAGCAAAGCGCCGACCGCGTGCTGCGCAAGAACGCCTTCGACACCTACTACGCCCGCATGGGCGAGTTCAAAAACACTGCCGCGGCGCTGCTCGACGCTCAGTTCAAGCAGCTCCGCTTCCACGCCGAGGCGCGCGGCTATGCCTCGACGCTCGAGGCAAGTCTCGACGAGACCGAGGTCCCCGTTCCGGTGTATCTGAATCTGATCGACGCCGTGCACGGCAACCTCGACAAGATGTACCGCTATGTCGCGCTGCGCAAAAGGCTGCTCGGCGTGGACGAGCTGCACATGTACGACGTCTATACCCCCATCGTCGCCGGCGCGGCGCGGAGGATCGGCTTTGAAGAGGCGAAGGCAACCGTGCTGGACGCGCTCTCCGTGCTGGGCGAGGACTATACGGCGCTGCTGCGGGAGGGCTTTGAAAACCGCTGGATCGACGTGTACGAAAACGCCGGCAAGCGCAGCGGCGCATACTCCGCCGGCGACCGTCCGCACCCCTATGTCCTGCTCAACCACAAGGACACGCTGGACAGCATGTTCACCCTCGCTCACGAGATGGGCCACACGCTGCACACCTGCTACAGCGTCCAGGGCCAGCCGGTCTCCACCAGCGATTACGTGATCTTCGTCGCGGAGGTCGCCTCCACCTGCAACGAGGTGCTGCTTGTGCGCCATCTGCTGAACAAAACCGCCGACAAGAAGGAGCGCGCCTACCTCATCAACCACTTTCTCGACTCGTTCAAAGCCACGGTCTACCGCCAGACGATGTTCGCGGAGTTCGAGCTCGCCCTGGGCCGCATGGCGGAGGCGGGCGACACGCTGACCGCCGACGCGCTGTGCGAAAAGTACCGCGAGCTCAACCGCCTCTACTTCGGACCCGACATGGTTTCCGACGACGGCATCGCGCTGGAGTGGACGCGCATTCCGCATTTCTACTACAACTATTATGTGTTCCAATACGCGACCAGCTTCTGCGCCGCCGTGGCGATCGCCGACCGTATCCTCGCGGGCGGCGGGGACGCGGTCCGGGAGTACAAGCGCTTCCTCTCCGGCGGCAGCAGCGCCGATCCGATCTCGCTGCTGAAGATCGCGGGGGTGGACATGAGCACGCCGGAGCCCGTCAACGCGGCGCTCAGACTCTTTGGCGAGCTGATCGGCGAGATGGAAAAGCTCGGCTGACCGCCGCGGCACAGGAGGCAATGTCATGACGGAAAAAATGCGCACGTTCGGCTATCTCTGCCCGACGTGCCGGAAGCAGGTGGTCCGCGACCGCTCGGCGTTTGCCCTGGCGGCGTCCGGCGCGGTGGTTGCGTGCGACTGCGGCAAATCGAGTCTCACCGTCGACGCGGAGGAGCGTACCTTCCGCCTCAGCGTCCCCTGCGGCGTCTGCGGCGGCGAGCACGGCGCAGTTGTCGACGCGGCGCGGCTGCTGGAGGGACCCGGCATCGGCCTCGCCTGCCCGCAGACGCAGCAGCTCTGCTGCTTCATCGGCGAGCCCTACGAGGTCGAGCGCGAAATGGCGCATCTGCTCCTCGCGGCGGACAAGGAGGCGGCGCGGGGCGAGGACGGCGAGCTGTTCGTCGACAGCGTCATCATGCACGAGGTGCTCTCCGAGCTGCGCGAGATCGCGGCGCGCCCGCACGGCATCTCCTGCGCGTGCGGCAGCGAAAAATACCGCATGGAGGTGCGCCCCACCTATGTCGATCTCATCTGCGCCGACTGCGGAGCGCGGCTGCGCGTCGGCGCGGCGACGGACGAGGACCTCGACCGCCTGTGCTGCCACTGGACGCTGAAGATCAAGGGTTAAAGGAAACACATGGACTTTTTGCTTGCCGGGGCGCTGTTTCTCGGCGCGATGCTCCTCTGTATGCTCAAGGGCTGGGCGCTGTACTGGGCGCTCGCCGCCGCGCTGGCGCTGTTCTTTGCCGTCGGCCTGCGCCGCGGGCACTCCGCGGGGGCGCTCGCCAAAATGGCGTGGAGCAAGATGCCTTCGACGTTCATCGTGCTGCGCATCATCTTCTTCATCGGGCTGCTGACGGGCCTGTGGCGCTCCTGCGGCACCATCGCGTTTTTCATCTGCAACGGCGTACGCGCCATGCCGCCGAAGCTTTTCATCCTGCTTTCCTTTTTGCTGACTGCGCTGCTCTCCTACGCGCTGGGGACCTCCTTCGGCGTGACGAGCACGGCGGGCGTGGTGCTGATCGCGCTCGCGCGCTCGGGCGGCGTCAATACGGCGGCAGCCGCCGGCGCGATTCTCTCCGGCGTCTACTTCGGGGACCGCGGCGCGCCGACCTCCTCCTGCGCGAGCCTCGTCGCCGCGCTGACGGAGACGGAGCTTTACGGAAATGTGAAGCGAATGCACCGCACAGCACTTCTCCCCTATCTGCTCTGTCTCGGCTTCTATCTGTTTCTCTCCTTCCGCTATCCGGTGACCGCCGTGGATGAAACGCTGCTCGGCGCGCTGGCGGAGCGGTTTGACCTCTCCCTGTGGACGGTGCTTCCCGCGGCGATCATGCTGGTGCTGCCGCTCCTTCGTGTGCCGGTCTGGATCGCCATGTCCGTCTCCGGCGCGGCGGCGGCCGCCGTCGGGATGCTCCTGCAGGGCATGAGCGCCGCGGAAACGCTGCGCGTCTGCGTCCTCGGCTACGCGCCGGACGGCATTCTCGCGCAGGTGCTCACGGGCGGCGGGCTGGTGTCGATGCTGACGGTGTTTTTGATGCTGCCTCTGGCGTCGATGATGGGCGGCATTCTCGACGGCACCGGCGCACTGGACGGCGCGCAGGTGAAGATCGCGGCGCTGAGCGGGCGGATCGGGCTTTTCCCGACGACGGCGCTGCTGAGCATTCCCTGCTCCATGGTGCTGTGCAACCAGACGATCGTGGTCATCATGCTGCAGCAGCTCATGGGCAAGGTCTATCGAAGCGCCGGCGCGCCGAACGAGGAGTTTGCCATCGACATCGCCAACTCCGGGGTGACGATCGCGGGGCTCGTGCCGTGGTGCATCGCCTGCGCGGTCCCGCTGTCGATGCTGGATGTGGGCGTGGAGGCGCTGCCCTACGCGGCGCTGCTCTATACGATACCGCTCTGCTATCTGTTTACTAGGAAAAATTACTATCCGAAAGGGGCATAAACCATGACGGACGAAATCAAAAAGCTCAAGGACATCATCGACAACACCGACAACATCGTGTTCTTCGGCGGCGCGGGCGTCTCGACCGAAAGCGGCATCCCCGACTTTCGCAGCGTGGACGGACTGTACCACCAACAGTGGGACGAACCGCCCGAAACGATCCTCAGCCATACCTACTATGAGCGCTATCCTGAAAAGTTTTTCAAATTCTACCGCGCGAAGCTCCTGATTTCCGGCGTGCAGCCGAACGCAGCGCACAAAAAGCTCGCGGAGTGGGAACGGCAGGGCAAGCTCAAGGCGATCGTGACGCAGAACATCGACGGGCTGCATCAGGCGGCCGGCAGCAAGGAGGTCCTGGAGCTCCACGGCAGCACGCTGCGCAACTACTGCGAAAAGTGCGGCAAGTTCTACGACGCCGATTTCATCCGCAACGGCACGGGCATCCCGACCTGCGAGTGCGGCGGGCGCGTCAAGCCGGACGTCGTGCTCTATGAGGAGGGTCTGGACAGCAATACTCTGGAGCGCGCCATCCGCTTCATCGCAAACGCGGACGTGCTGATCATCGCGGGCACCTCGCTCGCGGTCTATCCGGCGGCGGGACTGATCCACTACTATCGCGGACACAAGCTGGTCGTCATCAACAAGACGGCGCTGCGCTCCGATCTCGGCGCGGACCTGGTCATAACGGGCGCCGTGGGCGAGGTGCTGGAGCAGCTGTAAAGCCGTACAACGCGGTCGGAGCGACGGGAGCACGGCGCCGCATGGCGTGCGGTCAGAAAAAATACGGCGCTTTGTGAAAAAAAGGGTTGACTTTTTGCCGCCGGTAGTCTTATAATAGCGGAGCGGTCGTCAGACGGCAGGAAAATATGCGGGTGTGCTGGAATTGGCAGACAGGCTAGCTTGAGGTGCTAGTGTTCGTATGGACGTGCGGGTTCAAGTCCCGCCATCCGCACCAGTTTTCCTTCCCAAGATGACTGCTTATGCGCGAGTGGTGGAATTGGCAGACTCGCTAGATTCAGGTTCTAGTGTGCTTCACGCACGTGCGGGTTCAAGTCCCGCCTCGCGCACCAAAAAGTTCCGAGAGTTACCGTGTTGAGGTAATAATCGGAACTTTTCTTTTACCTTGCTTTGCAGGTAATTGATT
>CAMVAV010000074.1 GCA_947165595.1 uncultured Clostridia bacterium | reverse complement strand
ACGCCGCTGACCGCGGCGCTGAAAAAGGCGGGCTACTATCAGGACACCGCGCCGCCTCCCCGCCATGCTCGACTACTGGGAGACGGAGCATTACATCTTCACGCACGGATGGATCCCCTGCGTGGAGGAGCGGGGAGGGCAGTTCAGCTATATCGGGAACTGGCGCGAGGCGGATGAGACTGCATGGAAAAAGGCGCGGTGGTACAACGGCATGATGGCGGCGAAGACTGCGCGGGCGGATAAGACCGTCGTCTGCGGGCACTGGCACGCCTCATTCGGACACAGCAACTTCGAGCACAAGGGAACGGAGCTCGGCGAGGACGCCGATTTCACGCCGTATCACGGAAAGGGCGTCATTGCGATCGACGCCTGCACAGCCCACACCGGGTTTGTGAATTGTCTGGTGATCGACGACGGGGATGTCTGATCAGTTCTCGGCGTAATCGCTTGTCGAGGCTACATTCTTACCGCAGAAGGCGAGACCGACGGAAATGATCTCCGTTATGCCTTCCGCCTGCATCTCTGCGGTATAGCGCCTGTCCCTGATCTGCTCCAGCGCCGACTGCGCCAACTTGTCCAGATCCTCGCCGATCTCCTTTGTCCACTTCAGTTCAAAAACGAATCCCGGCAGTCCGCTTCCGAGCGGCTTGAGCTGGACGTCAAACCGGCCGTCGCCGGACTCGCGGTTGGATTTCACGGAATAGCGGTTGTTCAGAATGGCGCACAGTCCGATCATCAAGCCTTGATAGAACGCTTCGCTGGCCTTGTCGTAGACGCTGATCGTCTGGACCAGATAATCTTCTATGTGCTGCTTCAGCCTGCGGACGTCCTTCTCAAATATCGCCTGCTGGATCGAGGCTGCCGTGGACTCCGCAGCGCTGCCGCCGATCCGGGATATGACTTCCTTGGCGTATACGAACGAGATCTCCTTGTTCGGTATCGAGACCTTGCACATGAAATTTCCGTCGTTCTGCGGGACGATCTCCGAGTTCTTCAGATACCCCGCGACCAAAAGGAAGCTGTATATGCTGGAGGTATTGCGCTTCAAGTCCGGATAGATCACGTCCGTGTCGATATACGTTGCGAGCTGCTCTCCCTGCATGAGCCGCCTCAGGTTCTCCGTTACCTCCGGCGACGCGGCGGACAGAATATCGCCGATGATCTCGTTGCTGCCGGTCGCCTGCCAAAACGCCTTGGGGTAGCAGTTGTCGTCGACATAGTTGACAACGGACCACGGGTTAAAGATGTCCTGATGCCCGAAGCGGTAGCCGTCGTACCATTCGCAGACCTCATCCAGCTTCTCACCCTTGCCGTAGTAGGACAGCAATTCTGCGACCTCAGCCCTGATAAAACCGAAATACGCGCTGTAGCGGTCGTCCATGATCGAATTGACCTTGAGGTTGTTCATCCCGCTGAAAACGCTTTCCTTGGCAACGCGCAGGATGCCGGTCAGAAAACCGTAGGCAAGGCTCGCGTTATCCTTGAACGCGCCGGAAAACAGGTTCCTGATGAACCCGACCACATCCTTATAGTACCCGTTCGCGTACCCCTGCTGAATGGGCGTGTCATATTCGTCGATGATGATGACCGTCTCGATCTGATAATGCTTATGGAGCATGGCGGAGAGCACCGCAAGCGCGCGGAGCAGGTCAACCTCGCCAATGCTGCCGTCAAGCATTTTTTTATAGTAATCGCGCTCGACCGCATTGCACTTTGTGCTGGTTTCCAGCTCCGCGTGGCGCGCAAACTCAGTTCGGAGGCAGTTCTCCATGTCCTTGCGCGCGTCGGTCCAGGCGCTGAACTTCACGTCCTTGAAGCTGAGATAGATCACCGGATATCTGCCCTGAAAGGCTCGATAGTATTCCCCGCAGGACCAGATGGCCTTGTCCCGAAAGTAGACCGACGTATCCGCGTCAGCCTTTTCGAAGAACACGCGCAGCATGTCCATGTTGAGCGTCTTTCCGAAACGCCTCGGCCGGGTAAACAGGGAAACCTTGGTCAGCGCGTCAATAAAGTCCCGGATCAACAGCGTCTTATCGACATAGTAATAGTTCTCTACCGCCTCGACATAGCTGGAAACGCCGATCGGCAACGGCAGCAGCCCTTTCCTGGCGGTTCCGCGGGTTTTCGAGTTGACCTCGGCGTTGTCCGGGATCTGCCACGCACGCCCCTGCTTCATTGCGCCGGGAATCTCGCCGCTCTTGCAGAGCTGCTGGATGCGCCGTGGGGTAATACCCCACAGCTTGGAAGCCTCGTTGATCGACAGATATTTCATATCCCTATCGCCTCCGATCATTGTTTCAATGCCAGTATAACCATCTATGCGAAATAAGTCAACGAAATTTCGCTTAAATTTCGTCTGTATTTCGCATAGATTTTGTTTTCATTTCGCAAAGTATGTGCGAGGGCTTATGACATCGGCGCAGGCGAGCGGAATTCTGCGCGATCGTTCGGCAAAAAACGCTTGACTTTCCCATCGTTAGGTCTTGCTTACTGAGTTAGAATGTGCTAATATACCCTCAAAGAGGCGCGGAGGCGCCGCAGAGAAGGGAGCGTTTTCTATGTCCTGGAGCAAGCTGGTTATTTTTGCGGGCGGCGTGCTGTTCGGCACGGCGGGGATCAAGGCGCTTGGCAGTCGTGACGCGAAGAAGGCGTACACGCAGGTCACGGCGGCGGCGCTGCGCGCGAAGGACTGCGTCATGGACGCCGCGACGAAGGTGCGCGAGGGCGCGGAGGACGTCTACGAGGACGCGAAGCGCATCAACGAAGAGCGTGCCGAGAAAGAGGACGCCGCCGTCATCGAGGACAAAGCCTGAGAGTGAAGCGAGGGGGAATATGAAGGTTCTGGTTTACGGCGCGGGCGTGATCGGAAGCTATCTCGCCCACGTGCTTTGTACGGCGGGAAACGACGTGACCGTACTCGCGCGCGGGCGCTGGGGCGAACAGCTCAAGGCAAACGGGCTGCGCATCCGCCATCACTTGCAACGGAAGGACACGGTGGATCGTCCGCGTGTGATCGGGAGCATTGCGGAGGACGGCGCGTTCGACGCTGTTTTCGCCGTCATGCCCTACGACAAGATGGGCGCGATTTTGGAGCCGCTTGCCGCCGTGGAGTCGCTGCTGGTCGTGCTGGTCGGCAACAACATGAGTCCCGCGGAGATGCAAGCGCGCATTCTTGCGCATACCGTCTGCCGCAAGGAGGTGCTGTTCGCGTTTCAGGCGACGGCGGGGCGGCGCGACGCGGAAAGCGGCGTCCTCACCTGCGAGCGGTTGGGAGAAGGGCGCATGGACGTCGGCGCGCTGCACGGGGAGCCAAGCGTCGCGGCGCAGAACCGGATCGAGTTCATCTTCGGAAGCTCCGGCTATCGCGTCTGCCGGCAGCCGGACATGGAGGCGTATCTCATCTGCCATCTGGCGGCGGTTCTGCCCATCGCGTACATGACCTACGCGAACGGCGGCACGATGAAAACGACCACGGCGGCGCAGCGGAAGCTCGCCATGTCCGCCTCGCGCGAGGCATACGGGCTGATCCGTTCGCTGGGCTACCCGATTTTGCCGGCGGAGGACGAGAAATATTACGAGCCGGGGCTTCGCGGCGCGGTGATGCGCGCAATCTACGACGTGATGGCAAAAAACGAGACCGCCGGCGATCTGATCGCCTGCGCGCACTGCCGCAACGCCTATGCGGAGATGGAGGCGCTGGACGACGCCTTCGCCGCGGTGATCGCCCGCGCGCCGGAGTACCCGATGCCGAGTTGGAACGCGCTGCGCGCGCAGGTTCCGAATCGGGAGACGCTGCGCGCTCTGTACGGGAAGCGGGACAAAGCGTGAGCGGCGGAGAATCCGGGACGGTGCGGAGCACAAACGGTTATGAGGACTTGACGCCGCACATCTGCGCCTCGGATCACGCGCTTGCGAAGCTGATGCACGCGCACCGTCGCCCTCGGCGCGGAGCTGGTACTGATGCAGCCGGAGCGGTTTTATCGGGAGGTCACGCGTTTCCTGCAAAAAAGCTCTTGACAAAACGCTGATGTTACCTTAAACTAACATCGGACGAATCAAGAAGAAGCCGAGAGGCTTTTTCTTTCAACCGGATGTTAGCACGAGGTAACAAGAAAGGGAATACTTATGAGCGTTGTGATCGTCGGAGGAAACGAGCGCATGGAGCGGCAATACCGCGAGCTGTGCGAGGCGTACCGCTGTGAGGCGAAGGTCTATACGAAGGAGTCCGGTATGAGCGGAAAGGTCGGCTCGCCCGATCTTCTCGTGCTGTTCACCGGCACGATGTCGCACAAGATGCTGCAAGGCACGCTGCGCGCGATCCGCGGCAAGGAAACGGTCATCGCGCGCTCACATTCCAGCTCGATGGCGGCGCTGCGCGGCATTTTGGAGCAGCACGCGGCGGGGGTGAAATCAGCGTGAAGGTTCACGCTGATCTCAAATCATTCCGTTTTGCTCGCCGCTTGCGCGGCAACCGCAAAACATGGAGGAATAATATGTCGGAAGAATATCTGGTCTGGCAGGCCGCGCCGACGCTGGCGGGGTTGAAAACGGGGAGCCTGTTCCCCTGCAAATATGAATCTTATGAGGACTTAAAGCGCGAGATCTGCGCGGTGAACCGGGCGCTCAACAAGAAGGGGCTGCGCCTCATCCCTCTGCGTCGGAACGAAAAGCAGGCGCTGCTGTACCTCTATCGCCCGGAGCGGCTGCGCGCCGACCTGTCCGCGCCCGAGGCGGCGGCGATCCTGCGGCGCGAGGGCTACGGCGACTGCCGCGAGGAGCATTGCCTCCACGAGCTGATGCGCCGTCTGCGCGCCTTCGGCGCGTTTCCGCACGAGATCGGGCTGTTTTTGGGCTATCCGCCGGAGGACGTGCGCGGCTTTCTCGAACACGGAGGGCATGACAGCAAGTGCGAGGGCTGCTGGAAGGTCTACGGCGACGCGGAGCGCGCGAAGAAGCTGTTCGCGGCATACAAGGCATGTACGGCGCGCTGCTGCTCTCGGCAGGCCGCGGGCGCGTCCGTGGACGAGCTAACGGTGGCGGGCTGAATAAAGAATTGGAGGAACATCGTAATGAGCAAAATTGCAGTCGTTTATTGGAGCGGCACGGGCAACACGGAGGCAATGGCAAACGCCGTCGCGGACGACGACGGCAAGGCGAAGTGCGCCGCTCTGGGCGCGGCGTTGGCGTAATACTGAACGGGCGGTGGGATCGGACTCCACCGCCCGCTTCCGATCAGACGGAAAAGGAGGAACGGCACAATGGATCTGAAATTCGGCGACATTCAGGAAACGGCGCTGATCACGCTCGCCATCCGCGCCGGCGAGACCGCGCGCCCCAACGCAAGGATCAGGGACGAAAAGGCGAAGGCAATCATCGACACGCTCGGCGTGGACGTCAGCAAATACGACCCCTTTATGTCCCACGAGGGCGTGGTGGCGAGAACCATCATGTTCCGGGAGAAGCTGACGGAGCTGCTCAAACGCTACCCGGACGCGGTCTGCGTCAATTTGGGCTGCGGCTTTGACGACAAGTTTTCGCAGGTCGATAACGGCAGACTTCAGTGGTTCGACGTGGATCTGCCGGATCAGATCGCCGTTCGCCGCAAGGTCTATCAGGACCGCGAACGCTGCATGATGCTGGACGGCAGCGCGCTGGACGGCGCGTGGACGGAGCGGCTTCCAAAAGCGGAGATGTACATCATCGTGATGGAGGGCGTTTTGGAGTATTTCTCAAAGGAACAGGTGAAGACCTGCCTCAATATGCTCTGCGACAGCTTCCCGCACGGGTATCTGCTCGCGGAGCTGCACTCACCGTTCCTCGAAAAGCACGGCAAGCACCACGACGCCGTCCGGCACACGAACGCGACCTTCGGCTGGGGAACGAAGTCGGGGATGGAGTATCTGGCGCTGGAGCCGCGCATGAAGCTGGTTTCCGAGCGGAGCTTCAACGAGGAAATGAAAAAGTATTCCATCCGCGGAAAGCTGTTCGCCATCGTCGGCAAAAACATCAACAACCGTCTCGCCGTGTTCCGATGGTGAGAAGCCGCGCCGGAGGTTCGAGCCTCCGGCGCGGTCTTATCATATTTGCGATGGATTAGCTTTGCAGGCAAACGCTCAGAAGAACAGCGACGCGACGTGATAGACGATGCAGGAGAGGATCAGCGCGCCGCCGATATAGAACAAGGCAACGCGCGCCGTCCATTTCAAGGAGTGAGACTCGCGGTAGGTGGTGGAAAGAGCCATGACACAGGGCACATTGAAGGTGCAGGCGAACAGGAAGGCAAGCGCCTCCGGCCTGGAAATGGTCTGGATCATGTTGACGGCCAGCGCAGCGTTGTCCTGCACGGCGGTCTTGGAAAAGAAGGTGGCTTCCAGCAGACTGCTCTGCCCCACAAAGGCCGCGTTCAGCACGCCCAGCACGGCTTCCTTGGCAAAGGCGGAGCTGAGGAAGGCCATAAAGGTCTGCCAACCCAGACCGAAGAAGCGGGTCACCGGCTCAATGGCCGTACCTATGCGATAGAGGAGGCTGTTTTGAATATCGCCGCTTCCGCTGAAAGAGAAGATATAGAAGATCAGCGACACGAGTGTGACTGTGCTCAAGGCGCGTTTGAAAATATCCCATGCCTTCAGAAGGGCTTCCTTCAGGATATGCCTCCAGTGAGCCTTGTGATAGGGTGGCAGCTCCATGATCATACCGCTGCGCGCTTCGGAGGGCGCAAGCGTGCGGCCGAAGACCTTGGAGACGATCCACATCATCAGCGCCATATAGCAGAGGATCAGCACACAGACCAAACTTACCCTTGACGGGGCTGGTGGCAACGCGGTCGAACCTCGAGAGCCTGTAGTCCGGCGCGGCGGTGTGCGTGACGCCGTCCAACATTTCGGCGACCCACCTGTACTTTGCCTCGCTCTGCGCCATCGCGTCCGCCTTCTCGTCCACCGCGGGCGCCGTGCGGATCGTGTGCGGGACGCTCAGCTCAGCGGCGAGCAGCGTGCGCAGCCCGTCATATCCCCTGCTCTCCGCCGCGGTGAAGGGCAGGACGGGAACGCCGAGCCGCTCGGAGAGCAGCTTCGCGTCGATCTCCTTTTTCTGCGCCTTTGCCACGTCCATCATGTTCAGAAGCACCACGGCGGGCTTTTGCAGCAGCGCGAACTCCGCGACCATGAACATGCTGCGCTCCAGCTGCGAGGCGTCCACGAGGATGCAGGTCAGATCCGACTGGCGCATTTTGATGAACGCCGCGGTGATCAGCTCCTCGTCCGAGTTGCCGGAGAGCCCGTAGCTGCCGGGCAGGTCGGTCACGGTATAGCGCGTGCCGTTGTAGGTGTAGTAACCGTCGTTGCGCTCGACGGTCTTGCCCGGCCAGTTGCCGACGTGCTGGCGCGAACCGGTCAGCGCGTTGTAGACGGTGGATTTGCCGGAGTTCGGCTGTCCAAGAAGGGCGATCCTCGTGTTCGTCATACCGCCACCTCGATTCGCTCCGCGTCGGCGCGGTTGAGCGCGATGAGCGTTTCCCGGCAGTAGAGCAGCACGGGCATTTTCCTGTCGTTGCGTACGGCCTGGAAGGCGGTGCCCTCCGTGATCCCGATGGACGTGACGCGGTTGATGAAATGCGCGTCCCCCCGGATGCGCCGCACCGTGCCGTGCGCGTCCGCCCTGGTTTCAGCCAGCTTCATGTGATTTTCCCTCTTTCTTTTTATTCGTGCAGCCGCAGATGCATTGCGAACAGCCGCAGCCGCAGGACCTGCCCTCTTTCAGCTTGCCGCGCAGCGCGAGAAAAACGATCAGCGCGAGCACAAGCAGAGCCAGGATCGTACCGGCGTTATCGGCGAGCCATGCCATAGCAGCCTCCTTTTGATGGTTAGCGCAAACTAACTTCACCGCGAAAAGATTGCCTCACGGCTGTGAGGCGCTTGTGTTAGCACAAACTTACACCGAGGACTGCGAATTGTCAAGATGTTTTTTCGCGTGCCGCCGTGAGAAATTTGCTTGACAAATCAAAGGTGTTAGTATAAACTAACAAGCAAGAGAAGCGATTCTCTGTTTCTTTTGCGCGGTGGTTAGCAAAAACTAACAATCCAGCCGCCGTGAGACCTGATCTCAATTTCTTTTGACCAATCGTTGGCTCGAACTGATTACAAGGAGGAACACATGGAACGCTACGACGTCAGCACGCCCATCACGTTCAAAAAGGGCTATTACCGTTTCTGTCCGCAGGACAATTTCAACTTCCAGCTCAACCGCGTCATCATGTGGGACGGCGGACGGAAAGAAGACATTGATAAGATCGGCGCGGGCGTCGTCAGCAGCGAGGCGTGGGTGCGCGGCATGAAGCGGCTCGCGGAGGAGGCGCACGCCGAGGGCTGCACGGAAAACGAGATCGCCTACCGCCGCATGACCGAGTTTTTCATGTACGACAGCGATCCCGAGAAAAAGACGACCTACGAGGACGCTGCCGCACTCTTCTACGAGTATTACGGCGATTACTTCGACAAGGGGATCGTCACGCGCGCGGAGGTGCCCTACGGCGGCGGGTATTTGCCGGTGATGTCGGCCAAGGCAAAGAGCGGTAGCCCCATCGACACCATCCTGCTCCACGGCGGGAACGACAGCTATTTCGAGGAGTTCTTCTTCGCCATGCTCTATTTTGCGGAGCGCGGCTTCGACGTGTATCTCTACGAGGGCCCCGGACAGGGCGGCGTGCTGCGCGTGCAGGGCATGAAATTTGACTATCAGTGGGAAAAACCGACGAAGGCGGTGCTGGACTTCTTCGATATCAGGGAGGCGACGATCATCGGCGCGTCGCTCGGCGGGTATCTCGCGCCGCGCGCGGCGGCGTTCGAGCCGCGCATCAGGCGCGTCGTGGGTTGGTCGATCTTCCCGGACTTCTTTGACGTGGTGATCGCCGACCACCCCGGCGCGATGCGCTCCGCCATCGGCGGCGTGTTCAAGCTCGGTCTCGGCAAAGCGATGAACGGGCTTTACGAGAAAATGATGGAAAAGGACGAGCTGATCCGCTGGAACCTGCTGCACGGCATGTACGCCTACGACGCGAAAACGCCGGACGAGTACATCCGGCGCATCCGCAAGTTCACGCTCAAGGGGATCGCGCACCGCATCACGCAGGATGTGCTGATCCTCGGCGCGCGGGAGGACCACTTCATCATGCCGAAGCTGTTCCATGAGGAATACGACCTGCTGAAAAACGTGCGCTCGCTGACGCTGAGCCTGATGACCGACCGGCAGGACGCGGGAGCGCACTGCAACGTCGGCAACACGAAGCTGGCGCTTGACACGATGGCGGACTGGATCGTGCAGAGGAAACGGGAGGAATAGATTTGACACAATAAGGGCGGTGTGCTATGCTTAAGGCGATCGAAAGTTCGTTGCTGTCAGCGAAGGAGAAACTGCGACGAGGGGGCGGTACCATGGTGCTGCAGGAATCCGGCGAGATGTATTTGGAGACGATCTATGTGCTCTCTCAAAAGAGCGACTACGTTCGCTCCATCGACGTCGGCGAAGAGCTGAACTTTTCGCGCCCGAGCGTCAGCCGCGCGATCCACATTCTGGAGGAGGGCGGTTTCCTGACGATCGAGCAGGGCGGAGCGCTTCGCCTGACGGAGACCGGCCGGGAGTACGCCGAGAAGATCTATGAGCGGCACACCATCCTGACGAAATGCTTTGTCGCGCTCGGCGTGGATCACGACGTCGCCGTAAACGACGCCTGCCGCATCGAGCACATCATCAGCGACGAATGCTTCGCCGCGCTCAAAAAGCACTTTCATACGATGGGCGGCAACGCCGCTCAGCCGGTTATGGCAAGGTAACAAAAATTTTATAACCCACTTGACAAATTAGCTCGCACTAACTATAATGCAGATGGTTAGCGGGAGCTAATTTCGTTTTTGCGCAGCTGTTAGCAAAAACAAACTCACAGAAGGCTGTATCAGTCAACAGAAAGAAGGTCGTCTATGATGCCGTTGATTCTGGCGGATACCGGTTCGGAGAATATCGTGCGCAAGGTCGGTGGTACGGCGGAGGTCAAACAGCACCTCGCGGACCTCGGCTTTAATGTGGGCACGCCTGTGACGGTCGTGAGTACGATCGGCGGGAACGTCATCGTCAAGGTCAAGGAGTCCCGCGTGGCGATCAGCCGCGAGATGGCGCAGAAGATTTTCGTTTGAGAACCGCTTCGCTGGGTTCCCAAACGAGCGGGTTTCGCTGCGCTTCCCGCACGCCGTTGGCGCACGGGCGCTCCGCGCAGAGAGTTTTTTCTGACGCGCATGTCGTCAGAAAAAACAATCAAATTCATTCGCGTCTGCGGACGCGAAATGCGATTTGTTTGAAATATAAATTGAAGGAGGAAGAAGCATGACGACGAATCTGCGAGAGGTCAAAATCGGAGACACCTGCAAGGTCGTGAAGCTCCACGGCGAGGGCGCGGTCAAGCGCCGCATCATGGACATGGGCATCACGAAGGGCGTCGAGGTCTACGTCCGCAAGGTGGCGCCGCTGGGCGACCCCATCGAGGTCACGGTGCGCGGCTACGAGCTGAGCATCCGCAAGGCGGACGCCGAAACGGTCGAAGTGGAAATCTGATAAGACCTTTTATTTTTTGACTGGCGGTTAGATGAAACTAACCGGAAGGGAGAAGATCATGGAATACAAAATTGCCCTGGCGGGCAACCCGAACAGCGGCAAGACGACGCTGTTCAACGCGCTGACCGGCTCGAACCAGTTCGTCGGCAACTGGCCGGGCGTCACGGTGGAGAAGAAGGAGGGCAAGCTCAAAAAGTTCGACGGCGTGACCGTCACGGACCTGCCCGGCATCTATTCGCTCTCGCCGTACACGCTCGAGGAGGTCGTGGCGCGCAACTATTTGATCGAGGAGCGCCCCGACGCCATTCTCAACATCGTGGACGGCACGAACCTCGAGCGCAACCTGTACTTAACGACCCAGCTCACGGAGCTGGGCATCCCCGTCGTGATCGCGGTGAATATGATGGACGTCGTGCGCAAAAACGGCGACTCCATCAACATTCCCGCGCTTTCGGAAAAGCTCGGCTGCAAGATCGTCGAAATTTCCGCCCTCAAGGGCGACGGCGTGGACGCGGCGGCGGAGGCGGCGGTGCAGGCTGCCAAGAACGGCAAGACCGTGCCGATGCACACCTTCTCCGGCCCCGTGGAGCACGCGATCGCGCACATCGAGGAGGCGGCGATCCACGGTATGCCCGAGGAGCAGCAGCGCTGGTACGCCATCAAGATTTTTGAAAGCGACGACAAGGTGCTCGAAAAGCTGCAAATCCCCGCCGACACCCTCGCGCACATCAAAACCGACATCGAGGCGGCGGAGAAGGAGCTGGACGACGACGCGGAGAGCATCATTACCAACGAGCGCTACGTCTACATCGCCGACCTCCTCAAGGGCATCTATAAGAAGAAGGGCGCGCACGAGCTGAGCGCGTCGGACAAGATCGACAAGATCGTGACGAACCGCGCTCTGGGCCTTCCCATCTTCGGGGTCGTGATGTTCCTCATCTATTACCTCGCCATGGTGACGGTGGGCGCGAGCGCGACCGACTGGGCGAACGACGGGCTGTTCGGCGACGGGTATCACCTCTTCGGCATCGGCTCCGCCGAAGCGGAGGAAGCCGCGGATGATTACGCCGCCGCCGTGAACGCGGTGGACGCCTTCGTCGGCTTTGACGAGGAGGCGAGCATCGACGAGCTCAAGGCGTTCACATCCTCTGACGCCTCGGTCGCCTACACCGTCGAGGACGAGGAAACGCTGGAGCAGAGCGAGATCACGGTTTGGTTCGACGCCGTGCCGGACGGCGCGGACGAGGAGGAGACCAACGCCATGAGCTACCGCGACGCGGTGGCGTACTTCGAGGAAAACGGCTTTGAGGAGCCCGACCCCGCCGATTACGGCACCTGGGTGCCCGGCGTCCCCGTGCTGATCGGGAACGCGCTGGACGCCGCCGGCTGCGCCGACTGGCTCAGCGGACTCATCCTCGACGGCATCGTCGCGGGCGTGGGCGCGGTGCTGGGCTTCGTGCCGCAGATGCTGGTGCTGTTCTTCCTGCTGGCGTTCGTGGAGGCGAGCGGTTACATGGCGCGCGTCGCGTTCGTGCTCGACCGCGTGTTCCGCCGTTTCGGGCTCTCGGGCAAGAGCTTCATCCCCATCCTCGTCGGCACGGGCTGCGGCATCCCCGGCATCATGGCGTCGCGCACCATCGAAAATGAGCGAGACCGGCGCATGACGATCATGACCACGACCTTCATCCCCTGCGGCGCCAAGGTGCCGTTCATCGGTATGGTCGTCGGCGCGCTCTTCGGCGGCAGTCCGTATCTCGCCACCGGCTGCTACTTCATCGGCATGGCGGCGATCATCTGCTCCGGCATCATCCTCAAGAAGACGAAGATGTTCGCGGGCGAGCCGGCGCCCTTCGTCATGGAGCTGCCCGCGTACCACTGGCCGACGCTCACGAACGTTCTGCGCAGCATGTGGGAGCGCGGCTGGAGCTTCATCAAGAAGGCGGGCACGATCATCCTGCTCTCGACCATCGTGATCTGGTTCCTCAGCCGCTTCGGCTGGGCGGACGGCGCGTTCGGGATGCTCGAAGAGGACGAGATCAGCCAGAGCATCCTCGCAAAGCTCGGCAGCGCGGTCGCGTGGCTGTTCATCCCGCTCGGCTGGGGCAACTGGCAGGCGGCGGTGGCGTCGGTCACGGGCTTGGTCGCCAAGGAGAACATCGTCGGCACGATGGGCGTGCTCTACGGCGGCGAGGGCTCCACGTGGGCGGCGCTCGCGGCGGCGTTCACGGCGGCGAGCGGCCTGAGCTTCCTGATCTTCAACCTGCTCTGCGCGCCCTGCTTTGCCGCCATCGGCGCGATCAAGCGCGAGATGAACAACCGCAGGTGGACGTGGTTCGCCATCGGCTATGAGTGCGGCTTCGCCTACGTCGTGAGCTTCGTCGTCTACCAGCTCGGCAGCGCGTTCGCGGGACAGGGCAGCATCCTCGGCACGATCCTCGCGGTCGCGGTGATCGTCGGCTTTATCTGGCTGCTGTTCCGCCCGTACAAGGAGGCAAGCAGGCTGACCGAGACCGTCCGCGTCAAGGCGGCGTAACACATCACGGCTTCCCCGCCGCGCGGGCGGCGGAGAACAAAACGGATCGTTTTTCGGAA
>CAMVAV010000073.1 GCA_947165595.1 uncultured Clostridia bacterium | reverse complement strand
TTTCGTTCGTCGTATAAACACCGTTGCTCGTGGTCGTGCCGCCGTTGTTCCCGACGAAGCCGCCGCTTGCAAAACGGACTTCAAATTCAGCGTTTTGGAGCAGCGCGCCCGTCACACGATCCCGTTTGATGATCCGCAGGGAACCAGTGGGCGTGTTGTAAAACGTCAAAACCTGCGTGTCGCCGCTCTTGATCTCGATGGACTTCGGCGTGGAGTCAAGCACAAATCCGTCCGCCGCGCGGATCTCCTTTGCGGTCACGACAAGGCCGGGCTCCAGATCCTTGATCTCGATGCGCCCGTTGGCGTCCGTCGTGTACTCTCCATTGGTATTGCCGACCGCGCCGCCGCTGCTGCCTGTGATCAGGAACCGCACGTTGGGGATCGGCGTCGAAGTACCCTCGACGAATTTCTCCACCACGAGCGTACCGAGCGGATCGTCATAGAAAACGATCTCATTCCCGGAGTCCGAGCTGCCGGAGGCGGCCGAGCTTGCCACGGTCGCCGTGGTCGTGCAGCCGGATACCGTGGTCTGGCCGGATGCCTTTCCGATGATAATGGTCTGGGGCTGCGTGTTGAGGACGTAACCGCGCACAGTCCGCACCTCACGCGCCACGACGGTCATGCCCGGCGTCAAGCCGGTAATCGTGATCCTGCCGTTGGCGTCCGTCACATATTCGCCGTTCCCGCCGCCGATGGGCGTACCCGCGCCGTCCGTAATCAAGAATGTAACGCCCGCGAGACCTTTCCGAGTCCCCGATATATATTTCTGGAGGACGAGCGTTTGCAGGGGATCGTTAAGGAAGGTCAACGTCTGCGTGTCGGCGGGTCCGATCTTTGTGGTCTGGGGCGTACCGTTGACGGCGTAGCCCGGGGCCGGGGACACCTCGACCGCCGTATAGGAATCCAGCATGAGGTTCAGAAGGCGGATCTCGCCGTAGCTGTCCGTGTAATAGATGCCGTTGGTGGAGGTGCGGCCTTCGTTGTCGGGGACGTACTCGCCGGCGGTATTTGTGATCTTGAATGCAGCGCCCGCAATCGGCTGATGCGTCACGCTGTCCAGTTTCAACACCACAAGGCCGCCCTTCGGCTGGTTACGGAATTCGACGGTCATGGTCTCGTTCGCCTTGATCTTGATGGTCTGCGCGGTGTCGTCCAAAATGTAGCCCGGAACCGTTCTGGTTTCCTTGACGATCACGGTCTTGCCCGGTTCGAGGTTCGCAATCGTGATCGTGCCGGCGTAGTCGGTCGTAAAGCGCCCATTGCCGTTGCCGACGACGCTGCCGTCGCTGTCAACCACGCTGAACTCAACATTGGCAAGCGGTTCCCCGGTCAGCGCGTCCTTTTTCTGGATCAGCAGCGCGCCCATGTGCTGATTGCCATAGGTAACGGTAACAAAATCCTGCTGATCGCCCGCAAGATAGACGGTGCGCGTGTTCGCGGGATTCAGCACATAGCCCTGGGGTGCGGACAGTTCGGAAATTACGTAAGTGCCTTCGTCGAGGTTCCGAACCTCGATCTGCCCGTTCTCGTCCGTGGCCCACTCGCCGATGGTCGTGCCGTCCATGCTTGTCAGAGAGTTGAGATAGGACATTCTGAACCACGCGCCCTGGAGGGGCTTGTCGGATTTCGTGATACTCAGTTCAAAAGCGTATGTCGGCTCCCCTGTGGAACAAAACAGCTCCATTTGGTAGTGAGCCGAGGTTTTCCACAGCCGCGCTCTCTCTTTCGCACCCTTGCAGTCAGGGGATAACGAATATAACTTATAGTGGAATTTGGGGCAGTTTGAACAGGAAAACCCTTGCGCCACAAGGCTTTCAAGCACCTTTTCGGCCATCGCGCTTTTGACCCGTTCTGAAACGCTAAGACTCCCTGCTGAAACGCTGCGTGCCGCTCTTTTCAGGCGCTTTTCGGGCTGCGAAGCCCTTGCCCCGCAATCGTCATCGTCAACGTGCAGCTCTATGCGCAGGCTCATGGCCACCTCTGCCTTGTCCACCTTGACGTCGCAGATCCTTCTGGCAGGGGCAGTTATAGTCCAGGACGGTATTGTGGAAGCGCCAGCCCGTGACGCTGTACTTGACGATCTTTCCACGCCCAAGCAGTTGAAAGGCGATATAACCGCGCTCTTGCAGCCGCTCCAGCGCCGCAAGCACCTGCTTCCGCGTCCGCAGACGCAGCCATTCGCAAAGCTCCGCGAGCCGGCATACCCACTCGCCGGGGTAGACGGTGTAGCTGATCCCGTCCAGCCGGCGGTACGAGGTGCGGAAGTTCGCATAGGAACAAAGCACCGTAAAATGAAAAAGACCGGAGCATCCGCGTGTATGGATGCTCCGGTCGGCTATCAAGGTCTGGACAAATTCGCGGTACATTCGACACCGCGGGTAGTCCACGATTTGTTTGATCTCAAGTTGGTAAGTTGACATAATGCCTCCTCTGCTCCATTTTTTCAGAAAAGCAAAATAGCAGGGGAAAACGGACAAAAAATGCCGTTTTCCCCTGCTCTCATAAAACAAATGCGCTAAAAGTCTCTCTATTCCTTGGCTTCAAGGTAGTTCTAGTATATACTGAGCTAACTTGAGGTCTGGACTATGGTGTTGCTAACCAATCAGCTAACCGTTGACCATTACATTCCTTGCACTCTCTGCGCTTCTTGCGCGTATTGCTATAAAATAGTTGCAAATATTTCAAAATATGCAGGAATTTCCGTGATTTTCGTTCTGTAAAGTTGCATATCCGAGTTGGTAAGGATGAGGTCTCCGGTTCAAATCCGGATGGCAGCTCCACAGGAAAATCCCTGATTTTAACTGTTTTTTGGTTGAAATCAGGGATTTTTCGTATTTTCATAACAAAAAGGCACCCGGATTCGGGTGCCTTTTTGTTATATCTCGGTTTTTAATCCGGAAGCCCTGATACCCAATCGGGAGTCAGATAGTTGCAATCTGTAAATGTGACATCGCTTTCGATGCCGCCTTCTTTGCCGTTCATTAAATGGGTGGTAAACAATCTCGTCCGCCCATGTCATACGCTCGAGCATGGCGACGAACTGGGCGAAGGTCACCTCGCCCTCAGGGTCAAAGCGTCCGCCCCCAACGCCGTTGACGAGCCCATGCGAAACGGCGTAGGCGACCAAGCCATAATATACCAAAATCTCTGCGTAATTGCAAGCCGGTCAAAAAAACCGTATGCGGCCCGTGGGTACGCGCTCGGCAACGGAGTGCAGCACGGGCTTTCCGTTCGCAAACACAGGGAGTTCACCGTACATCTCTATCGGCAGCGCCGCCTGAGCACATAACCGCGGACGCGCGGCGGCATGTTTGCCGTGGCAGTGATCGACGGAAAAGTCGGATTCCCGAAGCATGCCGTCGACGCCGTTGTCGTTGATAAACGCGCCAAAGTCGGTAAACCCCGTGATGCGTCCGTTGAACACGGCGCCGTTGTTAAGACCGTCGGACAGCCATGCGGGAATGGAAAGCTGAAGGGTATCGTTCATGGCAAGCACCGATGCTCATTTTACCTCAAACTCCGCCGCGAGCCCTTCCCTGACAATGCGGTATGTCCCGCCGGGCAGATCGCCGAACATGACGAGCGGGCAGTCGAGCTCCGCCGTCTCACCGGGGCGCAGGATATTCGCTTGCGCGGTAAATCCCCAGTTTTGATCCGGCGTCGTCGGCACAACGTACCACGTCCCCTTCAGCTTCACCTGAAGCGAATAGTCCTCGCCGTAGAGATACGCTTCCCCGCCGTGGTTGCTCAAGGCAGCGGTGACGCCATTGTTTTTATCCGCGGACACCAGTTCCATTGAAATCTCCGCGTCCGGCGGCGTCAGCGGCGGAGCGGGAGACAATTCCTCCGCGCGCCACGCGCCGCTGCTCCGGCTCGCGAGCCGGAACGTCGCAAGCGTCTTTTGAAGCACGGTGTCCGCGCCGGACACGATTGGGTCGCCGGGGGTATTGTAGTAGGTGTTGCTCAGCCTTACGCACAGGCTTCCGCCGCCCGGAAGGGACACGACATAGACGTCCCGGACGACCTCAGAGCGCTTCGCGCCGTCGCGCAGCAGCGTCGCGGGGGTGTTCTCCGCGCCGACGGCCGTCTCCGTCCGCGCCGGCCGCTCCATCTGCTCCGAAAGCTCGATTACCAGCTCTGCGGCGGCGGTATCGGGATGCTCTTCGATATCGATGCCGATCCCCTTCCATTCGCCCACGCCGCCAAGGGACAACTCCAGTTCCCCGGGCTCGTAAACCGAGAACTCGCGCAGGTCGTAGTCGATGCTCCACCCGGAGGGCGCGGCGTAGCGGACGAGCTGCGCCGCCTCCGGGGTCTCCGGCGCGTTCGGGAACTGCACCGGCGCCCAGCCGTAGTCCTGATACTGCGTGAACGACAGCGCGTTCCATCTCACATAGTCGTCGAGAAACCGCGCGCGTACCTCCTCCCTGTCAAGTGCGTCAAGCTTCAGCAGGCGAAGCGCGCCGAAAATACGCTGCATATCCTTCCCGTAGGCTTCGCCGTCCCCGACCATTTCCTCGTTGAACACCTCATAGCCGTTCTCCGTCGGGCGCAGGTGCAGCAGCCCCGGATTCTCGCCGCCGCTGACGCAGAAGAGCGTCGTGGCGCGCGGCGTATAGCTGAAGCTCCAGAAATTGCCCCAGACGCGGATGTCCTGCGCATTGGAGTCGTCCACGTCCGCAATCAGCGGGCAGGGGACCGTCACCTGCGCCTCCCAGTACCGCGCCTGTTCTCCCCTTTTGACGCTCCATTCGCACACCGCCGCGAGATACGGATCGCCGCCCTGATATTTGTAGCGCGGCAGGGTGGCTGCGGTCTGCTGCGGCGAGGCGTCGGCGATCACGGTAAAGCTTCGCGCCATCGCGTCAAGCACGGCAGGCTCCAGCCCGGTCATGTCCGAACGAATAAGCAGCGATGGATCATATTGCGTCCAGACGAGCCAGATTCTGCCGTCCGACGCTTCGACGAAGCGCTCCGCCTGTCCCGCCGCGAGCTGCGGGCGCTCCGCATCCAGTTCCTCGCGCGACGCTTCGCGGATGCTGATGGTGGAGCCGGTGTTGTACCGCGAGCACCAGCGTGCCGTACCGCCCTCGTCCGCGCGATACCATCCCTGCACCGGGATATAGACATACCATCCGTCGCCGTCCACGCGGTGCGCGGGCGCTTTGTTCTCGCCGCCCAACGCCAGATCGACGGTGTAGAGCGGCAAATCGAGGCCGTATTCCTTCACATAAAAGTCGTAGAGGATCTCCTCGGCGGTCTCCTCGTAGTGGTACAGTCCGCCGCGGTCGTCGTTGTTCGGCTGATCGAAGAGCACGTCCACGCTCCCGTCGTCGTAGCGCAGCACGACGAGCGAATGTCCGCCCATGCCCTCAAGATCGTACCAGAGCTCATCCTCCGCGTACATACCGCCCACGAGGGCAGCGTCCTCGGGCGGTGCCTCAAGCTTCAACTCTTTCATATAACGGTAGAGCGCCAGCGTGCCGTTCGGCGCAAGCCCGGGCAGCTCCGCCTCCATGTCCAGGAACGCGCGCGTATCCAGCACGTTCGCGGTCTTTTCCCCGCCGTCGGCGGCAGGATACGTCACGCTCGCCGTCTCCGCGCGCACGGCGGCGAGATAGTCCTCCACGCTCGCGTAAGCGCCGGAGGTCGCCCGCCCGGCGGCCTCCGCTTTCTTCGCCCCCGTAAACGTCGCCGCGCACACGACGCCGCTGAGCGCCAGCGCAAGGACGAGCGCGACGGCGAGGGGTCTCTTATGCTCCGCGATGCGCTGGATGCGCTCCTTCATCTGCCGCTTGCCCGCCGTCATGGTCGTGGCGGCAAGCATCGGGTCGCCGCCGCGCCGCACGGGGATCAGCGAGAGCAGCGTCTCGCCGTAGCTTGCGCGCTCCGACTCGCCCAGCCGCGCCAGCGTTCCCTCGTCACAGGCAAGCTCACAGTCCGCCCTGGCGCAGTACGCCGCCAGCCATACCAGAGGATCGAACCACCAGATTACAAGGCACACGCCCCGCACCAGTGACCACAGCGGGTCAAGATGCCGTGCGTGGGTCTCCTCGTGCGCGATGACGAAGCGCAGACGGGTTTCGTCCTTCGCCGCCGCGCTGGTGACGTAGATCGCGGGGCGAAGCAGCCCGAACAGGCAGGGCGAAGGGATGTCGTCGCAGAGATAGACGGGATACCTGCTCTCCGCACCGTCCAGCGGAACGCGGGTGCGGCGCAGCCTGCGGGCAAAGCGGAGATTCGCGGCGAGGAACCACAGCGCCATGACGGCCATGCCGGCGTACCACAGCGGTTCGAGCACGTCCCTCACCTCAAGCGCGGTCCGCATCCTTTCAAACCGCTCCGGCGCAATGTTCTCCGCCACGGTCACCGGCGTTTCCGGCATGAGCACGCCGCGCTCGTAGCCCTCGACCGTGCCCGGTTCCGTATGCCAGATTTGTCCGACGCCGCGCAGCGCCTCGAAATTCTGTACGGTCTCGGTCTTTTCCGCCGCGCTCAACACGTTATGCTCCATCGCAGGCAGATTGGCGGGGATCAGCAGCCGCAGCGCGACCAGCAGCCACAGCGCGTACTGTGTCCGCCGGGAGATCGTACTGCGAAAGAGGGACCGGATCAGCAGGATCGCCGCGATCAGGACGGTGGATGTGATCAGAATATCCTTCATTTCCCCTCACCCGCCTTTCGCAGAATCTCGGACAGCTCGTCGATGTCCTCCTTCGTAAGCTTTTGGTCGTCCACCAGCGCGCTCATCATCAGCCCCAGCCTTCCGCCGTAGACGCGGTCAAGAAAGCTGGCGGTCTCCTCGCGCCGGGCGTCCTCCCGCGCGATGACGGGCGAATAGTGCCGCGTCCGCCCGACCTGCTCCCAGCGCACGGCCTCCTTGCCCTCCAGCCGGGTCAGCATGGTGATGATCGTGTGCTTTGTCCAGCCGGTATCGGCCTCCAGCGCGCGCGTGAGCTGCATCAGCGTCATCGGCGCATGGTCCCAAAGCTGGTTCATCAGCTTCCATTCCATATTTGACAACGAAACCTTCATACGCAAGACCTCCAGCGCAAAATGGTTGACAACCGTTTAACATAGCATAGCACGATGTTAAACGAATGTCAACCATTTTTTCGGTATCATGTTCTCTCTGCCCCGTCAGTCAGCCTCTGACGAAAGCGCAATACCATCGGCTGAAAAGCGCAGTTCGGCGTCACGCGTCACGTTCCGGTCTTTCGTCAAATGAAGCGTGATCGGCAAGATTTGCTTCTCGATCACCTGCGTTTCAGGGTCTCGCCGCACGTCGTTATCATGCCAGCTCCAGCCGTCGATCTCGTCGATCAGACCCGGCAGGTAGCAGCTGTAAACGGTCCCGTCGGCAAGAAATTCGCAAGCCGCCCAGTAATGGTACAGATATAGAACCTCCTTTGTTCCGTCGCCGTTGAGATCGGCCTCCAGCACTTGGTTGGACCCGTCAGCGAGAAAACATACCGCGCCGTTTTCATCGAAATAATAGTAATCCCCGAAATAGTATCCCGCGCCGCGCGGCCCGTGGATGCGAAAGCCGTCGTGCCCCAGCACGTTTTCATAGGTGCTGACGCTGTAACCGTCGGAGTAGGCGCTGTTCTCTGTGCAGAACACCTCCCAGGCATCGCCCCGGTCGATCGCCCAATCCTTTGTGTCGGGATCGTCCGCGGTTCGGAACAATACCACTCGCTTTCCGTTCGGCAGCGTGTGATCCGCCAGCAATTCGCCGGTTTCGCCCTTCGGAACGCTTTGCCGTTCGATCGGCATCGTCCATTGCTCCGCCGGCTCCGAAGCTGCCCTGACGTCTTCCCATGAGCAGGAAAGCCTGATCTCATGCAAGCTCTGCGCAGCTTTCGGGGCGAACTCCTGCCAGACCGCGTCGGGCTTCGCGTCCTGTGCCGCCATCGCACGGTAATACTCGTCCCTGCCGACGGTTTTGTTTTCTATCGTGCAGGTTTCGCCGCGTCGCCACATGAAGTCCTGAAACGCCAGCTCGGCGCCCCGGAAAAATACCCTGCCATAGCCGTTGTCTTCCGCGCCGGACGACTGGGCGAACGTCCCGTCCTGCTTGAGCGACGTCATGCCGCGGTAGCCCAGCTCATAGCCGTACACCCTGCCCTCCCAGACGCGCAGGATATAGAAGCCAAAGTAATCGCCGCGCCGGTAGACCGCCTCCTCCGTGCCGTCGCCGTTGAGGTCGAGGAAGGTATACGCCGCGCGCTCCATCGTTTCGGTGTCCTCCTCCGTCAGCTCGCTCAGCGTGAACTCGCGTTCAGGGAGGACATAGCTGCGCGTATGACTGGTATCCAGCGGAAACGCGAGCTCGCCGCGCAGCGCGTGCAGAAGCAGCTCGCGCGGCGTTTCGGCGTTCATTCCTTCCGCGATCGGTTCCCCACTTCCGTCCGGTTCTTGGAAATACGGCTGGAACTCCCCCAGCCAGTCGCCGCCGGTCTCCCAGCAGGCGCCATCCTTTTCCCAAACCGGGAAGGTCACGCGCTCCTCCGTCCCATCCCGATGAACGGCGGTCAGCGCGAGATAGACCGCGCCGGGTATCGAGACCGCGTCCTCCGCGGCGGGGAAAAATTCGATCTGCTCCACGGCGTCCAGCAGTCTGCCGATCTCCGCCGCGTCCGTCAGCCCGACGGTCTCGCCCTGCGCCCAAAGCTCGATGCGCGTGATATCCTGCCGCTCCGCGCTCCATCGGACGCTCCGCGCCGCCTTGTCCGCCCCCCCGCGACCGGATCGCCACCACCGATCCGCACAGCAGCGCGGCGGCGGCGACAAGCGCCAGCACGATTGCCGCCGGACGGCGGCGCTGACCTTCAAAGATGTTGCGGATGCGCCCCTCCGTGTCCTTCGCGGACTTGGACAGCGGCGTTGAAAACCATGTTTTCGGGATCATGCGTATTTCCCCCAACCTCTCAATCCGCATCGGCGATCGCCATGTGCGCCTGCATGTGCCATCCGCCCCCGCTCAGCACGATCTCCACTGCGGCATTGTCTGACCAGAGCGTCAGGACATTGTCCCGCAGCTCGCCGTAGCGCGGGAAAAACAAGCCGGGGCCCCAGTCGCTCGTGAAATTGTAGAACGCGTCGTACTCCGAAAGATAGAGCACCTCTCCGCTGCTTCGCCAATCGACGCGCAGGTCGTCCAGCGTAACGCCCGCGTACTGCATGAGCGCCGCGTTGATATCGGACGCGCGGTAGCGGTGCGTCGGCACGACGCGGCTGGGATCATGGCCGCCCAGCGCCGCGACTATCGCCTCATGCTCCGCTTCGGTCATCGTTCCGTCGCCGGTGCCGATGACCTCGCCCAGCGGGCAGTAATCCAGAAAGCCTGATAGATCAAGATCGCGCGGGTCGCTGTAATACGAGGTAAAAAAGCAGCTCACAACGGTGGAGCGGGCGGTATAGCCGCCCCAGGTCTCATCCAAGAACGACTCCTCTGACTTGAGCGTCTCGCGCCACGAGCTCAGCTCCTCGCCCGTCAGCGGGCGGTCGTTCGGGAACGCCTCGATCTGCGCCCGGCGGTGCGTTTCCGCCGCCAGCGCGTCCCGATACCAGGTCTCCGGCGCGCTGTAGGTATTATCCCCGCCAAAGCCGACGTCCGGCAGATAGCGCGGCGCAAGCCACAGCGCTTCGCCGTCCTTCTCGAGCAGCACCGTGCTCCGGCCCTGATAGCAGGTGAGCCGCCAGCCGGGCGTTTCCAGAACGACGCGCCAGGTATCCGCGCGATCGTCCTCGTCCATCGGGTACGCGTCCGCCCATTCGGTGTCCGCGAGCATGGCGAGATAGTCCGCCGCCAGAAGCGCCGACGCGCCCTCCACGGTTTTCTTCTGCTTTCCGCCGCCCTCGAAATACGTCAGGCGCACGTCCTCCGGCGCCAGGCGCGCGAACAGCCCGCGCAGCGTCTCGCTGCCTGAATAAACATACTCTTGATACACGACCGCGTGGTCAATGTACGCATTGGACTGTGAACTGATCATGCCCGTCCAGATGTCCTTCCATGTGACATCGGCGTCATTGACCAACACATAGCGAACTGCGTGATCCCACGTCGCCGCCGGGCCGTCCGGCGGGGCTTCCATGCGAAGCATATAGTGATACTTCCGCTCCACAATAAGCTCGTCGTCCTCACAGCCGCGCCAGATATATCCTTCTTTGCCATTACAGATCAGATCATGGACAAACAGATGCGGGTAGGAATCCTTGATCTCCTCATAAAGCTCCGGCGCGTAGCGCGACGGGTCATCCAGCGTATAGTAGTGGACAACACGCACGGAACCGTCCTGCGCGGGGTTCTCCGCAAAATGCAGAAACCGCTCCCTGCCCGCCGTGAGCTGTCCATCCTCCATTACAACGCAGCCGTCCGCTTTGGCCTGCTCCAGGCTATAGTCCTCCGGCAGGGCCTCCAATGCGACGCGCTTCCGCCCATCTTTCCCCGCCTCTTCTCCATTTCTCAAACGGATCGCCACCACCGATCCGCACAGCAGCGCGGCGGCGGCGACAAGCGCCAGCACGAGCACCGCCGGACGGCGGCGCTGACCTTCAAAGATGTTGCGGATGCGCCCCTCCGTATCCTTCGCGGACTTGGAAAGCGGCGTCGAAAACCATGTTTTCGGGATCATGCCTGTTTCCTCCCTTCGGCGGCCTGTAAGATCGTTTTTCCATAGGCGGCGCGCTCGCGCTCCGGCAGCACGCGGAGCGCCGCGTCGTCGCAGGCGAGCTCCAAATCGCGCTCCACCGCGCGGCGCATCAGCCACACGGCGGGGTTGAACCAGTGCAGCGCGCAGACCCAGAGCACCAGCAGCTTGAAAAGGATGTCGTGACGTCTATAGTGCGTCAGCTCATGGAGCAGCGCGTGGCGCAGCGGCGTTTCCTCCATGCTCTCCGCGGGCAGAAGCAGGCGCGGGCGCATCAGACCCGCCAGCATCGGCGTCTGCAAGCCCTGACAGCTCAAAAGCCGCGGCGCGCGGCGCAGGGCGAGCATATCCTTCAGTTCCTCGCACACGCGCGTCTCCCGTTCCCCGGCGCTCTCGCTCCAGCGGCGGACGTAGCGCAGAAACCGGATATGCCCGAGCGCCGCCCAGCCAGCCACGCCGAGCGCGCCGAGCGCCCAGACGGCAAGCAGCGCCTCCGAGAGCGTGACGGGGCGTTTTTGCGGCGTCGGTCCCGCCGGGGTCTGCTCCCGCGGCTGCGCCGGAGCGGTCGGCGGCGTCTGCGGGGACGGTATCGCCTGCTGCGCCGGCGGCGCGGAGGGTTGATAGATCACGACGTCCGCGGGCACCTCGACCCGGATCGGCGCGGCGGAGCGCTCCTGCGTCTGCAAGGCCGAAAACGGCACGGCGAGCCGCAGGCAGAGCAGCAGCCACGCGAGGCAGCGCCACCCGGCGGCATAGCGCAACCCCGCAAGCCGTTCGACCGCGAGCAGCAGCAAAGTCGCCAGCGCGCCGCCCGCCGAAAGCGACGTGAGGCGCAGCAGCCATTCAGTCATTCCCGCCCTCCGAGAGCTCGTCGAGCAGCGCGCGCAGCTCCGCGACGTCCTGCTTGCCGATGCCGCCCGACGCGAGCGCCGCCAAAAAGTTCTTGGGTTTCCCGTCATACAGGCTGCGGAGCACGCGGCGGCTGTCATAGGCAAGGTACTCGTCGCGGGAGACAAGCGGCGTATAGAGCAGCGCCTTCCCCTCCCTGCGCGACGTGACAAAGCCCTTGTCGGCAAGGCGCGTGAGGTAGGTATTGATCGCGTTCGCCGTCCAGTGATACTCCGTCAGGTGCGGTTCCATCTCGGCGCGGGATACGTCCTCCCCACACGCCCAGATTGCCTTCATCACCGCAAGCTCCGTATCCGGCAGATGCTTCACGGCTTCCGCCTCCATTCAACTTCATTTGTAGTATTTGATTTTATACTACACTTGCTGTAGATAAATGTCAAGTGAAAAAGAAATTTTGAAAATCCCGTCAGATTTTTCGCCCGTTTTCGTGTATGATAGTGGGGACAGCCAAAAGGAGGCGTTATCTTGCAGGACACCGAGATCATTGAACTGTACTGGGCGCGGTCGGAGCGTGCCATTCCCGCGACGAGCGAGCGATACGGGAGCTACTGCTCCGCCATTGCATGGAACATCTTACACAGCCGCGAGGACGCGGAGGAGTGCGTCAACGACACCTGGCTGAATGCCTGGAACGCCATGCCGCCGCACCGCCCGTCGATCCTCTCCGCCTTTCTCGGCAGGCTGACGCGCAACCTCGCTCTTGACCGCTGTCAGAGAAATACCGCCGAAAAGCGCGGCGGCGGCGAAGTCCCCGCGATCCTCGACGAGCTCTCGGAGTGCGTCTCCGGCTCGGAGGACGTGGAGGGTTCGGTCGAGCGGCAGGAAGTGCTCGCCGCGATCAACGCTTTTTTGCGGCAGCTTCCCGAGCGGAACCGCCAGCTTTTTCTGTGCCGCTACTGGTACTCCGACAGCGTGGCGAACATCGCTGAGCGCTTCGGCATGAAGGAGAACGCGGTCAGCAAATCGCTCGGCCGAACCCGCGCGGCGCTGCGCGAGCACCTGCAAAAGGGAGGGTTTGAACTGTGAAGGCACTGACTATGTATCAACTCATGGGCGACGTCGATGAAAAACTGGTTGCCGGGGCAAGACCCGAGCGCAAGCATCGGCGGCACATCCGTCCCCTGCTGCTCGCCGCGGTGATCTCGCTGCTGCTTGCGGGCTTTGCGGAGGCGACGCAGGGCAGCATCAGCAACCTGTTCGCACCGCTCTTCAGAAGCTCGCGGACGGAGATCATCGACGACGTCGGGCATCCGGTGAGCGCGTCCGCCACGTCAGACGGCTATACGTTGACCGCGGACGCGGTTTTCGGAGACCGCCACCATTTGACAGTGGCGTTTACGCTGACGCGAGACGACGGCGAGCCGCTGCCGCTCGGCGTCGATTTCGATGATTACTTCGACCCGCTTGATTATGGCTCCGGCTCCGTCCAAATGCATTGGGATCGGGCCGGGCTTCCCGAAAACCAGATGCGATACCTCGTGGAGATCGAAAGCGAGTTACCGCTGTTCTTCTTCCGTCGCCACGCGAATTTTGCCTTCCAAGGGCTCAGTGCAGACGAAGATCATCTCTCGGACGGTTCCTGGGAACTGGCCTTCACGCTGCGCTACAGGGACGCAACGGTAAATGTCCCCGTG
>CAMVAV010000072.1 GCA_947165595.1 uncultured Clostridia bacterium | reverse complement strand
TGCCGCCGATCATGGGCGCGGCGGCGTTCCTGATGGCGGAGATGGTCGGCGTTCCGTACAAGGACATCATCGTGCGCGCCATCCTGCCCGCGTTCCTGTACTTCCTCGGCATCTTCCTGATGGTCCACTTCATGGCGAAGAAGCTGAAGCTGCACGGCATTCCGCGCGAGCAGTTGCCCAAGGGCAAGGACGTTCTGCCGAAGATCTACCTGATCCTCCCGCTGGTCGTTCTGGTCTACATGATCATGGTGGGCTTCACCATGGCGACCGCGGCGGTCTACGCGATCCTCTACTGCCTGGTCGTGGCGATGATCAGCCGCGAGACGGGCAAGAAGGCGCTGCTGATGGCGGTGCCCCTGCTCCCGCTGCTCTACATGACGTTCTTCGCGCGCTCCTGGGAGGTCGGCACCTTCATGGGCGAGAACGGCTCGAAGCTCTGCGTCGGCATTGCCTGCGCGATCATGGCGGCGAACTACTTCATCAGCATCCCCAACAAGAAGAGCCTGCCCATCGTGATCGACGCGTTTGAAAACGGCGGCAAAAACACGCTCTCTGTCGCCATCGCCTGCGGCATGGCGGGCATCATCGCCGGCGTCGTGACGATGACCGGCCTCGGCCAGGTGCTCATCAGCGCCATCGTCAACCTCGCCGGCGGGCGCATCATCATCGCCCTCGTGCTGACGATGCTCTGCTGCGTGGTGCTGGGCATGGGCGTTCCGACCACCGCGAACTACATCATCATGGCGACGACCTGCGCGCCGATCCTCGGACCGGCCGGTATGGGCCTGCCGATGATGGCGGCGCATATGTTCTGCTTCTACTTCGGCATCGTGGCGGACATCACCCCGCCGGTCGCTCTGGCGGCGTACGCCGGCTCCGCGATCGCCAAGGCGCCGCCGATGCGCACCGCGTTCAACGCGACGCGCCTCGCGATCGCCGCGTTCATCATCCCGTACATCTTCGCGTTCAACCCGGCGATGCTCTTCATCGACACCACGGCCCTGGAGGTCGTTCTGGTCGTTGTCACGGCGACGCTCGGTATGCTGTCGATCTCCGTCGGCATGATCGGCTACTTCGTCAAGGACATGAACATGATCTTCCGCGTTCTCTGCGTCGCGGGCGGTCTGCTGATGATCTATCCGGGTACCGTGACCGATATCATCGGTATCGCGATTCTCGTCGGCGTGTTCCTGATCGAGAAGCTGGAGCTCAAGAAAAAGTCCGCGTAAGCTTGGCGGGGCAGCAAGAAAAGACAATTCGCAGAGCGCCTTCCCCGGTTTCTTTTCCGGGGGAGGCGCTCTTTTGCGGAAAATGGTAGAAAAGACAGAATATCGGCGCAAATCGGAAAGAAAACTCTTGAATAATGCATGCGCTGCCGCTACAATACTTATTGTTAAAAGAAGCGCGCTGCGCGAAAAATCAGATTGCCGGAAAGAGGGCGTGTCCATGAAGAGGCTGGCAGCGATGATCCTGGCCGCGGCGGCGGTGTTCTGCCTCGCGGCCTGCGGAGAAAGCAAGGAAGCGGGCGAGCTGACGCTCGCCACCGGAAACAGCGGCGGTACGTACTACAGCTTTGGCAGGCTTCTCGCCGCGAAGGTCAGCGAAAGGAGCCCGACGAAGGTCACGGTGATCGAGTCCGGCGGCTCCAAGGTCAATATCGAGAGCCTGCAGTCCGGCGACGCGCAGCTTGCCTTTACGCAGTCCGACGTCGCCTCCTACGGATACCACGGGACGCGGCTGTTCGAGAAAAAGGTGGACTGCTACTCCATTGTGGCGCAGCTCTACATGGAGCAGGTGCAGATCGTCACGCTGGACCCTGACATCAAGAGCGTGACGGACCTCGCGGGCAGGAACGTTTCCATCGGCGCGGCGGGCTCGGGCGTGTACTTCAACGCGGTCGATATCCTGCACGCCTACGGCATCGACGCCGACACGGGGATCAATCCCGCCTATCAGTCCTTTACCGACAGCCTCGACGCCCTGCGCGCGGGAAAGCTCGTCGCCGCCTTCATCGTGGCGGGCGCGCCGACCGAGGCGGTCACAAAGCTTGCCGAGACCGAACAAATCTACTTCGTCAGCCTGGATGACGCGCACATTGAGCAGCTGACGGCAGAATCGCCCTACTACAGCAAAAGCGTCATCCCGAAGGAAGTCTACGGAACGGACGGCGACGTCACGACGGTTGCCGTCGCCGCGCTGATCGCCGCGCGCAGCGACGTGGCGGACAGCGACGTCTACAACTTCGTTTCCACCGTGTTCGACAACGCGGAGGAGATCGCCGCGGCGAACGGGAAGGGCGCCGAGCTCGACCTGAGCTTTGCCGCCTCCTATACGCCCGTGCCGTATCATCCCGGCGCGGTGAAATACTTCTCCGAAAAGGGCGTCTCCGTCCCCAGATGACCCGCCGCGGTACAGACCGGCCGTGAACGCCGCGGAAACCTTTTCTGCGTCCCGCGCATAAGATGGGACAGAACAGAAAAGGAGGGCGTTCCATGCCGAAGATCTATCTCAGCCCGTCCACGCAGGAGAGCAATCCCTACATCACAGGCAGCGGCAGCGAGGAGTACAACATGAACCTCCTTGCCGACGAGCTGGAGCCGTATCTGCTTTCCAACGGCATCCAATGGGTGCGCAACACGCCGGACATGACCGCCGCCAGCTCCATCCGGCAGGCAAACAGCCTCGGCGGCTTCGATTTTTACCTCGCGCTGCACTCCAACGCGTCCGGACCGGGCAGCGAGGGGCGCAACCGCGGCATCATCGTGTTCTACTATCCCACGAGCGCTCTCGGCCGCAAGGCGGCGGAGCTCTTTGCCGACGAGCTGCGCAGGGTCTACCCGCTGCCCGACCGTGTGCGCACGCAGCAGACGACCTCGCTCGGCGAGGTGCGCCAGCCGATCTACCCCGCCAACCTCATCGAGATCGGCTATCACGACAACTACGCCGACGCGCTTTGGATCGAAAGCAGCCGCGCCCAGATCGCCCGCGCGCTGGCGAAGGCGCTGACCGAGTTCTTCGGGCTTCCGTTCATCGAGCCGGGCCCTGTGCGCCAGGGCATTGTCACGACGGGCGGCTCGCCGCTGCGTCTGCGCGATTATCCGGGCACGCAGGGGACGGTACTGGCGATGATGCCAAACGGCTCGGACGTCACGGTCTACGGCGAGTGGGAGGGCTGGTACGTCGTGCATTTCCTCGAGCGCGTGGGCTACGCCGCCGCGGCATACATCGAGACATAGACGAAAAAAAACAGAGGCTCCCTGTGCGGGAAGCCTCTGTTTTAATTGTCACTTGGCGTATTCGACCGCCTTGACCTCGCGGATGACGTTGACCTTGATCTGCCCGGGGTACTCCATCTCGTCCTCGATGCGCTTGGCGATATCGTGGGCGAGGATGATCATTTCGTCCTCGCTGACGACCTCCGGCTTGATCATGACGCGCACCTCGCGCCCCGCCTGGATCGCGTAGCTCTTCTCCACGCCGGGGAAGCTGCCCGTGATCTCCTCAAGCTGCTCGAGACGCTTGATGTAATTCTCCAGATTCTCGCGTCTTGCGCCGGGCCGCCCCGCGGAGATCGCGTCGGCGGCCTGCACGATGAAGTCGAGCACCGTCGTCGGTTCGATGTCGTTGTGGTGCGCGTGCACCGCGTGGATGATGTCGTCCTTCTCGTGGAACTTGCGCATGAACTCCACGCCGAGGGAGACATGCGTGCCCTCCATCTCGTGGTCGACGGACTTGCCGATGTCGTGCAGCAGGCCCGCGCGCTTGGCGGCGGTGACGTCGGCGCCGAGCTCGGCGGCGATCATGCCGGAGAGGTGGCTGACCTCGATGGAGTGCTGCAGGACGTTTTGACCGTAGCTCGTGCGGTAGTGGAGCCGGCCGAGCATCTTCACAAGCTCGGGATTCACGCCGCGCACGCCGGTCTCCAGGATCGCGCGCTCGCCCTCGGATTTGATCACGGCGTCGACCTCGCGGCGCGCCTTGGCGACCATTTCCTCGATGTGCGTCGGGTGGATGCGCCCGTCGGCGATGAGCTTTTCCAAAGCAATGCGGGCGACCTCGCGCCGCACGGGCTCGAAGCAGGAGACCGTGATCGCCTCGGGCGTGTCGTCGATGATGAGGTCGACGCCCGTCATGGTCTCGATGGTGCGGATGTTGCGGCCTTCGCGCCCGATGATACGGCCCTTCATCTCGTCATTGGGCAGGGGAACCACACTGACGGTGATCTCGGCGGCATGATCCGCGGCGCAGCGCTGCACGGCGGTGGCGATGATCTCGCGGGCGCGGGAATCGGCCTCGTCGCGGGCGCGCTGTTCGATCTCCTTGATCTTGAGGGCGGTCTCGTGGGTGACTTCGCTCTCGACCTGTTCGATCAGGTACCTCTTCGCCTCGTCGGCGGTGAAGCCGGAGATGCGCTCCAGCATCTCGGTCTGGCTGCGCTTGATGATCTTGATCTCCTCGTTCTCCTTGTCAAGCGCGGCATGCTTTTGGTTGAGAGCCTCTTCCTTCTTTTCCAGGGTCTCGGTCTTGCGGTCGATGTTTTCTTCCTTCTGCTGCAGGCGGCGCTCCTGCTTTTGCAGGTCGGCGCGGCGTTCCTTGTTCTCCTTCTCGGCTTCGTTGCGCACACGCATGATCTCTTCCTTTGCCTCGAGCAGCATCTCCTTGCTCTTGCTCTCGGCACGCTTGTGCGCGTCGTTTTCGATTTGCAGTGCCTTTTGTTCGGCGTCCGCGATGGTCAGTTCCGCTTTTTTTTCCTCTTGTTTCCTGATCCAGATACCGAGAAGGACGCCAAGGGCCAGCAACACGATGATCCCGATCACCAGAACGGCGGGGGATATCATAATTGGCGGCATGGTTTCCTCCTGTTTTCATTTTGATCTATCAAAATGGGAATTCGGGTTCCACAGGGGGCATCCCCTTACAGCCCCCTAAAAAATCCAAAAAACATTTTACTCGTTTCCGCGCATGGTGTCAAGGACAAAGTTAAATTTGTCACAAGGCATTTGCCGCGGAACGGAAGCGCCGCGGCGCGCTCCGCTCATTGCCCGGACGCGTTCCCGCCGGAGAGATGCCAGATCGCGGTCTGCCGTGCGTTGATGTTGTAGCGCGGCAGGCCGTACAGCCCGTTGGCAAGATCCGCCGTGCCGGATTCCGACGTGACGGTGACGGAGAAGTTCTGCCGCAGAAAATCCTCCGCCCACGGCTCGACCGTCCCGTGGGGATAGGCAAACAGCAGCGGCTCCTTCCCGATCTCCTGCTTCATGACGGACTTGCTGCGCTCAATGTCCGGAAACACGCGTCTGCCGTAGCTTTCCTCGCTTTCCCATTGCAGGCGGCCGATGCCCTCGTGCAGGTCGTAGGTGTGCGAGCCGAGCTCGATGATCCCGGACGCGGCAAGCTCCCGGCACATGTCCCAGGTGAGGAAGGTATCCACCTCGTTGGTGATGCGCTCGCCGATGATGGAGATCACTGCCTTCATGCCGTATTCCCGGAGCAGCGGCAGGGCGTAGGTGAGGTTGCTCGCGTAGCCGTCGTCAAAGGTGATCAGGACCGCCTTGTCCGCGATGGGAACGCCGGCGGCAAGCTCGCCGGGCAGATAGGAGACGTAGCCGTTTTGCTTCAGCCACTGCAGATCCGCGCGGAAGAGCTCCGGTGTGGTCGTCCAGCTGCCCGCCGCCTCGGGGCGGATATCCATAATGTCATGATACATCAGGACATGGAGCGGCTGTTTGGGACTGTTGTCGTAGAGCGTCAGGCTGCTGGTGCGCGTCGACGCGTCCCATGTGACCTTTCCGAAGGCGGAGAGGTCCTTGAGAAAGACCAGCGTCTTGCCTCCGATGTTGAAGCTGTCCACCCGTTTGCCGTCCACAAAGGTCCGGATGTCTGTCTCATAGATCGCCTCCGCCTCCGAGCCGATGGGATGGGTGAGCGGCTGCGGCCGGTAATCCTGCCCGGCGGCGGGCTGGGGATGCAGGCTCCACGGCTCGCGGGTGATGAGGAGCGTATGCGAGGAGGCGTTCCACGTGACGTACATGCCGTGCTTGTTCAGCTCCTCCGCCACGACCGCGATGTTGCCCTTGATGTTGTAGGAGCGCAGCGCGTGCCCGTCGATTTTTGCCACAATGTCGGTGTACAGCGCGTGGCCGACGACGGCGTGCGCGGCGGACGCCCGGGGGCAGAGCAGCAGGGCGAGCACAAGCGTCAGCATAAGAGAAGCGGTCCGTTTCAAATGATACACTTTTTATACCCTTCTTTCCGGGAAAACCGAGCGTTAGGGAAGCGCTGATTAAATCAACGTGTGCGGATTGGCGAGCAGATTTTTCGTCTTGCAAGCCAAAAAGCCGCAGGAATACTAACGTATTTCAAGGATTTTTGGCGCAGTCAAGACGGAAAAGATGCCGTCAAGACGTGCGCGGGGATTTATTCAGCGCTTCCTTAGACTCAGTATAACAAAATGCCGCCTGCTTCGCAAGTCCCCGTGGGGGATCGTCCGGGAAGAAAAGATTGCCAATTATATCAAACAGATGTTGCATTTTTGCAAAAGCTGTGCTATAATTTGAAAAACATAACGATGTGGGGGGACGGTCCTATGAGCAAACGCTCGGAGATGCAGCAGCGCATTTACCGCTTTATTCTGGAGAGCATCCGGGAAAACGGCTATGCGCCCTCGGTGCGCGAGATCGGGGACGCGGTGGGGCTCAAGTCGCCGTCGACGGTGCACTTCCACCTCAAAAATCTCGCCGAGCTGGGCTATATCGAAAAGGGGGCGTTCAAGGGGCGCGCCATCGCCCCCGCGGACAGGGACGCGGCACCCGCACCCGCGCCTGCGGCGGCGACGAAGCGGACGGCGGAGACCGCGCCGCAGCCGAAGCGCGTGCCGATCGTGGGCGACGTTGCCGCGGGCAGCCCGATCCTGGCGCAGGAATGCATCGAGGATTATCTGGTATTCGACGCGGGCGGGCGCGAGGACGAGTATTTTGCCCTGCGCGTGCGCGGGGAGTCGATGCTCGGCGTCGGCATCCTGCCCGGCGACCTGGTCATCGTCCACCGGCAGCAGACGGCGCGCAGCGGCGAGATCGTCGTGGCGCTGCTGGGCGACGAGGCGACGGTCAAGACCTTCAGCCGAAGGGACGGGCACATCTGGCTGCTGCCCGCGAACCCGGACTATCAGCCCATCGACGGGACGGAGTGCTCGATCCTCGGCAGGGTGACCGCCGTGGTGCGCCAGTACTGACGCCGCGGCAGCGGCAGGGCGGAGGCGCGCAGGCGCACGATATAAGAAGCGAGGCTGCGGAAGGCGGGAGCGTTTCCCGTTTTCCACAGCCTCGTTTTGCTTCAAAATTCAACGGCTCTGTCTGCGGAGGCTTTGACCGGCTATGAGATGCGGATCGTCCAGTTTTCCAGCCCGTTGAGCGGCCTTGCCGCCGTGGGCGACATGCCCTCGATCATGCCCTCCGGCGTGAGGACCGAGACCGACTTGAACACGAGCGGGAGGATGGGCGCCTCCTCCGCGAAGCGGTTGTAGAGCGTTGCGGCGGTCGACGCGCTCTCCTTCGCGAGAAACGCCTTGAGCGCCGTGTCGAGCGCGGCGTCGCTGAATTTGCCGTAATTGAGCGCGCCGGACGTGCCGACGAGCGGCGTGATGTCCCAGTCGGGCGTGAGCCGGACCTCGCCGAGCCAGAGCGTGAAATCGCCGCGCTCCAGAGCCGAGACGTATTCCGCCCACGGCAGGGCGCGGGGCGTGACGGTGACATGCGCCGCGGTCAGCTTCTGCGCCAGGTGCTCGGCGAGCGCCAGCTTGAAGGGGTTCTCCTCGTTGACGAGCAGCGTCAGCTCCATCGGCTGCGCGGAGACGCCGGTCATTTCCGAAGCGAGCGCTTCCGCGTACGCGCCGGAGTCGAAGGGGACGTCCAGCCCCGCGGGGTAGAGCGCCGAGAGCGGGGAGACCGGGAACTGCGCCGCCGTCGCGTGATTCGCCAGCAGCGTTTCGACGAGCGCGTTTCGGTCGATCGCCGTACCCATCGCGGCGCGCAGCTTCGCGTTCGACAGCGCGGCGTTTTTCGTGTTGAAGCCGAGAAAGAGCAGGGTGGCCGTCGGCGCGTCCGTCCGGTCGACCCCGCCGAGCGCGGCGGCGGAGGTCTCCGAGAGAAGGTCTGTCAGGAGCAGATGCGCCTGCCCCGCGGAAAAGAGATAGGCGGCGGTGTCCGTATCCTTGGCGGAGACGAGCGCGATCCGTTCCGGGTACGCCGCGGTCCCGCCCCACCAGAGCTCGTTGCGGACGAGGCAGGTCTCCTCACCGTCGCTCAGGAAGAGGTACGGCCCCGTTCCGAGCGGGACGGGGTCCTTCTCGGTGCCGGATTTGACGATGGGAATGTCGAGCAGGGCGGGGAACGCGCTGTCCGCCTGCTTGAGCGTAACGACAAAGGCGCCGCGGTTCACGCGCATCGACGCGACGTTTTCAAACCGGGCGGAATAGCGCTCCGACGCCTGCGCGCGCCGGTAGGAGGCGAGCACGTCGGAGGCGGTGAACGCGGCGCCGTTCGAGAACGTGACGCCGCCGCGCAGGCTGAAGGTGTAGGTCAGCCCGTTCGAGCTGCGCGAATAGGAGGCGCACAGGCGTGACTGCGGGGCAAAGCTCTCGTCGAGCGAAAACAGGCCCTCGTAGAGCAGCGAGCCGACCACCTGCTGCACGCCGTCGGAGCAGGCGATGGGGTCCATCGTCTGACTGCTCAGATAGGGAAGCGTGAAGCGGTCCGCTTTGGCGCTGCGCTCCGGCGCGGGCTCCGCCGCGACCGGCTCCAGCTGCCAGAAGTCCTGCGGCTCCTGGGGGGGCTCCGCCTCCCAGCAGGCGGTCAGCGACAGGCAGAGCGCCAGCGCGGGCAAAAGCGAGCACCAGCGTCTCATGCTTCGTCCTCCAGCGCGATGACGGCGATCTGGCCGCCGCGCCGCGCGCCCATCCGGCGATGCGACCAGTAGCGCTCGGGACGGCACATGGTGCAGTCCGGATGGACCTCGACGTTGCGCGGGTCCAGTCCGCCGCGCAGCAGCCAAAGACGGTTGATCTGCTTCAGATCGACGTGGTACTTGCCGCCTTCGCCCCTGACGATGAAGCGGTCGGCACTCTCGGACAGCTCGGCGCGGATGGCGTCCGGCACGTCGGCGTCGGTCTCAAAGCAGCACGCGCCGATGGAGGGGCCGATGGCGGCACGGATGGTCATGGGGTCCGCCCCGTAGGCGCTCATCATGGCGACGAGCGTCTTGAGCGCGATGCCCAGCGCCGTGCCCTTCCAGCCCGCGTGGATCGCGCCGACGCAGCGGCAGGTCGGATCGTAGAGCAAAATGGTGCAGCAGTCCGCGCTGTAGACGACCAGCGGCAGCCCGGGCACGTCAGTCAGCATGGCGTCCGCGTCGTAGGGCCGCTCGGCGTAGAGCAGACGCCCCGCGTCCTCCGCACGGAGGAAGCGCACGCGGTCGCTGTGGATCTGGCGGCAGCCGGCGGCGCGGGACATGTCCAGCCCCGTCGCCTCGCCCAACAGGCGATAGTTCTCGCGGACGTTTTCCACGCTGTCGCCGTGGTTTTCAAAGAAGTTGAGCGAGTCGCACGGCGCGGGGCTGACGCCGCCGAGCCGCGTGGTGAACGCGTGACGGATACCGCCCACGGCGCTGAGCCCGTCGGCGGTATCGAAGATCAAACCGTTTACGTTGTGTTCGGTGAAAGCCATAGGAGCCTTATCTCCCGCAGCACTGCTTGTATTTTTTGCCGCTTCCGCAGGGGCAGGGGTCATTGCGCCCGATCTTCCTGACCTTGCGCGGCTGCTTTTTGACCGTGCCGTCGCCGGCGGTGGTGGCGTTGATGCCCTCCGCCACGCGCTCGCGCTTGACCTCCGCCTCCGTCTTGACGCGGGCGGAGAAGATGCGGCGCACCGTCTCGTTCTGGATGGCGGCGATCATCTCCTCAAACATGTCGAGGGAGATGCGCTTGTACTCGTCCACGGGGTTCTTGTTGGCGAACGCCTGGAGCCGGACGCCCTGACGCAGCTCCTGCATCGCGTCGATGTGGTCCATCCAGTACTCGTCCACCACGCGCAGCATGACCACGCGTTCCAGCTCGCGCATGATCGGGGAGCCCAAGGCCTGCTCCTTCGCGTTGTAGAATTTCTCGGACGCCTCGACCAGCCGGTCGGTCAGCTCCTCGGGGGTCAGCTCCGACAGGGACGCGGCATCCACCGCGCCGCGCGGAAAATACATGCCTTCGCATGCCTTGAGCGCGTCCGCGGCGGTCTCCGGCGTGACCTTGCCATGCTCGCCGAGGGCGATGACGACGCAGTTCTCGATGCCGCTGCGGATAAAGCCGAACACCGTTTCCTTGATGTCGAGGCCGTCGAGCACCTGCTTGCGCTGACCGTAGATGATCTCGCGCTGCTTGTTCATCACGTCGTCGTATTCCAGAACGGATTTACGGGACTGGAAGTTGCGGGACTCTACGCTCGTCTGCGCGTTTTCGATGGACTTCGAGAGCATCTTGGCGTCGATGGGCGTGTCCTCGTCCATGTCGAAACGGTCCATCAGACCCGTGATGCGGTCGCCGCCGAACAGACGCATCAGGTCGTCGTCCAGCGAGAGGTAGAAGCGCGTCTCGCCCGGGTCGCCCTGGCGGCCGGCGCGTCCGCGGAGCTGGTTGTCGATGCGGCGGGAGTCATGGCGCTCGGTGCCGATGATGAAGAGGCCGCCCGCCTCGCGGACCTTCTCCGCCTCGCCCTTGATCTCCTCGCGGTGCTTTGCCAGCGCGTCCGCGAACATTTTGCGCGCGTCCAGCACCTCCTGATTGTCGGTGTCGGCGTAGCCGGTCGCCTCGGCGATCACCTCGTCGCTCAGGCCCGCCTTGCGCAGGTCGGCGCGCGCCATGTAGTCGGCGTTTCCGCCCAGCATGATATCGGTGCCGCGGCCCGCCATGTTCGTCGCGACCGTCACCGCGCCCAGCTTGCCCGCCTGCGCGACGATCTCGGCTTCCTTTTCGTGGTTCTTCGCGTTTAAGAGGTTGTGCTTGATGCCCTCGCGCTGGAGCAGGTAGGAGAGCTTTTCGTTCTTCTCGATCGAGACCGTACCCACCAGCACGGGCTGCCCCTTCTCGTGGCACTCCTTGACCTGCCGGATCACCGCGCGGTACTTCGCCGCCTCGGTCTTGAAGACCACGTCGGGATCGTCCTTGCGCGCCAGCGGGCGGTTGGTCGGGATCTCGATGATATCGAGGTTGTAGATGGTGCCGAATTCCTCTTCCTCCGTCAGAGCCGTACCGGTCATGCCGGAGAGCTTGCGGTAGAGGCGGAAATAGTTCTGGAAGGTGATGGTAGCGAGCGTCTTGCTCTCGCGGGCGACGGTGACGTGCTCCTTCGCCTCGATCGCCTGATGCAGGCCCTCGCTGTAGCGGCGTCCGAACATGAGGCGGCCCGTGAACTCGTCGACGATGACAACCTCGCCGTCCTTGAGAACGTAGTCGATGTCGCGCTTCATGACGCCGTGCGCCTTGATCGCCTGGTTGACGTGGTGGGCGATGGTGGAGTTCTCGGGGTCGGAGAGGTTTTCAAGCCCGAAGAATTCCTCGACCTTCTTCACGCCGTTCGCGGTCAGCGTCGCGGTCTTCGCCTTCTCGTCCACGATATAGTCCGCGGTCTCCGCCTCGTCCTCCTCCGCCTTTTCGTCCGTCTCCGCGATGACCTTTTTGCGGAAGCGCGCGACAAGGCTCTCCGTACGGGAGTACATCTCGGTCGACTTTTCTCCCATGCCGGAGATGATCAGCGGCGTGCGCGCCTCGTCGATGAGGATGGAGTCCACCTCGTCCACGATGACAAAGGCGTGGCCGCGCTGGACGAGCTCGCTGGCGAAGATCGCCATGTTGTCACGCAGATAGTCGAAGCCCATCTCGTTGTTGGTGCCGTAGGTGATGTCGGCGGCGTAGGCGGCGCGGCGCTCGTCGCTGTTGAGATCGTGGACGATGAGTCCGACGCTCAGGCCGAGGAAGCGGTGGATCTTGCCCATCCACTCGCTGTCGCGCTTGGCGAGGTAGTCGTTGACCGTGACGATGTGGACGCCCTCGCCGGCAAGGGCGTTGAGATAGGAGGGAAGCACGGCGACAAGTGTTTTTCCTTCACCGGTTTTCATCTCGGCGATGCGCCCCTGGTGGAGCACCACGCCGCCGATGAGCTGCACGCGGTAGGGATAGAGCCCGATGACGCGCTTCGCCGCCTCGCGCACGGTGGCAAACGCCTCGGGCAGAATGTCGTCCAGCGTTTCGCCGTTCGCGAGGCGCTGCTTGAATTCCGGCGTTTTCGCCTGCAGTTCCGCGTCGCTCATCGCGGCGTACTGGTCCGCCATCGCCTCGATCTTGTCCGCGATGGGGGTGATGCTCTTGAGCTCGCGCTGGCTGTAGGTTCCGAATATCTTGGTAAAGAGGCCCATGGTGTAACTACTTCCTTTCGGGATGTGCACAAAATAAGACTTTTACAGTATAGCACGCGGGAATGCAATATGCAAACGCAATTCTGTGAACGGATTGTAAAAAAAGTGGGGCGAAGGCGTCGACACACTTGCATATCCTGTACATATGTGCTAAAATACAATCACAGATTGCAAGGGACATTTGTGCAAAACGGGGAGGAAAGCGATGAGACTGTACTTTTACGGCGCGGATCGAGCCGTGACCGGGTCGTGCCACTGCGTCGAGGTAAACGGAAAGCGCATCCTGATCGACTGCGGTCTGCAGCAGGGGAAGGATGAGCAGGACAACAGAAATCTGCCGTTCGCGCCCGGCGAGGTCGACTATGTGCTCGTCACGCACGCCCATATCGACCACTCGGGCCGGCTGCCGCTGCTGGTGAAGCAGGGCTTCAAGGGGGAAATCCTGACGACGCGCCTGACCGCGCGGCTGCTGGAGATCATGCTGCTCGACTCCGCGAACATTCAGGAGAGCGAGGCGGAGTATACCAACCGCAAGGGACAGCGCGCCGGACGCGAGCAGATCGAGCCGCTCTATACCATCGCGGACGCGCAGGAGACGATCCAGTACCTGCGCACCTGCGATTACGACCAGACCGTGGAGCTGTGCGAGGGCGTGGAGGTCACGTTCACCGACGCGGGGCATCTGCTCGGCTCGGCGAGCATCACGATGGTGCTGACCGAGGGCGACGTCATCAAGACGGTGGTGTTCTCGGGCGATATCGGCAACGAGGCGCAGCCGATCCTGCGCGCGCCGAAGCTGCTGACGCACGCGGACTACGTGCTCATGGAGTCCACCTACGGCAACCGCAACCA